>NZ_VITO01000004.1:0-377545 GCF_007828025.1 Nitrospirillum bahiense
CGTCCCCAGTTCTACTTCCGCACCACGGACGTGACGGGCATGGTCTCGCTGCCGGAAGGCACCGAGATGGTGATGCCGGGCGACAACGTGCAGGTGACCGTGGAGCTGATCGCCCCGATCGCCATGGACGAAGGCCTGCGCTTCGCCATCCGCGAGGGCGGCCGCACCGTCGGCGCCGGCGTGGTCGCGAAGATCATCGCCTGATAAGTACCAACTGATTTGATTGACGGTGTGCGGTGCCGATGCTATTCGGCACCGCTTCCAACCAAGGTTTAGGACGATGGAAAGCCAGAATATCCGGATCCGCCTGAAGGCGTTCGATCATCGCGTGCTCGACCAGTCGACCAGCGAGATCGTGAATACGGCCAAGCGGACCGGTGCCCGGGTGCGCGGTCCGATCCCCCTTCCGACCCAGGTCGAGAAGTTCACGGTGAACCGCAGCCCGCACATCGACAAGAAGTCGCGTGAGCAGTTCGAGATCCGTACCCACAAGCGCCTGCTGGACATCGTCGATCCGACCCCGCAGACCGTGGACGCGCTGATGAAGCTCGACCTGGCCGCCGGCGTCGACGTCGAGATTAAGCTGTAAGTTTGAGTTGTGGGACCTCTCCCCCTGAGGATGTCCCCTGTTAGGAGAAGAGACTAAAATGCGATCCGGTTTGATCGCGCAGAAGCTCGGCATGACCCGCATCTTCACGGATGAGGGTGAGCACGTGCCGGTGACTGTGCTGAAAGTCGACAATTGCCAGGTCGTCTCCCACAAGACCGAAGACCGGGACGGGTACACCGCCCTGGAAATCGGCGTGGGCAAGGCCAAGGTGAAGAACGTCACGAAGGCTGAGCGCGGCCACTTCGCCAAGGCGAAGGTGGAGCCGAAGAAGAAGACCGTGGAGTTCCGGGTGACCCCGGACGCCCTGGTCGAGGTCGGTGCGGAGATCACCGTCGACCACTTCGTCGCTGGCCAGTTCGTGGACGTCACCGGGACGACCATCGGTAAGGGCTTCGCCGGTGGCATGAAGCGCTGGAACTTCGGCGGCCTTCGCGCCACGCACGGTGTGTCCGTGTCGCACCGTTCGCACGGTTCGACCGGTCAGCGCCAGGATCCCGGCCGCACCTTCAAGAACAAGAAGATGGCGGGTCACCTGGGCGTTGAGCAGGTCACCACCCAGAACCTGAAGGTCGTCTCGGTCGATGTCGAGCGCGGCCTGATCCTCGTCCGCGGCGCCGTCCCCGGCTCCGAAGGCGGTTACATCCTGGTCAAGGACGCCGTGAAGAAGAAGCTGCCGGAGGGCGTTCCCTTCCCGGCCGCCTTCCGTGCGCCGACGCAGGACGCTCCTGCCGCGCAGGAGGGCTGAGCATCATGAAGACGACCGTTAAGAACCTGAAGAACGAGCAAGTCGGCGAGATCGAGCTGGACGACGCCGTGTTCGGCCTGCCGGCCCGCGCCGATCTGCTGGCCCGCATGGTGAACTGGCAGCTGGCCAAGCGCCGTCAGGGCACGCACAAGACCAAGGGGATCTCCGAGATCTCCGGCACGACCAAGAAGCCGTGGAAGCAGAAGGGCACCGGCCGTGCCCGTCAGGGCTCCCTTCGCTCGCCGCAGTTCCGCGGCGGTGCGGTGATCTTCGGTCCGGTGGTGCGCAGCCATGAGCACGACCTGACGAAGAAGGTCCGCAAGCTGGCCCTGAAGACCGCCCTGTCGGTCAAGGCCGCCGAGGGCAAGCTGGTCATCCTGGACGACGCCCGCGCCGAGACCCACAAGACGAAGGCGCTGGTCGAGCAGTTCGGCGCCCTGGGCCTGAGCTCGGTTCTGATCATCGACGGCGCCAACCTGGATGAGAACTTCGTCCGGGCCGCTGGCAACATTCCCCACGTGGATGTGCTGCCGGAGCAGGGCGCCAACGTGTACGACATCCTGCGGCGCGACACCCTGGTGTTGACCCGCAACGCGGTCGAGCAGTTGGAGGCTCGCCTGAAATGAGCAAGAACGCGAAGCCGTTTGTGAGCGCCGAGCGCATGTACGACCTGATCGTCGCGCCCGTCATCACCGAAAAGTCCACCCTGGGCTCCGAGCATAACCAGGTCACCTTCCGGGTGCCCCTGGATGCCACGAAGCCCGAGATCAAGCAGGCCGTCGAAGGCCTGTTCAAGGTCAAGGTGACGGCCGTGAACACCATCGTCTCGAAGGGCAAGACCAAGCGCTTCCGGGGCATCGTGGCTCGCCGGTCCGACTTCAAGAAGGCCATCGTGACCCTCGCCGAAGGGCACACGATCGACGTCACCACCGGCGTGTGAGGGCATTAACGATGGCACTTAAGACTTACCGTCCCATTACCCCGAGCCTGCGTCAGCTGGTGCTGGTCGACCGCTCGGAGCTGTACAAGGGCAAGCCGGTTAAGCGTCTGACGGAGGGCCTGAGCGGCACCGGCGGTCGTAACAACACCGGTCGCATCACCGCGCGTCGCATGGGCGGCGGCCACAAGCGCCGTTACCGTCTGGTCGACTTCAAGCGCAACAAGTTCGACGTCCCCGCGACGGTCGAGCGTCTGGAGTACGATCCCAACCGGACGGCCTTCATCGCTCTGATCCGTTATCAGGACGGCGACCTGGCCTACATCCTGGCTCCGCAGCGCCTGAAGGCCGGCGACGTCGTCGTCGCCGGTGAGAAGGTCGACGTGAAGCCCGGCAACGCCATGCCGCTGAAGAACATCCCGGTCGGCACCATCGTCCACAATGTGGAGCTGCGTGCGGGCAAGGGCGGGCAGATCGCCCGTTCCGCCGGTACGTTCCTGCAGCTGGTGGGCCGCGACCAGGGTTACGCCCAGCTGAAGCTGCCCTCGGGCGAGCTGCGCATGGTCCGGGGCGAGTGCATGGCCACCATCGGTGCCGTGTCCAACCCCGACCAGTCCAACACCGTGATCGGCAAGGCCGGTCGCAACCGTTGGCTGGGCCGTCGTCCGTCCGTCCGTGGCGTCGCCATGAACCCGATCGACCACCCGCATGGTGGTGGTGAAGGCCGTACCTCCGGTGGCCGTCATCCGGTCACGCCGTGGGGCAAGCCGACCAAGGGCAAGAAGACGCGTAGCAACAAGAAGACGGACGGCCTGATTATCCGTCGTCGTCGCTCTAAGTAAGGAGTAGGACCCGTGACCCGTTCCGTCTGGAAGGGGCCGTTCATTGACGGCTACCTTTTGAAGAAGGCAGAGAAGGCGCGCGCGTCCGGCCGCAACGAGATCATCAAGATCTGGTCGCGCCGTTCCACGATCCTGCCCCAGTTCGTCGGTCTGACCTTTGGCGTTTACAACGGCCATAAGTTCCTGCCGGTGCTCGTGACCGAGAACATGATCGGACACAAGTTCGGTGAGTTCTCCCCGACGCGGACTTTCTACGGCCACGCGGCCGACAAGAAGGCGAAGAGGAAGTAAAATGAGCAAGCCTCAATCTGAACGGCCTTTCGCCGACAACGAGGCTGCGGCGCACGGCCGGATGATCAAGTCCAGTGCCCGCAAGCTGAACCTCGTCGCCCAGATGATCCGCGGCAAGGAAGCCGGCACCGCGCTGGCCATGCTGACCTTCTCCAAGCGCCGCATCGCCGGCGAAGTGAAGAAGGTTCTGCAGTCGGCCATCGCCAACGCCGAGAACAACCACCAGCTGGACGTTGACCGTCTGGTGGTCGCTTACGCCACCGTGGGCCGCGCCCTGGTGATGAAGCGCTTCCATGCCCGGGCCCGCGGTCGCGGCGCCCGTGTCGAGAAGTCTTACAGCAACTTGACCGTGGTGGTGCGCGAGCGCGCCGAGGAAGCCACGGGGGAGACCGCGTAACATGGGTCAGAAAGTCAACCCCATCGGGCTCCGCGTCGGTATCAACCGGACCTGGGACAGCCGCTGGTTCGCCAGCCGCGACTACGCCACGCTGCTGCACCAGGACCTGCGCCTGCGCAAGCACCTGCAGGGCAAGCTGGCTGCGGCCGGCGCCTCGCGCATCATCATCGAGCGGCCGGCCAAGAAGGCCCGCGTCACCATCCACACGGCCCGTCCGGGTGTGGTGATCGGCAAGAAGGGCGCCGACATCGAGAAGCTGCGCACCGATCTGGGCCGCATGACCGGCTCCGAGGTCAGCCTGAACATCGTCGAGATCCGGAAGCCGGAACTCGATGCCCGGCTGATCGCCGAGAACATCGCCAGCCAGCTGGAGCGTCGTGTCGCCTTCCGTCGCGCCATGAAGCGCGCCGTGCAGTCGGCCATGCGCCTCGGCGCCCAGGGCATCCGCATCAACTGCGGCGGCCGTCTGGGCGGTGCTGAGATCGCTCGTATGGAGTGGTACCGCGAAGGTCGCGTGCCGCTGCACACGCTGCGCGCCGAGATCGATTACGGCACGGCCACGGCTAAGACCACCTACGGCACCTGCGGTGTCAAGGTGTGGGTGTTTAAGGGCGAAATTCTGGCGCACGATCCGTTCGCCCAGGACAAGCGCGCCGATCAGCAGCCCGTCGCGGCGCGCTGAGGGTGAACGGATACTAGAGGGCAATTGCCATGCTGAGTCCGAAACGTACTAAGTACCGCAAGCAGCACAAGGGGCGCATCCACGGCGCCACCAAGGGCGGCAGCCAGCTGAACTTCGGCGCCTTTGGCCTGAAGGCGGTCGAACCGGCGCGCATCACCGCGCGCCAGATCGAGGCGGCCCGCCGCGCGATCACCCGTCACATGAAGCGTCAGGGCCGGGTCTGGATCCGGATTTTCCCGGACGTGCCGGTGTCGAGCAAGCCCGCCGAAGTCCGCATGGGCTCCGGTAAGGGTTCGCCCGAGTTCTGGGCGGCCCGCGTGGCCCCCGGCCGCATCATGTTCGAGCTGGATGGTGTGCCGGCGGACCTCGCCAAGCGCGCCTTCGAGCTGGCCGCTGCCAAGCTGCCGATTAAGACCCGATTCATCACCCGCCTGGGTGAGGGAGCTGAGGCATGACCAAAGCCGTCGACCTGCGCACGAAAAGCGTGGATGAGTTGCAGGACCAGCTCTTGCAGCTGAAGAAAGAGCAGTTCAATTTGCGCTTCCAGCGCGCCTCCGGGCAGCTGGAGAATACCGCGCGTGTCGGCCAGGTTCGGCGCGACATCGCTCGGATCAAGACCATCCTGGGCCAGCGGGAAACCGCTGCGCCCGTGTCCTGACAGGGGGAAGCGTTATGCCCCGGCGTGTTTTGCAGGGCACGGTTGTGAGCGACAAGGGCGACAAGACCGTCATCGTGCTGGTCGAGCGTCGTGTTATGCACCCCGTGTACAAGAAGTTTATTAAGCAGTCGAAGAAGTATGCTGCTCATGACGAGCAGAATGCTTATAAGGCTGGCGACACGGTGACGATCGAAGAGTGCCGTCCGATTTCCAAGCGGAAGCGGTGGGCCGTCGTCGTGGAAAGCGCCGCCCCGTCGGGCGCCGCCGTCTAACTGTTTTGCTTAAGGAAGCCAAACCATGATCCAGATGCAAACCAACCTGGAGGTCGCTGACAACAGCGGCGCGCGCCGGGTGCAGTGCATCAAGGTGCTGGGCGGCTCCATGCGGAAGGTCGCGGCCGTTGGCGACGTCATCGTCGTCTCGGTCAAGGAGGCCATTCCGCGGGGCCGCGTGAAGAAGGGTGACGTGCACCGCGCCGTCATCGTTCGCACCGCCAAGGAAATCCGTCGCACCGACGGTTCCGCCATCCGCTTCGACCGCAACGCGGCCGTGCTCATCAACAAGCAGGGTGAGCCGATCGGGACCCGTATCTTCGGGCCGGTCACGCGTGAGCTGCGCGCCAAGAAGTTCATGAAGATCATCTCCCTGGCGCCGGAGGTCCTGTAAATGTCGAAGATTAAGAAGGCCGACAAGGTCGTCATCATCGCCGGCAAGGACAAGGGCAAGCAGGGCGAGGTGATCGCCGTTCTGCCGAAGGAGAACCGCGTCAAGGTGCGCGGCGTGAACCTGGTCAAGAAGCACCAGCGTCCGACTCCGACCCAGCAGGGTGGCATCGTTGAGCTCGAGGCGTTCATCGACGTCTCCAACGTCGCCCATGTCGACCCCAAGACCAACAAGCCGACCCGCGTCGGCTACCGGATCCTGGAAGACGGCCGCAAGGTCCGTTTTGCCAAGGTTTCCGGTGAAGTCATCGACCTGTGAGGCGCGTTATGGCTGCCAGGCTTAAAGAACATTACGATTCCGTCGTTCGCGCCTCGCTGAAGAGCGAGTTCAACTACGCCAACGACCTGGAAGTGCCGCGGATCGAGAAGATCATCATTAACATGGGCGTCGGCGAAGCCACGTCCGATGGTAAGAAGATCAACGCCGCCGTCACCGATCTGACCGCCCTGTCCGGTCAGAAGCCGGTGGTGACCCGCGCCCGCAAGTCCATCGCGCAGTTCAAGCTGCGCGAGGGCATGGCCATTGGTTGCAAGGTGACCCTGCGCCGTGACCGCATGTACGAGTTCCTGGACCGTCTGATCACGATCGCCCTGCCGCGCGTCCGCGACTTCCGCGGCGTGTCGGGCACGAGCTTCGACGGTCGTGGCAACTACGCCATGGGTCTCAAGGAGCAGATCATTTTCCCGGAAATCGACTACGACCGCGTGGACGAGATCCGGGGGATGGACATCATCATCGTCACCACGGCGAAGACCGACAAGGAGGCCAAGGCCCTCCTGAAGGGCTTCCAGATGCCGTTCGCGAACTGAGCGGCAGGAGCTTCCCATGGCCAAGACCAGTTCTGTTCAGAAGAACAAGCGCCGCGAGCGCCTCGCGAAGCAGTACGCCGGCAAGCGTAATGCTCTGAAGGCCATCGCGTCCGATCGTACCCTGCCGCCCGAGGAGCGGTTCGCCGCTCGCCTCAAGCTCGCCGAGCTGCCGCGCAACTCCAGCCCGACCCGTATTCGGAATCGCTGCGAGCTGAGCGGTCGTCCGCGTGCTTTTTACCGCAAGTTTAAGCTGTCTCGTATTGCCCTGCGCGACCTGGCCTCGACCGGCCAGATCCCGGGCATGACGAAGTCCAGCTGGTAATCGGAGGTTCGGGAAATGGCGTTGAGCGATCCCTTGGGCGATATGCTGACCCGCATCCGTAATGGACAGCGGGCCCGCATGCAGTCTGTCACCAGCCCGGCCTCGAAGCTGCGCACCAACGTTCTGGAGGTGCTGAAGCGCGAGGGTTACATCCGTGGCTACTCCCTGGACACGGTTCGTCCGGGCGTCCATAGCGTGCGTATCGAGCTGAAGTATCACGAAGGCGAGCCTGTCATTAAGCAGGTGCAGCGCGTGTCGAAGCCCGGCCGCCGCATTTACTCCAAGATCGCCGATCTGCCGCGGGTCTTTAATGGCCTCGGCATCTCGATCCTGTCGACGCCCCGTGGCGTCATGTCGGACAGCGAGGCCCGTGCCGCCAATGTTGGCGGCGAGGTCCTCTGCAAAGTGTTCTAAGGAGCTGGCCACATGTCTCGTATCGGCAAGCATCCGGTGCCCGTTCCGGCCGGCGTGACCGTTCAGGTCACCGGCCAGGACGTCACCGTGAAAGGCAAGCTGGGCCAGCTCAGTCTGACCCTGGTTGACGACATCTCCGCCACGCTGGAAAACGGCTCTGTGGTGGTGAAGCCCGCGAACGACAGCCGCAAGGCTCGCGTGAACTGGGCCACCTCTCGCACGCTGTTGGCCAACATGGTCAAGGGTGTCGACACCGGCTTCACCAAGAACCTCGAGATCACCGGCGTGGGTTACAAGGCCGCCGTCCAGGGTCAGGAACTGCTCCTGAACCTGGGCTTCAGCCATGACGTGCGCTTCCCGATCCCGGCCGGCATCACGATGAAGTGCGACAAGCCCACTTCCATCTCGATCACCGGTTTCGACAAGCAGAAGATTGGCCAGGTTGCGGCTGAGATCCGCGCGTACCGTCCGCCCGAGCCCTACAAGGGCAAGGGCATCCGGTACGCGGATGAGGTGATCATCCGCAAAGAAGGCAAGAAGAAGTAAGGCGCACGATCATGAGCAATGCAAAAGTTCTGAGCGCGCGCCGCAAGCAGCGGGTGCGCACGCGGGTCCGGAAGCTGGGGCAGGGGCGTCCGCGCCTGTCCGTGTTCCGGTCCAGCCAGCACATCTACGCCCAGGTCATCGACGACGTGGCGGGCCAGACCAAGGCCGCGGCCTCGTCCATCGACAAGACCCTGCGTGCGGAGCTGAAGACTGGCGCCGACATCGAAGCGGCCAAGGCCGTCGGCAAGCTGATCGCCGAGCGGGCCAAGGAAGCCGGCATCACGGAAGTGGTGTTCGATCGCGGTTCGTACCTGTTCCATGGCCGGGTCAAGGCCCTGGCCGACGCCGCGCGCGAAGCCGGCCTGCAGTTCTAAGGGGTAGCGATTATGGCACGTAACGAGAGGGACGGCGGCAACAGCGGCGGTCGCGAGCGTGGCGGGGACCGGGATCGTACGCCCCGGGACCGTGAGGAAAGCGAGCTGGTAGAAAAGCTCGTTGGTATTAACCGCGTCGCCAAGGTGGTGAAGGGTGGCCGTCGCTTCGGCTTCGCTGCCCTGGTCGTGGTGGGTGACGCCAAGGGTCGCGTCGGCGTTGGTTCGGGCAAGGCCCGCGAAGTGCCGGAAGCCATCCGCAAGGCCACCGATCAGGCCAAGCGCTCCATGATCCGCGTGCCGCTCCGCGAGGGCCGGACGCTGCATCATGACGTGCACGGCCACTTCGGCGCCGGCAAGGTGGTGCTGCGCACCGCCGACGCCGGTACCGGCATCATCGCCGGTGGTCCGATGCGCGCGATCTTCGAGGCTCTCGGCGTCCAGGACGTCGTGACCAAGTCGGTCGGCACGTCGAACCCGCACAACATGATCAAGGCGACCTTCGACGCCCTGTCCCAGTGCGTCAGCCCCCGCGCCGTCGCCGCCCGCCGTGGCCGTCGCGTCAGCGATATCCTGGGCCGCCGCGAGGCTGGTGCCGAGGCGAAGGAGAGCGCGTGATGAGCGAGAAGAACACCGTCATCGTGACCCAGATCGGCAGCCCGATCGGCCGCCAGAAGGACCAGCGGGCGACGCTGGTGGGTCTTGGTCTCAACAAGCTGCACCGTACCAGCGAACTGGAGGATACCCCTTCTGTCCGCGGTATGATCGCCAAGGTGCAGCACCTCGTGCGCGTCGAGAAGGCCTCCTGAGGCCTTCCCGATACGGCTTGAAGGGATAAAGTCATGAAGCTTACGGATATTCGCGACAACCCGGGCGCCCGCAAGGCGCCCACTCGGGTTGGGCGGGGCATCGGCTCCGGCAAGGGCAAGACCGGCGGCCGTGGCGTGAAGGGTCAGACCTCGCGTTCCGGCGTGTCGATCAACGGCTTCGAAGGCGGTCAGATGCCCCTGCATCGCCGCCTGCCGAAGCGCGGTTTCAACAACCTGTTCGGCACCGACTATTCGGTGGTGAACGTCGGCACCGTCCAGAAGGCCATCGATGAAGGCCGCCTGAATGCCGCCGACGTGATCACCGCCGAGGTGCTGGTCGCCGCCGGTCTGGTGCGCCCGTCCCGTGACGGCGTGCGCCTGCTGGCCAAGGGCAGCATCACCGCCAAGGTGGCGTTCGATGTCGCCGGCGCCTCCGCCGCGGCCGTGGCCGCCGTGGAAGCCGCTGGCGGCTCGGTCAAGGTGCCCGCGGTCGAAGCGGCTGCCGAGTAATTAAGGAAGTGCGGCCGGCGTTCGTGTTAAAAGCGAGCGCCGGCCGTCTTTCTTTCTGCCGCAGGTCTCCCCATCTGGGGTGGGACCCGTTAGGGGGACCGGCGACGGTCCCTTTTCTTTTGTCTTTTTGATACCGTCTGTGCCGCGCCCCTGAGAGGCGCCTCGATAGGAACGGATTCCATGGCTTCAGCCGCCGAGCAGCTCGCCGCCAATCTTAATTTCGGCTCCTTCGCCAAGGCCACGGAACTGAAGAAGCGGCTCTGGTTCACCCTGGGAGCGCTCATCGTTTTCCGCCTGGGCACCTACATTCCCCTGCCGGGCATCAACGTTCAGGCCTTCGCCGACGTTTTCAACCAGGCCAAGGGCGGCATCCTGGGCATGTTCAACATGTTCGCGGGTGGCGCCATCGAGCGCATGAGCATCTTCGCGCTCAACATCATGCCCTACATCTCCGCCAGCATCATCGTGCAGCTGCTGACGGCGGTGGTCCCCAGCCTCGAGACCATGAAGAAGGAAGGCGAGGCGGGCCGCAAGAAGATCAACCAGTACACCCGCTACGGCACGGTGATCCTGGCGATCTTCCAGTCCTACGGTCTGGCCGTGGCGCTGCAGGGCGCCAAGGGCGGCACCGTGATCGACCCCGGTCCCTTCTTCATCATCAGCACCGTGGTCACCATGGTGGGCGGCACCATGTTCCTGATGTGGCTGGGTGAGCAGATCACCGCCCGGGGCGTGGGCAACGGCACCTCGCTGATCATCTTCACCGGCATCGTGGCCGCCCTGCCCAAGGCGCTGATGCAGCTGCTGGAACTGGGCCGCACCGGGGCCATCGGCTTCGGCATCCTGGCGCTGCTGCTGGCCATCGCCGTGGGCGTGATCTTCTTCATCGTCTTCATGGAACGCGCCCAGCGCCGGCTGATCGTGCAGTACCCGAAGCGCCAGGTGGGCAATAAGGTTTACGGTGGCGAAGCCTCGCACCTGCCCTTGAAGCTGAACACCTCGGGCGTCATCCCGCCGATCTTCGCCAGCTCGCTTCTGCTGCTGCCGGCCACCGTCACCGGTTTCTCCGGCGGCACCGGTCCGGAGATCCTGCAGACCATCGCCCGCTATGTCACCCATGGCCAGCCGCTTTACATCGTGCTGTACATGGCGCTGATCGTGTTCTTCAGCTTTTTCTATACCGCGGTCGTGTTCAACCCGACCGAGACGGCGGAGAATCTGAAGAAGTATGGCGGTTTCATCCCCGGTATCCGTCCGGGTAAGAACACCGCTGACTATCTGGACTTTGTTCTCACCCGTTTGACGGTGTTGGGCGCCGGCTACCTGGTGGTGGTTTGTCTATTGCCCGAACTGTTGATGGCCAAGAACGCTATTCCTTTTTATTTTGGCGGCACCAGCCTGCTAATTGTGGTAACGGTGACTATGGACACGGTCGCCCAGATCCATTCGCATCTGCTGGCGCATCAATATGAAGGCCTCATCAAGAAGGCAAAGCTGAGGGGGAGGCGTGGATGAACCTGATTCTTCTGGGGCCGCCGGGCGCCGGCAAGGGAACGCAGGCGCAGCGGCTTGAACGGAAGTTCGGGTTGGTGCAGTTGTCGACGGGCGACATGTTGCGGGCGCTGAAGGACAGCGGCAGCCCGCTGGGTCAGCAGGCCAAGGAGATCATGGCCGCCGGCAAGCTGATGCCGGACGCGATCATGGTCGAAATGATCGCCGACCGCATCACCCAGCCGGATTGCGCCAAGGGCTTCATCCTCGACGGTTTCCCCCGCACGGTTCCGCAGGCCGAGGCCCTGGACCGCATGCTGGCGGACAAGCACCTCAAGCTGGACCACATCATCGAGATGGTGGTGGACGACGCGGCCCTGGTGGAGCGTGTGACCGGCCGGTATACCTGCGCCAAATGCGGCGCCGGCTATCACGACAAGTTCCACCAGCCCAAGGTGGCGGGCGTCTGCGACATCTGCGGCTCGACCGAGTTCAAGCGCCGGGCCGACGACAATGCCGAGACCTTCACCAAGCGTCTGGCTGAATACCACGCGCTGACGGCGCCCATCCTGCCCTACTACCAGGGCAAGGGCGTGCTGAAGCAGGTGGACGGCATGGCGGAGATCGATGAGGTCACCCGTCAGTTGGAAGCCATCATCGCCGCCTGAGCCTCGGGCGTCGCGTTTATCCGAATAGGGAAGGGCCGTTTCTCCGGTGGGGGAGGCGGCCTTTTCCCTTTGGTGGCCCATCACCTGGCTGCATGCCCGGTGTGGGCGCCGCCCGCGTGGGCGCGGTTGACATCCGGTCGCGCCTGCGTATACTCCCGCATCCGATCCGCTCCGGGCCTTGGCCCTGCGGGTCCGGATGAAACCGGCTCTCGGCCCTGGTGCCCCTTTGGGGTGGCGGGACTGAGCTGGTTCGTATGTGCATTTGGAGATCCTGGAGTTTCCAGGTTTTCTTCGGATGAGATGCCCCGAAGGTCATTGGATGTCCCCGCCACGGGAGCCGATGATCAGGCGGGGTGTGGACGAAGATCGCATCGCCCGGGCGTGACGCCGGGGCGGGCATGAACGATGGAGAAAGCGCGTGGCGCGTATCGCTGGCGTTAATATTCCCACCGCGAAGCGGGTGGAAATCGCCCTTCAGTACATTCACGGCATCGGTCCCTTCATGGCGAAGGAGATCTGCGGCAAGGTCGGCATTCCGCTGGAGCGCCGTGTGCATCAGCTGACCGACGACGAAGTCCTGCGTATCCGCGAAGTCATCGACAGCGACTACTCGGTCGAGGGCGACCTGCGTCGCTCTGTCGCCATGAACATCAAGCGGCTCATGGACATGGCCTGCTACCGCGGCCTGCGTCACCGTAAGGGCCTGCCGGTCCGCGGTCAGCGCACGCACACCAACGCGCGCACCCGCAAGGGCCCGGCCAAGCCGATCGCCGGTAAGAAGAAGTAAGCTGAAGGACTGATAAGAAATGGCAAAGCCCAACGCTTCTGCCGCCCGGCTTCGTCGCCGCGAGCGCAAGAACATCACCTCGGGCGTGGCGCACGTGAACGCCTCGTTCAACAACACCATGATCACCATCACCGACGCCCAGGGCAACACCATTGCCTGGTCTTCGTCGGGCATGATGGGCTTCAAGGGTTCGCGCAAGTCCACCCCCTACGCCGCCCAGATGGCCGCCGAGGACGCGGGCCGCAAGGCCCAGGAACACGGCATGCGCACCCTGGAAGTGGAAGTGAAGGGTCCGGGTTCGGGCCGTGAGTCCGCCCTGCGCGCGCTGCAGTCGGTCGGCTTCCAGATCACGTCTATCCGCGACGTGACGCCGATTCCGCACAACGGCGTTCGTCCGCCGAAGAAGCGCCGCGTCTGATCGTTCTACCGATTACGGAGGCGGCCCCTGCGGCCGCTTCCGGTCCAAACGCTTCCGCGTTTCCCCGCCGCCCCGGGACCGGCTTTCGCATGCCATCGCGATCGCCCATGCATGGGGGAGGTGGTCAGGTTCAGGGCAGGGCGCCGGTCGCAGGACCGGCGCCCTGATCCGCACCCGACAGCGGTGAAACCGGGTGTCGTGTCCTCCTGATGGCATTAGAGGCAACTACCCGTGATTCAGAAGAACTGGCAGACCCTGGAAAAGCCCAGCAAGCTCGACGTGAACGTCGGTGCCGATCCGCGCCGTGAGGCCACGATCGTTGCCGGCCCGCTGGAGCGTGGCTTTGGCCTGACCCTGGGCAACGCCCTGCGCCGCGTCCTGCTGTCGTCCCTTCAGGGGGCGGCGGTCACCGCCATTCACATCGATGGCGTCCTGCACGAATTCTCCTCCATCCCCGGCGTCCGTGAGGACGTGACCGACATCGTTCTGAACATCAAGAACATGGGTCTGAAGATGGAGGGCGAGGGCCCGAAGCGGCTGCGCCTGCGCGCCGAAGGCCCCAAGGAAGTCACCGCCGGCATGATCGAGGTGACGGGCGACATCGAGGTGATGGACCCCGACCTGGTGATCTGCACCCTGGACGCCGGCGCCCGCCTGAACATGGAACTGACGGTCGAGAAGGGCAAGGGCTACGTCCCCGCCAGCCAGAACCGTCCGGAAGACGCCCCCATCGGCCTGATCCCGATCGATGCCCTGTACAGCCCCATCCGCAAGGTGGCGTACAAGGTGGAGAATACCCGCCTGGGCCAGCGCACCGACTATGACAAGCTGTCGCTGTCGATCGAGACCAACGGCGCCGTGACGCCCGAGGATGCCGTGGCCATCGCTGCCCGCATCCTGCAGGACCAGCTGCAGCTGTTCATCAACTTCGAGGAGCCGCAGGCCGTCACCGCGTCGGAGAAGTCCGACGAGGTGCCGTTCAACAAGAACCTGCTGCGCAAGGTGGACGAGCTGGAACTGTCGGTCCGTTCGGCCAACTGCCTGAAGAACGACAACATCGTCTACATCGGCGACCTGGTGCAGAAGACGGAGGCGGAAATGCTCCGCACCCCGAACTTCGGCCGCAAGTCGCTGAACGAGATCAAGGAAGTGCTGTCCCAGATGGGCCTGCACCTCGGCATGGAAATCCCGAACTGGCCCCCCGAGAACATCGAGGACCTGGCCAAGCGTCTGGAAGAGCCGTACTGAGCTTGATGTGAGGTTCTCCGCATCCGGTTACGGCCGGATGCGGAGTACAGGGCATAGGGCCCGCCCCCGCCGTACCGGCCGTCGCCCCTTACGGGCGCAGTCGGGCGTTCCGGGGATCGTCATAGGTGTCGGCATCCGACACCCGGACATGAAAGGAGAAGCACCATGCGTCACGGCGTTTCCGGGCGTAAGTTCAGCAAGACCTCTACCCACCGTCTGGCCATGTTCTCCAACATGGCCAATGCCCTGATTAAGCACGAGCAGATCAAGACGACCCTGCCGAAGGCCAAGGACCTGCGGCCGATCGTCGAGAAGCTGATCACGCTGGGCAAGAAGGGCGGTCTTGCCAACCGTCGCCTGGCGTTCGCGGAGCTGCGCGACAACGTCATGGTCGACAAGCTGTTCACCACGATCGCCGAGCGCTACAAGGACCGTCAGGGTGGCTACACCCGCGTCCTGAAGGCTGGCTTCCGCTACGGCGACATGGCCGCCATGGCCGTCATCGAGCTGGTGGATCGCGACGTCTCCGCCAAGGGCCAGGACAGCGGTCCGCTCCAGGTGACGGAGACCGAGGAAGAAGCGGCCTGAGTCTAGGCTGTTCCACTTCCGGAATGGTAAGGGAAGGGGCGGATCCGCAAGGGTCCGCCCTTTTTCATTAACCCACCGGCGGGCTGGTTGGGGGCCTGTCGTGTAAGGTAGGGCTGGGCGGGGATGATGGTGTTTTCCACTCTCGACGGGCGGGCAGCAAATCGCGCATCCTGCGGCCCGTCCATCGCCGGCGCGACAGGCGCGCCACCCGCGCGGACAGGAGGATGAATCGGTGCGTATTTTGGGGATCAAGGCGGCTGTGGCCGGCCTGCTGTTGGCGGGGCTGACCGGCTGCATGTCGCTGCCGTCGCAGCGCGAGGGCAAGCTGGACACCCACGCGGCCTGCGTGGCGCGCTGCAACCGCGACAGCCAGGTGTGCGGCGACACCAAGGCCGGACAGAGCGACCATACGCCCGAATTGAACAACGGCATGTGCCAGCGCGACCTGAAATCCTGCCTGAACCGTTGCGGCGACCCGGGCTGAACCCTATCTCACCCCCGTCCCCTCGTTTCGATCAGACCTGAGAGTTCTTCCCCGTGACGCTTGAAACGCCGTTTCGCCGCATGGTCTCCCGTTGCGCCCTGGTGGCTGTCGCCGCCGGCCTGGCCTTGACGCCGCCGGCCCTGGCCCAGCAGGTACCGCAGAGCCGGGAGCAGATCACGCTTAGCTACGCTCCGCTGGTGAAGCGGGCGGCGCCGGCCGTGGTCAACATCTACAGCCGCCGGGTCATCAAGCAGCGCGTGTCCCCCTTCATGGAGGATCCGTTCTTCCGCCAATTCTTCGGCGACGCCTTCCGCGGCGTCCCGCGCGAGCGGGTGGAATCCTCGCTGGGCTCCGGCGTCATCATCCGGCCCGACGGCCTGATCGTCACCAACGACCATGTCATCAAGGACGCCGACCAGATCACCGTGGTGCTGGCGGACCGGCGGGAGTTTCCCGCCAAGGTCATGAGCGCGGACGAAAAGGTGGATTTGGCCGTCCTGCGCATCGACACCAAGGGCGAGAAGCTGCCAACCCTGGAGCTGGGCGACAGCGACAGCATCCAGGTGGGTGACCTGGTGCTGGCCATCGGCAACCCCTTCGGCGTGGGCCAGACGGTCACCAGCGGCATCGTCTCGGCGCTGGCCCGTACCGGCGTGGGCGTGTCGGACTTCAACTTCTTCATCCAGACGGATGCCGCCATCAACCCGGGCAATTCCGGCGGCGCGCTGATCACCATGGACGGCAAGCTGGCCGGTATCAATTCCGCCATCTACTCGCGCAGTGGCGGCTCGGTTGGCATCGGCTTCGCCATCCCGGCCGACATGGTGCGCTCCGTCGTCACTGCGGTGGAGGGTGGGGGCAAGCTGGTGCGGCCGTGGATGGGCGCCAGCGGCCAGCCGGTGACGCAGGAGTTGGCCACCAACCTGGGCCTGCCCCGGCCCCAGGGCGTGCTGATCAACCAGTTGAACCCCAAAGGCCCGCTCGAGCAGGCGGGCGTGAAGGTGGGGGATGTGGTGACGGCGGTGAACGGCCACCTGGTCGATGATCCGGAAAGCCTGCGCTACCGCATCGCGCTGCTGCCCGTGGGTGGGAACGCGACCCTGACCGTGATCCGCAAGGGCGCGGAAACCAAGCTGCCGGTGAAGCTGATCGGCCCGCCGGAGGACCCGCCGCGGGATGAGACGACGCTGGACGGCCGCCAGCCCTTCGCCGGCACCACCGTGGCCAACATCAACCCGGCGCTCGCGGAGGAGGTCGGCTATGCCGGCAATTCCGACGGCGTCATCGTGCTGAAGGTGCAGCCCGGCACCACCGCCCAGGCCCTGGGCTTCCAGCCTGGCGACGTGGTGGTGAAGGTGAACGGCCAGCCCATCGGCCGCGTGGCCGACTTGAAACGCCTGGTGGCTCAGCCCCAGCGCCGCTGGGACTTGGCTGTCCGCCGGGGTGATCAGGTGCTGACGCTGAGCGTCGGTGGCTAAGGGCTTCGTCGCTGGCTGACGCGGTTTGCCGCCGCGTCAGCCCCGCGCCCGGACCGCCCACTCGGTCAAGGTCCGGACCAATATGTCCACGTCATGGGGATTTTGCGGATCGCCCCCTTGCGTCACCGGAACGGGGTGGCGATCGAAGCGCAAGCCTTCGCCATCCCTCCCCAGGAAGGTACTCATGGGGAAGGCGGTGCCGATGGCCGTCTGTTCCGGCGGATTCATCGAGACGTCGGCATATAGGTCCCGTGACGTGCCGGGGGGCAGGTCCAGCACCACCTGCCGCCAGGGCAAGTCATGCTCTTTCACATAGGCCTGGTCCTTTTCCCAGTCGCGCGGCCGGGAGACCAGGACGATTTCCAGCTTGTCCGCGCCCACCTGCTTCTGCACCTGGCGCATCACGCGAAATTCCGCGACGCAGGGGGCGCACCAGTGGGCCCACTGGTTCACCCACACGATCTTGCCCTTCAGGCTGTCGAAGCGGAACGGCTGCCCGGCCGTGTCCTTGAACGGTGCGGTGTGCAGGGCCGTGATGTGGCGGGCCAATTCCGCCGGGCTGTCGGTGCGCGTGACCCGTTGAACCGGCGGCGGTGTGGGCGACGGGACGCCGGCGTCCAACGGAGCGGCGATCGCGCCGTGGCAGATGAATGCCAGGCCTGCGGAGAGGATAAAGCGCATCGCCAGCGCGTGGGTCCCGTTATGGCGCGTCAATTCCCCCTCCGCTATGCAGTATCCGCACTTATTTTGTTTGATGGTTTTGAGTTTTGCAACTCAATGGCGACGTCATGTCGCCACCCCGGTCAAAAGGACGATGCCAAGCCGCCTCCCGCTCTGGCATGGTGTTCCGGGTTTGTATCCGGGGTGTATGGAACGTCATGGTGAAGAGCGGATCGGGTTCCCTGTTCGAGGCGGAGGCGCCGCGCCCGCTGGCCGATCGGCTGCGGCCGACCGCGCTGGACCAGGTGGTGGGGCAGGAGCATCTGTTGGGACCCAAGGGGCCCATCGGCCGCATGGTGGCGGCCCACCGCCTCAGTTCCATGGTGCTGTGGGGGCCGCCGGGCTGCGGCAAGACCACCATCGCCCGCCTGCTGGCGCAGGCCACCACTCTGGCGTTCGAGCCCCTGTCCGCCGTCTTCTCCGGCGTGGCCGACTTGCGCAAGGTGTTCGAGGCGGCCAAGCAGCGCCGTCAAGCGGGCCAGGGCACCCTGCTCTTCATTGATGAGATCCACCGCTTCAACCGCTCCCAGCAGGACGGCTTCCTGCCCTATGTTGAGGACGGCACCGTCACGCTGGTGGGCGCCACGACGGAGAACCCGTCGTTTGAGCTGAACGCCGCCTTGCTGTCCCGCGCGCAAGTCTTCGTCCTGAACCGCTTGGGAGAGGAGGCGCTGGAGAAGCTGATCGGCCGGGCGGAGGCCGAGGAGGGCCGCGCCTTACCCTTGACCGAGGATGCGCGCGCCGCCCTGAAGGCCATGGCCGATGGCGACGGCCGCTATTTCCTGAATTTGGTGGAGGAGATCTACGCCGTGGTGCGGCCGGGCGAGGATCCGCTCGACACCAACGCCCTGACCGTGGCGGTGCAGCGGCGCATGCCCCTCTACGACAAGGCGCAGGAGGGGCACTACAACCTCATCAGCGCCCTGCATAAATCGTTGCGCGGCTCGGATACCGACGCCGCCCTCTACTGGTATTCCCGCATGCTGGCGGGGGGCGAGGATCCGCGCTACATCGCCCGCCGCCTGGTGCGCTTCGCCAGCGAGGATATCGGCATGGCCGATCCCCAGGCCCTGACCATCGCCCTTGCCGCCTGGGACGCCTATGAGCGCCTGGGCAGCCCGGAGGGGGAACTGGCCATCGCCCAATGCGTCATCTACCTGGGCACGGCGCCCAAATCCAATGCCGCCTACATGGCCATCAAGCAGGCGCAGCGCGCCGCCAAGGAAACGGGCAGCCTGATGCCGCCCATGCACATCCTGAACGCGCCTACCCGCCTGATGAAGGATTTGGGCTACGGCAAGGGCTACAACTACGACCACGACACGGCCGACGGCTTTTCCGGCCAGAACTATTTCCCCGACGGCATGGCGCGGCGGGAGTTCTACCAGCCGGTGGAGCGCGGCTTCGAACGCGAGATCAAGAAGCGCCAGGACTATTGGGCCAAGCTGCGCCAGCGGGCGGCCGAGGGCGGCGGGGAGGGCTGAGGCCTGCCCTGATGGGCTATGCCCTTGAAATCATTTGCGGGGACAGGTGCCCTTCGGGCACCTCTATCGCGGAACGCGCGCCGGCATTCCGCGCGCCCTTCCTATTGAGGATTTCATGGACCGCAGACAGTTCCTGTCGGCCGCCGCCGTTCTGGCCGCCGCGACCACCCAGGTGACGCCCGCCCTGGCCGAGGCCGCCCCCGCCGCTCCCCTGAACCTGCCCGGCATCCGTGTGGCCGGCATCCGCATGATCCCGGTGGCGGGGGGCAAGTACAAGGTCTGGACCAAGAAGATCGGCAGCGGCGCCGTGAAGGTGCTGCTGCTGCACGGCGGCCCCGGCTTCAGCCATGAATATCTTGAGGCCATGGAGTCCTTCCTGCCCGAGGCCGGGATCGAGATGTACTATTACGACCAGCTGGGCTCGAACAATTCCGACCAGCCGGACGACACCAACCTGTGGACCCTGCCGCGCTTTGTTGAGGAGGTGGAGGAGGTGCGCCAGGGGCTGGGCCTGGATCAGTTCGTGCTCTATGGCCATTCCTGGGGCGGCATCCTGGCCATCGATTATGCGCTGAAATACCAGAAGCACCTGAAGGGCCTGGTCATTTCCAACATGGCGGCCGGCATCCAGGCCTATCTGAAGCGCGTCAACGCCCTGCGCGGCCTGATGAAGCCCGAGTCCCAGAAGCTGATCCGGGAGCTGGAGGCGAAGCAGGCTTATGACGACCCGGCGTACGAGAAGATCATGATGGAGGAGATGTATCCCCAGATGATCTGCCGTCTCGACCCCTGGCCGGAGCCTGTCACCCGCGCCTTTCGCCACGCCAATCTCACCATCTACAACCAGATGCAGGGGAAGAGTGAGCTGGAGGTGACGGGCAACCTGAAGGATTGGGAGCGTTGGGACGCGCTGTCCCAAATCAAGGTGAAGACCCTGACCATCGGCGCCAAGCATGACGAGATGGATCCGGAGGACATGAAGCGCATGGCGGCGCTGATGCCCAACGCCCGGTCCGTGATCTGCCCGCAGGGCAGTCACCTGTGCATGTGGGACGACCAGGACTTCTACTTCAAGAACCTGATCCCGTTCCTCAAGAGCGTGTGACCTCTACGGCGCGGGCGTAGTCCTTGGCCGCCTGCACCACGTGGGTGACGGCGCGGGCGATGTCGTCCGGCGGCTCGCCCTCGCGGTCCAGGGCGCTGTCATCCGTCGGCACGCCGCGCACCAGGGCGCCCAGCCGCATCGTGGCGGCCTCGCAATAGCCGATGCGCCGGGTGTCGGGCGGGCCGGGGATGGTGCGCTCGTCCAGCCAGGCGACGGTGGCGGCCCCCGCCAGGCGGCGCAGCGTTTCCAGCACGGCGCCAGCCTCGTCCAGGTGCGCCTTGCGTCGGCGGCCCTCCAGCACCATGCGCTGGCGCGTCACCTCGGCCGCCGTGCTGGCCAGGCCGGCGGCCCGGCGGGCGGCGTCGATCTCGGCATAGGGCGTCTGGCCCGCCCGCACCACCAGGGTGGCGTAGCGCATGTTGGCCTCCACCGCCGCCGCCAGCTTGTGGGGGAAGCCCTTGGGCTCCCGCTCCGGCCACAGGACCAGGCAGCCGGCCAGGCCTATGACGCTGCCCAGTGTGTTGTTGAAGGCGCGGGCCAGGGCGATGCCTTCGCCATGGGCGTTCAGGCCGGGGTGCAGCAGGTCGGCCACCAGCACGAACAGCGGCGTCAGGAAGGTGACGAACAGGCTGTAGCTGACGGAGCGCAGCGCGATGGTGGCGGCTGCCAGGGGGAAGATGGCCGCCAGCAGCGCGAGGGGCGTGGGTAGGGCCACGGCCAGGAAGGCGGCCGCGGCGCCGCCGATGACGCTGCCCACCACGCGTTCCAGGGTGCGGGGCCAGGTGGTGGCGGCCTGCGGCTGCATCACCACCACCGCCGCCATGGTGGCCCAGTAGGCATAGGCGACGTCGAGATAGGCGGTGACGGCGTAGGTGGCGGTCACCACCAGGGCCACGCGCAGGGCATGGCGCGCGATGGGGGAGGAGGGGACCAGGGCCAGGCGCAGGGCCCGGGCGGGCGTCAGGCGGCGGCGCGGCGTTTCGTCCTGTTCGGGCACGGTGGCCAGTGCGCCGTCATCCACCGGCGGCGCCCAGGCGCGGGTCAGGTCGGCCAGGGCCTGGGCGCAGACCTGGGCCACGCGGCCCACCAAGTCGTGCGCCGGCCGGGCGACGCGGTCCAGCACCTCCGCCTCAT
This sequence comes from Nitrospirillum bahiense, assembly GCF_007828025.1. Taxonomy (NCBI): domain Bacteria; kingdom Pseudomonadati; phylum Pseudomonadota; class Alphaproteobacteria; order Rhodospirillales; family Azospirillaceae; genus Nitrospirillum; species Nitrospirillum bahiense. Next base: position 21,272 of record NZ_VITO01000004.1, read on the forward strand.
AGGCCACCAGGGCGCGGTCGGGCTCCGACCGCATCACCTGGCGGCTGGTGCGGGTTAGGGCGGCGCGCAGCTGGCGCAGCGGCAGGGTGTCGGCGTCGGTGGGTGTGCCGGTGGCGTGAGGCTCAAGGTCATAGCCCAGCGCGATCAGGCCGGCGAAGATGCGTTCGCCCGCCTCGATGGCGGCCAGCAGGGCGCGGCGGATGTCGCGCCCGTTGCCGCGCCCGGCGGAGAAGCGGCCCACGGCGGCGCGCGCCCGCTCGATGGTGTCGCGCACGGCGCGGCGATGCTCGGCGGCATGCGCCTTCCAGCGTGCGTCCTGGGTGGCGCCACTGGCGTGCAGGGCCAGCAGTTCGGCCGTCATGTCGCCCAGTTCGGAATAGATGGCGGCGACGGCGCGGCGCGCGGGGGCATAGGGATGGATGCGCCACAGCACCAGGCACAGAGTTACAGCCCAACCGCTGCCCAGCAGGAAGACGCCGGACAGGCGCAGGGCGTCCAGCGGCGCCATGGGATAGCCCACCGCCACCACGGCGACGCAGCAGGCCAGCACGCCCACCTGGGTGGCGGCCGGGCCGTAGACGCGGCTGAGGCAGCAGATGAACAGGGCGACGAACAGGGCCGCCGCCGCCCAGCCGTGCCCCAGCGCTGCCACCGCGCTGACGGCCCCCGCCATGGCTGTGCCGATCAGGGCGAATCCGCCCATGGCCCTGAGCCGCACGCCGAAAGGCCCGCCGGGGTCGGCCAGGCAGGCCCAGAAGGCGGCGAAGGCGGCCCACGACAGGACGGGCTGGTCGAGATACAGCGCCAGCGTGACCATCAGCGCCACCGCCGTGGCGGCGCGCAGACCCTCGGTGATGCCGATCTGCTCCGGTGTCAGCGCGAACGACCGCGCCTGCAGCCAGCGCGCGAGCCGGCCCAGCGGGGAGGAGCGGTCGGTGGGCACCGTGTGGGCGTGGGACATGGAAACTCAAGTAGGCGAACGGGTGGCCAGGGCAACGGTAACCAAGATCGTTCGCAGATGCAGCATTGGCGTGTGCATTGCGGCATTGCTGGTGTGATGGTTGGTTCTTTCCGGCGTGTGCTTCCTGTGTGACGATCTCTCCAGGGTTGTGGGGATAGACATGCTGCGCTTGCTGTTGCGGATCGCTTTGTGGCTGTGCCTGTCGGTGGCAACAGCTGTCGTCTTGCTGGTGCTGCTGTGGAAGGCGGCGGACTTCGACTATTATCAAGAAGCGAACGGGGATATGCCGGAGACTGTGGCGCTTGAGGAAGCGATGGTCGATTCTCTGGCGCAGGAAAGTGGCGACGACCCCGTTTACCTTTCCCTGTTTGGGCGCATTTTTCCGAATGATATGTTGGGTGTGATCCACGCCCGACGGCCAGAAGTAAACCTGCTGTCTTGCCCCCCGACATCGAAGTGGGACCGAACGTGTGCCGTGGGATATCGGAATGCTTCGGACGACGGTGGAGGCCACCTGGCCCTCATCGACGTGACGCGGGTGGAGATACCTCTCTGGCACCTCGCGCAGATTCGCTATTCCTTCTATAACGGCGGAGGCGAACGGATCCTGATCAAGGTTTTCGGCAAATGGCGGATCATCGACCGCTGGGATGTCCACGTGCTGGTGACCAAGATCCTGGATGAAGACGATGACGAGTCTCCCGCTGAGGATGAGGCGCCGAAGCAGCTTAAGGTGCCACGGGGTGGCCCCTGAGCCGGCACGTCAGCGCCCGGCTACCCTTTCCTCCAGCGCCGCCTTCACCGCCGCCACCGGCGCCGTCCAATCGCCCAGGCGCGTCTGCCGGAACAGGCGCAGGGACGGGTACCAGGGGCTGGTGTCGCCCCTGTCGTGCCAGCGCCAGTCGGTGGTGGGGGACAGCAGCAGGAAAGCGGGCACATCCAGCGCGCCGGCCAGGTGGATGCAGGCGCTGTCGGAGCCGATGACCAGGTCCAGCCCGGCCACCAGGGCGGCGGTGTCGGCCCAGTCGCGGATGGAGGCGGCGGCGTCGCGGATGCGGCCAGGGGGGATGGCCGGATCGGTCAGGGCGGCCTTGGCCGGGCCCATCTGCAGGCTGACGAACTCCACACCCGGCACGTCCAGCAGCGGCAGCAAGGGGGCGAGGCCGGGCGAGCGCCAGTGGTCGTCGGGGAAGTCTGGATTGCCCTGCCAGAACAGGCCGACGCGCAGGCCCCGCTTGGGGCCCAGCATCTGCGCCCAGCGCAGCTTGCGGCCGGGGTCGGCTTTAAGGTAGGGGCCGGTCCAGGGCACGGCGGCAGGGTCGGGGCAGAAGCGGCCGGGCAGGTCCATCATGGGCACCTGTGCATCCCAGGGCAGGGGGGTGGTGGAGGCCGCACCCGGCGCCGGTGTCTGCGCGTCCACCACCACGGCGCCATAGCCCTGGGCCGCCACCAGCGGGGCCAGGCCGGCCGGCACCTCGATGGTCAGGCGGGCGCCGGCGGCGGTCAATTGGGTCAGGAAGCGCAGGCACATCAGGGTGTCGCCCACCCCCTGCTCATGCCACACCAGCAGGCGCAGGCCGGCCGGGCTGCCCATGGATGCGCTGGTTGACCAGGCCGGCAGGCCCTGGTGCCGGGGCGGCTTGGCGGCGGAGGGCCAGCGCCAGCGATAGTGCGCGAAGCCTTCTCGGTAGCGGCCCAGGCGCAACAGGCATAGGGCCACGCCGAAATTGGCCACCGGATCCTGCGGCGCCAGGGTGGCGGCCACCTGGAAGGCGGCCAGCGCCTCCTCCGACCGGCCCAGCAGGCGCAGCAGAACGCCCAGGTCGCGGTGGGGCAGCAGGGCGTCCGGTCGGCGGCGCGCCGCCTCCGACAGATGGGCCTCCGCCTCCTCAAAGCGGAACAGGCTGGTCAGGGTGTTGGCCAGGGCGCAGCGGGGCAGGGGGGCGTCGGGGGCGGCGCTGACGGCGCGGGACAGCAGGCTGACGGCCTCCGCCGCGTCGCCGGCCCGGCGTTTCAGTTCCCCCAGATTGTTCAGGGCCAAGGTGTTGAAGGGATCGCGCGCCAGGACGTGGCGGTACCAGGTCTCCGCCTCGCCTCCTCGGCCCAGCCGTTCGCACAGGCGCGCCAGCTCCGTCACCGTGGGCAGGTCGTCGGGTGTCCGTTCCACGCAGGCGCGCAGGGCGTCGGCGGCGGCCGACAGCCGCTCCAGCCGGGCCAGCAGGCGGGCCATGTTGCGCAGGGCGTCGGCATGGCCGGGGTTCAGGCGCAGGGCCTGGGTGTAGGCGGTCAGCGCCTCATCCGTGCGGCCCAGCGTGTCCAGCACTTGGGCGTGGTTGGCATGGAAGTCCGCCACGCCGGGGCGCGACGCGATGGCCCGGACGATCAGGGGCTCCGCCTCCGCCGCCCGTCCCGCCTGGGCGGTGGCGACCCCCAGCAGGTGCAGGGCGTCCGGCTGCTCCGGCTCCTGCGCCAGCAGCGAGGAATAGAGCGCGCCGGCATCCGCCAGGCGGCCCGCCCGGTGATGCTCCAGCGCCACCGCCAGGACCTCCCCGACGGTGCGCATACTCCGGGTCCTGGGTGCCTCGGGTGCCATACCCTAGTGATATCTCCTAGGGCGCGGGCACGCTAGCGGCGGAGGTCACATCCCTTTGGTTACATTCGGTCCGGTCTGGGCTTCTGCGGGCGTGTCCTCGGCCGTCGCCCGGTGGCGCGGGCGGAACCAGCGCATAAGGCGGGGCCATAGACCCTCTGGCGGGCCGGTTTCTTCCTGAGGGGCTTCCGCCTCCGGTCCGTCTTCCACCGCCTCCTGGCCGACCGTCGTCTCCGCCGGTGGGACCACCTGCTGTCGCATCTCCGCGAAGTCGGCGACCGCCTGGCCCTGCAGCATGCGGATGCCCGCGTCCAGGGCGTGATGGACCAGAGCCAGGCTGTCGCAATGGGTCAGGATGCAGCGGTCGGCGCCCAAGGTGCGGACCAGCTGGCGCAAGGTGGCGCCGCTCGGCACCGTGTGCGGCCGCAAGGCGGCCGGCGCCTCTCCACTTGTGGCGGAAACTGCCGGCATCAGCCGCAACAGCACATCCTTGGGCAACGTGGCCTCGGCCGCCCGGTCCACCGGGACGTGATCCAACACCATCAGGCATTGACGGCGCCGGCCAACGGCCAAGGCCTCTTCCACCGCGTCGGGGGCCACCAGCCACTCGGTGTACGGAAGCTCGATCGCCAGGCGGGCATGCCAATGGGCCGGCAGTTCGTCCAGCAGGGCCGCGAAGCTCCCCTGACGCACGCTGCCGGCGTGAAGCTTGATGGCGATGGGCAAGCGCGGCGATGTGTCGTCATGCAGCAGATGGTGCAGCATGCGCCGGTCCAGGATTTCGGTCACGCGGGCGTGCATCCAAGGGGCGCCGATGATGGTTACGTCGAACAGCCGTTCCAGCGCGGTCAGGTCCACCGTCTGTTCCAGCATGATCGGCTCCAGCGAGATACCGTCGTCACCAACCCTGTAAACGGGTTGGTGGCGGATCAGGGATGACAGGTCCGCCCCGTGCAGTCCGCGTTCGATGCGCAGCAGGGCGACCACCTCATCCGTGGCCGGTGACGGCGCGGCCAGGGATTTGTCGCCCAACAGGATGCGCAGGCAGGCGACCAGAGGCTTGGCCTCACCGGGCAGATCAAACCAATGGACGTCGACCTTCCCCTGGTGCGCATCGGCGAACACGGTGCAGACACGGTCGGTCGCGGCCAGCAATGTCTCGCCGCTGTCCGCATCGCCGATAAGAAGCCAGCCATAGGAGCCTATGCCATAAGTATTAATCCCAACGGCATGATCATTGGCTGCTGCGACCGCCTTTAATTCCGCATCAACAATTCTGTGGATGACTGGTTCATAGGCATCCACAACCCCCGACAGATCAAGCAATGCTGCCCGGCATTCCTGCTTATTCTGTATAATACTGGCGACATGCGCCAGTACGTCCGGCGTATTTGTGGCCATGATCTGTATCCCCCGCGGCTAATATGGCCATCTGCGCCTCATTTCGGCGCTATGGTTATTGTACATCCGCTTACAGATCTGTTGTGATGATTTGAATCAATTGGATTTTTGCGCTCTGCGCTACATTTGAAGGCGCGATGCGGTGAGCGTTAATTGCCGATCGCAATATCAACTCTTGCCCGGGTGCCGACAATCGACGTCATGCGGGCGCCTTTCCGTGACGCGCCGTCTGTGACTGGACCACCATGACTGATCTCTGGCACCCCGAAGGAGCACGTCCTGAGCTGGGGAAGACCGGTACAGCATCCGCGCCGATGCCCAAACGGCCGAACCCAGCCAAGTTCACCACGCTGCCGCCCCCGGCGGAGGAGTCGGAGGAATGGGTCATCAGTTACATGGACATGGTCACACTGCTGATGGTCGTCTTCCTAGGTATGGTGGCGATCCTGGGCATGAAGGGACGGCTGGTCGCCAAGCCGGTGGATGCCGGCACCGTCGCGGCCCGGCACGACGACTCAGCCCCGGAGGAAGTTTCCAACCCCCGGGGTGAGGCATTTTCCGACGAACGACAGCCGGCCGCCTCGGCGCCCACTGATGGCACGTCCGGCGGAGGGCCTGTCCTGACACCGGCGGCCCAGGCCCTGCTGACTCAGTTGGAGGCGGCGGGAAAACCGGCCGACCTTGACGTCATCCTGTCGGATCGCAAGCTGACGATCGCCATCAAGGACCGTATCCTGTTCGCTTCCGGCAAGGCGGACCTGGCCCCGCCCGGCCGGCAGCTGCTGGCGAATGTGGCCCGCAGCCTGCGCGTGCTGACGGGTGTCATCGCGGTCGAAGGCCATACCGATGATGTCGCGATCGCCACGGCCCGCTTTCCCACCAACTGGGAACTGTCCTCCGCCCGCGCCAGCGCCGTGGTGCGGGAACTGATCGCCAACGGGGTGGAGCCTGGACGCCTGCGGGCGGTGGGCTACGCCGACACCAGGCCCCTGGACGTGCACGACCGGGCGGCGAACCGGCGGGTGACCATCGTGGTCGAGCGTTGAGGGCTGCGCTCGGGACCAGGTATCGCTACCCTGCGCGACATCCCGGATTTAATCCCTCACGGAAGGCCCCCCATGTCCCAGGAAGAAGATCTGCGCCGCATCGCCTTGCAGGAACAGCGCCTGGTGTTCGGGCGCTTCGGGCAGGAGGAGGCCTGGGCCCTGGGCGTGTGGTTGCGCCAGGCGGGGCTGGAGCGTGGCGGGGTGCTGGTGGTGGATGTGTCGCTGCACCGCCAGCAGCTGCTGCGCCTGGCGGTGGGACCGGCCACGCCGGACCATGATGACTGGGTTCGCCGCAAGCGGGCCACCGCGCTGCACTTCGCCCGCAGCTCCTACGCCATCGGCCTGAGCCTGGCGCAGCAGGGCACGACCTTGGAGATCAAGAGCGGCCTGCCGCATCGCGACTACGCCAGCCACGGCGGTGCCGTGCCCCTGGTGGTGGCGGGCGCCGGCTGCATCGGCGCGCTGACCGTCTCCGGCCTGCCGCAACGTGAGGATCACACGCTGGCCATGGCGGCGCTGGCCCATGTGCAGGGCCGCGACATCAGCGACATCGCGTTAAGCTAACATCAAATGAAAACGGCGGCGCACTCAGCGCCGCCGTAGACCGCGACCGCGGTCGCCGGAGATTTCCGGGGAGCGATAGCGGACTGGAAATCGAGGACCAGCCAAGCCGACGGATGTCGGCGCCCGGCGTTTGAGGGAATTTTACCGGTCTAAGGTGATCGGCCCGTCGCGGGTGGTCCCGGTGTTGGACTCGGGCGCCTTGGTCAGGGTGTCGCCCCGGCTGCGCTTTTCCTCGTGCTTGCCGTAGATCTTGTCCAGGCGCTCAAACTCCGCTTTGTGGAAGGCCTCGACCTCCTCCCGGTTGCCGAACTGGGGGGCGGTGATGATGATGTCGTCGATGGGGCCGTCGGTGCGCGGTGGTTCGACCGCATCGGGATCCTTGGCCGGGGCGGGCGGGGCAGCCACCTTGACCACCGAGGTGGGTAGGCCGTTCTTGTCCAGGACGGGCTTGGGCGCGTCGGTCTGCGGCGCCGGCGCTGCGGCAGGCTGCTGGGCCTGGGCGGCGGGGGCGGCGAGAACCGTCAGGGCGAGCGCCGCCGTGCCCAGCAGGGCGGGCAGGGGACGGGCGGAAGAAAGCCAGGTACGGGCGAGCACGGGGAAAAACTCCGCAGCGACGGTCATATAGCTTACCACGTGGGACCGCCCTGCCAACTGTTCCCTGCCCAATGACCATGCGCGCGTCCGTTGCAGATAGGGCAGGGGTGGGGTGGTTGAAAAGCGGCCATCCGCCGCCCCGCGGTACCGCAATGGGCAAAGGGTGCGCACGCCAGGGGTTAAGGCCAAGGGTGAAGGAGAAGCTGGTGCCGGTCTTTGATGAGTATATCGGGATCGATTGGACAGGGGCCCTGCCCGCCCGGGGTATCGCGATCGCCCGCGTCCGGCCGGATGAGGCCGCGGTTCACCTGGTGCCGCCGCCCGGCCGGCACTGGAGCCGCCGCGAGGCCATGGACTGGGTGGGTGAACGCCTGGCGGATCATCACCGCGCCGGCGCCCGCGCCCTGGTGGGCATCGACTGCGGCTTTTCCCTGCCCTATGTGCCGGGCGTGGGCTACCTGGACGGCCGCGCCGGCGGGGTGGACGACATGATGGGCCTGTGGGACCTGGTGGATGAGGCCGCCGGCGACAGTATTGGCGCCGATGACTTTTGCGGCACCCCGGCGCTAGCCGACCCGCGCCTGGGCCCCAGCTTCTGGCTGGCGGGACGGCGGCCCGCGCACTGGACGGACGCGGAAGGCGGGGGCAAGCGCCGCCGGGTGGAACTGGTGGCCGCCCGTACCGGCGCCGGCACCCCCGTTTCCGTCTTCAACCTGGCGGCGGCGTCCAAGCAGGTGGGCAAGGCCTCGCTGGCCGGCATGCGCTCGCTGCGCCACCTCAAGGGGCGCCTGGGCGATGCTCTGGCGGTGTGGCCGGCGGAAGCGCTGACGGGGCCGGGGGGCGTGGCCCGGTCGGCGGTCACGGAGATCTATCCCACCCTGTTCCGGCGCCGGACGCACGGCCTGGCCAAGATTCGCGACTGGGCGGATATGGCGGCGGCTCTGGCAAAGGTTGGCTGCCATGCGGGGGCGGGGGTGCCGGCGGCCTTTGACGACCACGCGGGGGATGCCATGATCGCCGCCGCCGGCATGATGCGCTGGGCGTCCCTTGACGATGTCTGGGCGCCCAAGGGGCTGGACACCGGCACGGCGCGGCGCGAAGGATGGATTTTTGGCGTCACCGGCGATATGTCGGGTGGCGACATCGCCATTGGCGGGGCCGCCGCCTTCGGGGGTCGGGGATGAACCAGGTTATCGTCGTCGCCGTGGGCGGCGCCTTGGGCTCGGTGCTGCGCTATCTGTCGCAGGTGTGGCTGGGGCGCTGGCTGGGGCTGGATTTCCCCTGGGGCACGCTGTTCGTGAACGTCGCGGGCTCCGTGCTCATGGGCGTGCTGGCGGAGGCCGCGGGCCGGGCGTGGCATCCCTCGCCGGAGCTGCGCGCCTTCCTGACGGTGGGCATACTGGGCGGGTTCACCACCTTCTCCTCCTTCTCGCTGGACATCGGCACGCTGGTGTCGCGGGGGGATTGGCCGGTGACGATGCTGTATTTCATGGCGACGCTGGTGGTCGGCGTCGGCGGTCTTTTTGTGGGCATGGCCCTGGTACGTGCGGTGATGTCATGAGTGATGAGGGTGGCCGTAAGGTCGAGACGCGGACGGTGACCGCTGACGAGGCGGAGATGCGTCTGGACCGCTGGTTCAAGCGGCATTTCCCGGCGCTGAGCCATATCCAGCTGGAAAAGCTGCTGCGCACCGGCCAGGTGCGGGTGGACGGCGGCCGCGTCAAGGGCGCCACGCGCCTGGAGGCCGGGCAGTCCGTGCGCATCCCCCCCATGCCCGACCTGGCGCCCCTGGCGCCGGGCACCGTGACGCGCAAGGAACGGCCGGTCCTGTCGGACAAGGAAGTGAAGGCCCTGCGCGACGCGGTGCTGTACCGCGACGGCGACGTCATCGTGCTGAACAAACCCGCCGGCCTGGCGGTGCAGGGCGGTACCGGCCAGAACAAGCACCTGGACGCCATGCTGGACGTCCTGACCTTCGACGGGAAGGAGCGGCCCAAGCTGGTCCACCGCCTGGACAAGGATACCAGCGGCTGTCTGGTGCTGGCCCGCACCAGTTTCGCCGCCACCCGCCTGGCCGGCTACTTCCGGGGCAAGGAAGCGCGCAAGTACTACTGGGCCGTCACCGTCGGCGTGCCCAAGCAGTACCAGGGCAAGATCGACGCCGCCCTGGCCAAGGAAGCCGGCACGCGCGGCGAGCGCATGGCGGTGGACGAGGATGAGGGCGCGCGGGCCGTCACCCTGTACCAGGTGATCGAGAATGCGCACCGGCAGGCCGCCTTCGTCGCCCTGTGGCCGTTGACCGGCCGCACCCATCAGCTGCGTGCCCACATGGTGGCCATCGGCACGCCCATCCTGGGCGATGGCAAATACGCGGGGCAGGAGGCCTTCCTGCCCGGTGGTGCCGAGCTGCCGCGCCAGTTGCACCTGCACGCCCGCCGCATCGTCATCCCCAACCCGCGCGGCGGCAAACCCATCGACGTGACCGCCAACCTGCCGCCGCATATGGCCAAGACCTGGGAATATTTCGGCTTCGATATGAAAGACGGCGATCCTTTCGCCAGCTACGCCTGACCCCATGTCCGCCTTCAACCGCCTGGCCCTGTTCGATTGTGACGGCACACTGGTGGACAGCCAGCACGCCATCATCGCCGCCATGGCTGCGGGCTTCGCCAGCCAGGGCCTGACGCCGCCGACCGACGAGGCCGTGCGGCGCCAGGTGGGCCTGTCGCTGGAGGTTGCCGTGCTGGGCCTGCTGCCCGAAGGGGTGGGGGCGGGCGCCGTGGCCGGCATCGTCGCGGCCTATAAGGACGCGTTCTTTGAGAACCGGGCCAACGGCATCGCGCAAGAACCGCTTTACCCAGGCCTGGTGGCCGCGCTGGACGCGCTGGAGACGGCGGGTTTCCTGCTGGGCATCGCCACGGGCAAGTCGCACCGGGGCCTGGTCGCCACGTTGAACCATCACGGCCTGGGCGGGCGCTTCATCACCCTGCAGACGGCCGACCGCGCCCAGGGCAAGCCCTCGCCAGACATGGCCCTGAAGGCGATGGCGGAGGCGGGGGCCGACCCGACCACCACCGTGGTCATCGGCGACACCAGTTACGACATGCAGATGGCACGTAATGCCGGGGCCGCCGCCCTGGGCGTGGCCTGGGGCTATCACGCGCCGCAGAGCTTGCTGGCGGCCGGTGCCGCCCGCGTCTGCCACGATTATGCCGAGGTGCCGGCGGCGGTGGCTGCCCTGGTGGCGGCCTGAAATGTCGGGTGTGAGACTGGGAACGATCTGATGAAGCGGATTTACAAGACGGTGGCCGTGGTGCCCGGCACGCATGGTGGCTGGCAGGTACAGCTGGACGCCCGCATCCTGAAGTCGCCGGCCAAGGCCGACCTGGTGTTGCCCACCGAGGCACTGGCCCGGGCGGTGGCGGCGGAGTGGGACGCCCAGGGCGACACCGTCGTGCCGGACAGCATGCCCATGATGCAGTTGGCGTCCACCTGCGTCGATCGGGTGGGGCCGCAGCGCGCCACCATCCTGGACGGGGCGGCCGCCTATGGCGGCACCGACCTGTTGTGCTACCGCGCCGCTGAGCCGGCGAAGCTGGCCGAACGGCAAACGCGCGCCTGGCAGCCGCTGCTGGACTGGGCGGCGTTGCGCTACGACGCCCTGCTGCAGACCACCACCGGCATCATGCACCGCGCCCAGGATCCGGTGGCCTTGAACGCGCTGAAGCGTGCGCTGGAGGCACTGGACGACTGGCAGCTGACCGGTGTGCAGAATGCCGTGGCGCTGACCGGATCGCTGGTGTTGGGCCTGGCACTGTTCGAGGGCCGCATCGACGCCGACCAGGCCTTCGAGTTGGCTGAACTCGACGAGTCGTTCCAAATTGAGCAGTGGGGCGAGGATGATGAGGCCAGGGACCGGCGCGCGTCGCTGAAGGCCGACCTCGCTGCCAATTTACGTTACCTGGAGTTCCTGAAGGCCTGAACCGGCGGCCACCAGAAAACATTGGAACTGGGCGCGCGGGGCCCCTTTATATGCAGTGCAACAGCCGTTCTGCCCCGCATATTGAGGAACCGCCCCCCATGACGTTCGACCAGCTTGAAGCCAAGATGCGCGCCTCGCTTTCCCAGTTCACCGGCTTGGGCGCCAAGGTGAAGTTCGACTTCGGCACCGACGGGGCCCTGTTCCTGGATGCGACCAAGGTGCCCACCGTGTCCCGCGATCCGGTGGACGTGAACACCACCCTGAAGATCTCGCTGGCCGACTTCGTGAAGCTGAGCGAAGGCAAGCTCAGCCCCACCCTGGCCTTCACCTTTGGCAAGCTGAAGGTCCAGGGCGACATGGGCGTGGCCCTGAAGCTGGCCGGCATGCTCGACGACTGAGTTCTGGTAGCCCCCAAACGGCGGGCGACCGCCGCCTGAGGGCGAGCCATACTCACCGCGGCGTGATGGCTTGGGCGAAGCGGAAGAGGGAGGTTGGGTCCACCGCCTCCTTCACCTTCTGCAGATCCGGGTAATTTTCCGCGTAATAGGCGGCCTTCCAATCCTTCAGCGAGGCGTCGGGGAAGTTCTGGTAGGCGCCGCCGCCGGTGGTCAGCGCGCGCACGCCGGCATAGAACTTGTCCTGCCAGGCCAGGTTCTCCGTGACCAGGGTGGGGCTGTCCTTCAGCGCCCACCAATTGACCTCGCTGGAGAACAGCCAGTCGTATCCCCGGTGCACGAAGGCAGTGTCCTTGCGGCCGACCTTGTTCACGGCACCACCGACCTGGAAGAACTTGAAGGCCGAGGCCATGCTGGTGCCCGGCATGGCCTTGCCGCTGGCGATCAAGTTCGCCACGACGGTTTCAGTCAGGTCGCCGGTGTTCAGGAAGGTCGACTGTTCCCGGTAGTAATAGGGGAAGGTCTCCTCCGACAGGATGTCCTGCGCCTGCCAATAGGGCATGTCGGCGTGGATGCTGCGCTTCTCCGCCTGCTCCCACAGCCAGGGGCCAAACAGGTCGGCCAAGGGCGGGGTGCCGGCATGGGCCTGGCCCAGGATGGAAACGCTGAGGCCCTTGCCCAGGCGGCGATCCTCGCGTGACGGCACGGTCACGGAAATCTTGCTGCCGAAGCCGTTGGGGGCGGTCTGCAACTGGTGCAGCAGGCCGTGCAACACCCGCTCCAGGTCCCGGGTCCAGGTGATCTCGAACACCGTGACGGTGCTGACGGGATAGGTCTCCACCGTGAAGCTGGTGTTGATGCCGAAGTTGCCGCCGCCGCCGCCTTGGCAGGCCCACAGCAATTCCTTGTGGCTGTCGGCGCTGGCGCTGACCCGCTCGCCATCCGCCAGCACCAGCTCGGTACCGCGCATCAGGTCCGATCCGATGCCGTAGAGGCGCATGTTGAAGCCGATGCCGCCCCCCAGCAGGAAACCGGCGGCGCCCACGCCGTCGCAACGGCCGTGGGTGACGGTACGGCCCATGCGCTCCAGCGCCTTGTAGACCAGGCTGTTAATGGTGCCGCCCCGGATTTCCACCCGCTGCTCATCCAGCTTGGTGATGCCGGCCATGGGCGACATGTCGATCAGCAGGCCATGGGTGGTGGAGAAGCCGGCATAGTTGTGCCCGCCGGAGCGTACGGCGAAGGGCGTGTTGGTCTTCTTGGCCCACTTGAGGCAGGCGCTCACATCCTCCGCCCTGATGCAACGGGCGATGCCGGCCGGCCGCGTGGCGTAGCGCAGGTTGTTGGGCCGCGAATAATCGCCAAAGAACGGGTCATCCGGCAGGACGACGTTACCCTTCAGTTCGCGCGCCAGGTCGGCCCAGGCGCCCTTGCCGGGATTGTGCGTCTGTGGGTGCAGTTCCACGCCGGGGTCGGCCAGAAACTGCTGCGCCCTGGCCGGCATCGGCAGGCTGGCGCCCACCGCCAAGGCGCCCAGCCCTTTGAGGATGGATCGCCGCGCCGTCGCCGTCTCGAATGTCCCCACCACATACCTCCCCTTAATTGAGAATTACTACCGGAGTAATTCTCTCATTTGGGGCGGCGTTGCAAGGGGTCAGCGCTTGAGGCTGAGCCAGACGTTATGGCCGTCGTGGAAGGAGGTCACCTCCACCGTCTCCCCCGTCATCAGGTCCAGCGGCCGGCGCGGCAGGTAAAGGCCGGGCTGCCAGCCCGACGCTTCGGTGGGGGTAAGGGGGCTGTTCTCGAATTCCACCCCGTCCCACAGCTTCAGCCATATCCACTGCAGCAGGCCGACGCACCGGCCATCGGCGGTCACCGGTACGGCCAAGTGACTGCGCCAGCTTTGCCCTGGCTGGGGATCGGCCAAGTCCACGGTCAGGGCCTGGAAGGGGGCCGACAGCGGCGTGAAGGGCACGACACGGTCAAGCCGGACGGCGCGGGGGGCCAGGCGGTTGAACTCGCCAAGGTCGAAGCCGCACGCCTCCTCCACGAAGAAGGCCCGCTCCATCACCCGGCTTTCGGCCAGCAGGGCCCGCACGCCGCCGGCCTGGGGGATGATGCGCGCCTCGGGTGTCAGCAGTCGGTCCTTGGCGTCGCGCACCGCCGGCAGCACCCGTTCCGACAGCAGGTCGCTGGACAGGATTTCAGAGACCAGCAGGTCGGCCGGGCGCGGCAGATCCTTGCCCACGGTCACGGTGCCGGACGGTTTGGCGATGACGGTGACGCGGTCGGCGTAGCCGTTGGTGGCGATGATGGCGCGCGCCGTCTCGGCAATGACGGGATCGGCCTCGCAGGTATAAACATGGCCGGCGCCGGCCCGGGCCGCCATCATGGCCAGCAGGCCGGAGCCGGTGCCGATCTCCAGCACGATGTCGCCCGGGCGCACGGCGGCGGTGAGGGCCGCCTCATAGGCCGCGTTGCGCTCGATGTCGTTCATCATCGGTACGTGCCAGCGGGGCGTCAGGGCGGTGCGCAGCTTGGCCAGCTGCAGTTCCGCCTCGATGAAGTCCGGCTTAAGCTCCAGCGCCGTCTCGGTGTGCACCACCGCTTCCGCCAGGCGGCCCAGGTCGCGCAGGGCCGCCGCCAGGTTGAAGCGGTTGATGGGGTCGTCCGGCTCCGCCGCCACGGCGCGGGCGAAGCTCTCCGCCGCCTCGTTGGCGTGGCCCAGCTTCTGGTGGCAGAGGCCGATGTTGAAGTCGCGGCCGCGCCAGGTGGGGTCCAGGCTGACGGCCTTGCGGAAGGCGTCCAGCGCCTCTTTCCACTGGCCCAGATGCTTGCGCACCGTGCCCAGGTTCCAGTGCACGGCGGAGGCGCGCGGCAGCATGCGGGCCACCTCGCGGTACACGGCCTCCGCCTCCGCCCAGCGGCCCTGGTTCTGATGCTCCACCCCCTGGGCGAACAGTTCCTCGGCGGGGACGGTGGGGACGGCGGGCGGCTTGGTCGGCTTGGCCATGGGGCAGGCGTTCTTCCAATAAGGGGTCAGGGCTTCAGGCTGCGGCCGAAGCGGCTGGTCCAGTCGCCGCCGGGGCAGGTCAGGTCACTTTCGGCCTTGCAGAAATGGTTGGTGTAGGCGGTGAACTGCGCGCGCGCGATCACCCGGTCCAGCGGCACGAACCCCAGGTCGGGATAGGGAAAGCGGCTGTCCTGGCTGTTGTCGCGATTGTCACCCATCAGGAAGACATGGCCGGCGGGCACGGTGTAGACGCCGGTGTTGTCGGCCGGACCTTCATCGCTGCGCTGCAGGACGGCATGGCGGGCCAGGCGGCCGTCGGTGGCCGGCAGGTCCTCCACATATTCCGTCACATGCACGGTACGGCCGTGATCGTCGCGATAATCGTAGGCGCCCGTCTCATGCCGGCCGATCACTTGGCCGTTCAGCACCAGCCGCCCATGGGCGATCTGTACCGTGTCGCCCGGCAGGCCGATGACCCGCTTCACCAGGGCCTCCGGCGCGCCCTCCGGCTTCAGCACGACGATGTCGCCACGCTGCGGCAGGTGGGACAGCAGGCGACCGTCGGCGGTGGGGATGAACCCCTCCGGCAGGGTGATGTCGGGGGAATGGCGGCTGTAGCCGTAGGCGTACTTGGCGGCGATGAAGTGGTCCCCCACCGCCAGGGTGGGCAGCATGCTTTCCGATGGCACGTAGTAGCTGCCGAAGGCGAAGGCCCGGAACGACAGGACGCAGACGCCCCAGATCAGGATGAAGCGACCCCATTCCAGTACCGCGCGCCGCATCGCCTTCCTCCGTTCCCTGATCGCAGGCCCGCCGGGCCGTTGGCGGCGATGATGCCGAAGGGCCCCGGGCCTTGTCCATCACGGCGTTGCCGCACGGGAGCCGGACGCTGCCTTGATCGTTGGCGTCGAAGGGTGGCGGAGGCTATATCCTTGACCCCGTTGATCCTTCGCTGAGGGAGCCTGTCATGGCCGAACCCGCCGACCGTATCGCCACCCACGTCATCCTGCACGGCCGGGTCCAGGGCGTCTTCTACCGCAACTGGACGGTTGAGCAGGCGCTGGAACTGGGCTTGGACGGGTGGGTGCGCAACCGGAACGACGGCACGGTGGAGGCCCTGTTCGCCGGTCCGCCCGCCGCCGTGGCGGACATGGTGACCCGCTGCCGCCGGGGGCCCACCCATGCCCGGGTGACCGAGGTGGATGCAACGCCAGGAACCGATCCGGGCGCCACCGGTTTTCACAAGCTGCCGAGTGTTTAGTGCGCCCTCAGGCGCCGGGCGGGCGCATCCGCGCCCTTGGCTATTCTCACTTTCCGGTCCGCTGCGCTTCCCGGAAAGTTCCGGCGACCGCGGTCGCGGTCTACGGCGGAGTTAAAGCTGATGCCGCCGATCAAAAAACAAAGGCCGCGTGGCCTGGTCAGGCGGCACGCGGCCTTTTGACGTTTGGGAACGTCAGCGGGCTAACTGGCCGCCGCCTGCTG
The DNA here is from genome assembly GCF_007828025.1 of Nitrospirillum bahiense. Classification (NCBI taxonomy): domain Bacteria; kingdom Pseudomonadati; phylum Pseudomonadota; class Alphaproteobacteria; order Rhodospirillales; family Azospirillaceae; genus Nitrospirillum; species Nitrospirillum bahiense. The sequence goes on from NZ_VITO01000004.1 coordinate 37,300, forward strand.
CCGGGCCTCGTTGGGATCGCGCAGGACGTAGCCGCGGCCCCAGACGGTTTCGATGTAGTTGCTGCCGTCCGTCGCCTGCGCCAGCTTCTTGCGCAGCTTGCAGACGAAGACGTCGATGATCTTCAACTCCGGCTCATCCATGCCGCCATAGAGATGGTTCAGGAACATCTCCTTGGTCAGGGTGGTGCCCTTGCGCAGGGATAAGAGTTCCAGGATGCCGTATTCCTTGCCCGTCAGGTGCAGGGGCTGGCCCGCCACCTCGACCGAGCGCGTGTCCAGGTTCACGGTCAGCGCGCCGGTGCGGATGACGCTTTCCGAATGGCCCTTGCTGCGGCGGACGATGGCCTGCATGCGGGCCAGCAGCTCGCGCTTGTCGAAGGGCTTGGTCAGGTAGTCGTCGGCACCGAAGCCCAGGCCCTTCAGCTTGGCGTCCAGCTCCGTCAGGCCGGAGAGGATCAGGATGGGCGTGGTCACCCGGGCCGAGCGCAGGCGCCGCAGCACCTCATACCCGTCGATGTCGGGCAGCATCAGGTCCAGGATGATGATGTCGTAGTCATACAGCTTGCCGATCTCCAGGCCGTCTTCGCCAAGATCGGTTATGTCAACGATGAACCCTTCGGATTTGAGCATCAATTGGATGCTCTTGGCCATCGACGGATCGTCTTCTACGACCAGTACTCTCATGGGCGTCTTCCTTGAAAGGGGTGTAGTCTCAAGGGAGCGGGGAGGTTAACTGGCGACTAGGTTAACAGATGCCGCGGCATTATGCTACGCGGGTAAGGCTATCCTTTAGCTATCCCACCCGTTGTGGGCACCACTCCGGAACCCGTCGCGAGATTGGGACGATCCGGGGCCGTAACAGCTTGATAACACCGGATTTAGGGCGTGAGAGACGGGCCATGATGTACGATCCCAACCTCCTGATCCCCGAGATAGAGGCGCTGGCCCCCTTCAAGATCTTCGGGCGGGTCACGTCGGTGCTGGGCATGCTGGTGGAGGTCGGTGGCGTGGAACGCCGGCTGTCCATCGGCGGACGGTGCCGCGTCATCTCGCGCGGGGGACGGCCCGTGCCGTGCGAGGTGGTCGGTTTTCGCAACGGCAAGGCCCTGCTGCTGCCCTACGGCACGCTGGAGGACATCGGCCTGGGCTGCCGCGCCGAGGTGAGCGAGGGCCAGCCCGAGATCAACCCCACGCCCGCCTGGCTGGGCCGGGTGATCAACGCCCTGGGTGAGCCGCTGGACGGCAAGGGGCCCTTGCCCCTGGGCCCCGTGGGCAACCCGATCAAGGCAGCACCCCCGCAGGCCAGCACCCGCAAGCGGGTGGGGGAGAAGATCGACCTGGGCGTGCGCTCCATCAACACCTTCCTGTCCTGCTGCCGTGGGCAGCGCATGGGCATCTTCGCCGGTTCCGGCGTGGGCAAGTCGGTGCTGATGTCCATGCTGGCGCGCTATACCGCCGCTTCCGTCACCGTCATCGGTCTCATCGGCGAACGCGGACGCGAGGTGCAGGAATTCATCGAGGACGACCTGGGGGAAGAAGGCCTGGCCCGCAGCGTGGTGGTGGTGGCCACCAGCGACGAGCCGCCGCTGATGCGCCGCCAGGCCGCCTACATGACCTTCGCCGTGGCGGAGCATTTCCGCGACCAGGGGCTGGACGTGCTGTGCATGATGGACAGCGTCACCCGCTTCGCCATGGCCCAGCGCGAGATCGGCCTGTCCGCCGGCGAGCCGCCCACCACCAAGGGCTATCCGCCCACCGTGTTCGCCGAGCTGCCGCGCCTGCTGGAACGGGCGGGCCCGGGGGCGGGCGACGGCACCATCACCGGTCTGTTCACCGTACTGGTGGACGGCGACGACCATAACGAGCCCATCGCCGACGCCGTGCGCGGCATCCTGGACGGCCATATCGTCATGGAGCGCCGCATCGGCGAGCGCGGGCGCTATCCCGCCATCAACATCCTGCGCAGCGTCTCGCGCACCATGCCGGACTGCAACACGGATGAGGAGAACGCGCTGGTGATCGCCGCCCGCCGGCTGATGTCCTCCTACAGCGATATGGAGGAGATGATCCGCCTGGGTGCCTATCGCCGGGGCAGCGATCCGCAGGTGGACCGCGCCATCGAGCTGAACCCCCACATCGAAGGCTTCCTGCGCCAGGGCCGGCACGAGCGCAGCGACCTCGCCACCGGCTACGCCCAGCTGCAGGCCATCCTGAACGGCGCCAGCTGGCCCGTCTGAGCCGAACCAGGATCACCCTAACCCATGAAAAGCCTGAAGGCCCTGATCCGGCTGCACAAGAACCAGGTGGACGACAAGCGCCGCCACCTGACGCAGTTGCGCGACCAGGAGGACCGGCTGACCCTGCAACGCCAGCAGTTCGAGGCGCAGGTGGAGATGGAGCGCCAGCTGTCCGGCACCTCCGTCGACATGGCGATGGCCTTCGCCAGCTACCTTCCCCAGATCAAGCTGCGCCGCAACGCCATGGAGACGGCGCGCCAGCAGCTGATGATCGCCCTGCGGCGGGCGGAGGAAGATCTGGCCCAGGCCTTCCAGGAACTGAAGCGCTTCGAACTGGCGGAGGAAGAGCGCATCCGCAAGGAGAAGGCGGAACTGGCCCGCAAGGAGGCCATGATGCTGGATGAGGTCGCCGCCCAGCGCCACCTGCGCCAGCAGGAAGAGGGCGGGATGGGGGAGGAGTAGGACGCCCGGTCGGAAGGAATACCCAGATATTTCCCGGCCCACCGGCGGTTGAAACTGCTCCCTCGTCCTTTACATCGGTGCAGCGGGAGGACGTGTCCCGATATCCCAGGTTGAACCTTCCCGGCGGTGGAGGTGAACGTGTTGGCCTTCGACAAGGACGGTTGGGCGGTGGATCCCAAGATCACTGTAGCGCGCCGGCCCAATCTAGCGCATGGCCGCATGACAACGGTCAGCGGCATCATCGTCCATCAGACGGGCGCCAGCACGGCGTCGTCCACCCTCAACAGTTATTTGCAGGATGGCGCCAATGGTGCGCATTTCCTGATCGACAAGAACGGCGATATCTACCAGACCGGGTCCGTCTTCTGGCGGCAATGGCATGTGGGCAAGCTGAAGCCGCGCTGTATGCTGGAAAAGCGCTGCACACCGGTCGAGGTGAAGAACTTCGCGCATATGACCTACGCCGAGATCAACGCCTATGAGGCGAAGAAGGCGGTGCCGGATCGCTATCCGTCGAACGACGATTCCATCGGGATCGAGTTGGTCGGCGCCCCCACGGGGACCGGGCCCAATCAGGGCTATGAGACCGTGACGGCGGAGCAGAACGCGTCCCTGGCTTGGCTGGTCAAGGAGCTGACGGAGAAATTCGGCGTGCCGATGACGGAGGTGTTCCGCCATCCCGCCGTGTCCCGCAAGAACGAGCACGAGGCGGAGTCCGCGCGATGGTAAGGTTTTCGGCCCTTCTGGTGACGCTGCTGCTGGTTGCGCAGACCTCCGCCCAGGCCAAGCCCACGTCCTTTGTCATCAAGCGCGTGCATGTCGAGCAGGCCGGACTCTGGCAGGAAAAGTCGGACGGTGACGAAACCAGGGAGAGGTGCGCCCGTTTTCATTTGAGCGATAAGGCGGCCACGCGCTGGTTCGCCAAGGCCAAGGAGGTGACGGAGCATGCCTGGCGGGAGGAGCTGGATTGGACCCAGTGCTTCGCCAAGGGCACGCTGACGACGGCAGACGGCAAGACCTACGCCTGGGACCTGGACCGCTCCGGCCGGGGGCAGGTCAAGGTCTCCGACACCGTCTCGACCTACCTGTCGGGGCCTGAGCTGCCTTTCGCGAAATAGCCTTCAGTTGAAATCATCGGGGTGCGGACCCAGGCGGCCGCGCGGGTCGTCCAGGCCGGCGATGCGGGCCTTGTCCGCCTCATCCAGGCGGAAATCGAAGACGGCGATGTTCTCGCGGATGCGGTGCGGGGTGGCGGACTTGGGGATGACGCCGAGGCCCAGGTCCAGGTGCCAGCGGATGACGATCTGCGCCGCCGTCCGTTCATGCTTGCGCGCGATTTCCACCAGCACCGGGTGGTCCAGCAGCTTGCCCTGGCCCAGCGGGCTCCACGACTGGGTGACGATGCCGTGTTCCTCGTGGAAGGCGCGCAGTTCGCGCTGCTGGAACCGGGGATGCAGCTCGATCTGGTTCACGGCCGGCACCACGCCCGTCTCTTCGATCAGCTGGGCCAGTTGAAGGGTGGTGAAATTGGAAACGCCGATGGACCGGGCCTTGCCCGTTTCCCGCAGGGCGATCAGCGCCCGCCATGTCTCCACATAGCGCGCGCGGGCCGGTGTCGGCCAATGGATGAGATAGAGGTCCACGGCGGGCAGGCCCAGGCGCGACAGGCTGTGGTCCAGTGCCACCACCGGCGCCTCCGTGCCATGGCTGTCGTTCCACAGCTTGGTGGTCACGAACAGGCTGCGGGCGGTGATGCCGGTGCTGCGCAGGCCCCGGCCCACGCCGGCCTCATTGCCGTAGATGGCGGCGGTGTCCACCAGCCGATACCCGGCTTCCAGGGCCGTGCCCACCACGGGGGCGGCCTGGCTGTCCGGCGTCTGCCAGACGCCCAGGCCCAGCTGGGGCATGACGCGGCCGTCGTTCAGGGTGAGGGTGGGCTGGTTGTCCATGGGGCACGTCCCGCTTGTTCACGTCCGAGTGTTCATGGCTGAGGGCGTTAACCAAGGTGGGGCGGCCTGGCCTCGAAACAAGGGGTGCTATATCCGCGTGGCGGGGCCCACGCCGCCGCCGGCGGCGCTGGCGGCATGATCGACCCAGCCGTGGGCGCCGGTCTGGAAGGCCAGCCCACCGCTATAGCCCACGGCCGCCAGGCTGTTGCTGTAGATGCCGTGCAGTTCCCGCGTCAGGCTGCTGGGCAGCAGCTGGCGGGTGCGGATCACCAGGTCGAAGCGGCCGGTCCAGATCAGGCCGTCCAGCTGCATGGGGCCCAGTTGCGACAGTTGCAGATCGATCAGGAAGCGGCGCAGCGGGCGGTTGCGAACCCCGCGCGCGCCGCCTTCCTCTTCCTCGCCCTCTTCGTCGTTGATGGCGTGGACATGGACCTGCAGGCGCCCCACCTCATCGCCGAAGGGCACGGCGAAGGTGCGCCAGCCCTCCTTGTTGGGTTCCGCCGCCTGGGTGGCGATGCTGTTGAAATCATCGGTGAGGCGGGCGGACAGGCGGCCGCGTCCCGCCTTGCTGAGCGTCGACATCGCCTCCGACCCCAGCCAGCCGCTGGCGTCGCCGCCGCGCAGGGCCGCCAGGAAGACCACCAGGGTCTTGGTCAGCTGCGGCGTGGGGCGGGGCAGCACGCTGTTTATCAGCTGGTGCGCCAGGGCCGGGTCGCTGGCGGCGATGACGGCCAAGGCCTCCCGCAGGGCTGGCCAGTCGCGGCCCCGCGCCGGATCGATGGGCGGCGGCACGGAGTCAAACTCCGGTGCCGCCACGGCGGTGGCCAGTTGCACCCTGGTTCCTATGGGCAGGTCGGTGTGGGCCTGTAGCAGGAAGGTGCCCCGGGGGGTCTCCACCACCGGCTGGCCGGTGCGGGTCAGGGCCACCACCGTGCCGGGCAGGGGCGGCAGAACGCCCGGCCGTGCCAGGGCAGGGTTCAGCGGCGCCTCCGCCCCATCCTCCGGCGGCAGGATGCCGGGGCCGGCACCGGGCGTATCAGCGGGCGTGCCAGCGGGGGCGGCTTCCAAGGGCATGCCCGGCCGCTGCACGGACAACAGGGTGAAGTTGAGCGTCTGCCCCGGGCTGGTGGGCGTGCGCAGGGTGGGGGTGTAGGCACCGGCCGGCGCCGGAAGGGGCGTGCCGGGCAACGCCGCCTGAGAGGCTGAGGCGCCGGGCGTCAAGGTTGTGGCAGGCGCCGTGCCCAGCGGCTGGGATGGAACGCCAAGGGGGGAGGTCGCCATACCGCCGCCCATGGCCGGCGATGGCCCGGTTTGGCCGGCGGGCACGGTCAAGACCGGCGTGCCGGGCTGTCCTTGCGACTGTCCGGCGGAGGGCGTCGCGGCTTGCGCTATGAGGCTGGGATGGAACGCCGCGGGGGGAGCCGCCGGGGGCGCGGCGGTCGATTGTGTCAGGGGCTGGGGTCCGGACGCGCCCGGGAGGGGTGCCGGTGTCGTGGCCGGTGAGGGCGGCAAGTCCTGCGTCGGCCCTTTCCCAGGCATCGTGTCGGCGGGAACGGGGCCGGCGGGAACAGGAGAGAAGGGGGCGGCCGTGCCGGAGGGCAAGCCGGTGCGCACGAAGCTGGGCCGTGCCGCGCTCAGGAACAGGTCGCCGCTGACGAACGGCGCTTCATCCGCCACCGGCGGCACGATGCCCGGTTGGGGGCCGGGGGCGAGACCGGGTTGGGCTGCCGGCGTGGCGGCGCCGGACGGCGGTGGGGTCGCCTTGGAGGTTCCGAGGTCGGGCAGGAACTCCGGCACGCCCAAGGAGGCCAGCAGGGTGGCGGCGCGGCTGAGCGGCGGGGCCACCCCCGGCTGGGACGGTGGTTGGGACGGTGCTGGGGAGGCGGGCGCCTGCGAAGTGGGCGCTTGCGGACCGGGTTGGCGCGCCGGCGTGTCAGGGGATATGCCGACGGTGGCAGACGCCCCCGCCCGTGCGCTGTCCGGCGTGGCAGGCTGGCCGGGGGGCGGGCCCGCTGAAGGCAGGGCGGGCGATGGCTGGCCGCTGGGTGTCGCCACCTGGGGCGTTGGTGGCGGCACGATGCCGGGCAGCAGGTCGGCCAGCGACGGCGGGTTGGCGCCGGCTCCGCTGGCCGATGTCTGTGCGAACAGCAGATTGGCCAGGGTCGCGGTGGCTGAGGGCGTAACCGGCGTGCCTGTGGGGGCTGGGCTCGCCTGCCCGCCAGCGGTGGCCGTGGTGCCGGATGGCGTCGTCGACAGGGGCTGGCCCTTGGCCGTGTCGGCGCCGGTCGTCGTGTCGCCGGCGCTGGTATCCGGCGGGGCGGCGCCCGCCTGTGGCGCAGGGCCGTTGCCGCTGGCCGGCGTGGGCGCGGCGGTCGTGGGACCGGGCGCCGGCTGGTTCGGTGCCGACTGGCTCGGTGACTGCTGCGGGGAGTCGTCCGTCAGGTCGGGCTGGTCGCCGGTGTCGCCCCGGGCGCCGACGATCAGGCCCAGCCCCTGGCCTTGGTTGATGTCGGATACCGGCGCCTGGGTGTTGGGCGCCGGCGTGCTGGCGCTATTGGATGCGGGGGCGGGATTCAGCAGGACGGCGGCTAGCGTGGTGCCCACCTGCAAGGCCGGCAGGCCGGCGGCGGGGTTGGGCAACTGGACGGCTGGCTGCGGCTGGGGTTGGGCGGTCGCTGCGGCTTGGCCGCTGCCGCCAGTCTGGGCCGCCCCCTGGGCCGCCCCCCCCTGGGCCGCCCCTTGCGTCGCCGCCTGCGCCACCACGGTGGCGGTCAGGGCGGCGCCCGTGGTCTGCGCCGGAATTTGCAGGGTGACCGGGCGGTCGGTGGGCAGGGGCGTTTCGGTGCGGACCTGCACGTCGCCGGCGGCGGTACGCACCGTGGCTTGCTCGCCCTGCTGTTCCGTGACCATGCCGCTGACGGCCAGGGCCCGGGCGAGGCCGGTCAGCTTGTCCGGCAGTTGGGTCACCGTCACCTGCCCCAGCACGGTGGGGGCGGCGCCGGCCCCGGCGCCCGCCGCCTGGGTGATGATGGACGGTGTCTGGACGCCGCTCATGGCCGAAGGCTCCACCCATCAGGGGGCGACCCCAGTCCGATCTGCGCCGTCCAGCCGGGGGCCACGCGGGATCAGCCCCCTTGGTTCAGGCGGTTGGCCACCATCTCGATGTCATGGGCGGCATCGGAGGTGGGGAAGCGCATGAACAGGGGCGACTGGTTGCGGATGGCCTCGCGCACCTTGGCGTCACGCCGCACGATGCCGCCCAGCTTGGGCGACATCTTCAGGTAGCGCTGACAGACGGTCAGCAGCTTCTCATACGTCTTCTCGCCCAGCGCCTTGCTGTCGGCCATGTTGATGACCACGCGCAGGTCGGCCATGGGGTTGGCCTGGTAGCTGAGCTTCAGGAAGGCGTAGGCGTCGGTGATGGAGGTGGGCTCGTCCGTCGTCACCACCAGGGTGGTGCCGGCGGGGCCGGAGAAGGTGCGCACCATGCGGTCCACACCCGCGCCCAGGTCGATGACCACCCAGTCATAGCTCTTGGCCACGTCCGCCAGTTCCGTGCGCAGCTGGGTCAGCCGCGCCGGCGGCAGGTTGGCCAGGCTGCCGGAACCGCTGCGGCCGGCGATGATGTCGAAGCCGCCTTCGGGGAAGCGCTGGGCCGCCCCCTGCAGGGTCACCATGCCGTCGATGACCTGGCCCAGGTCGCGCTTGGGCATCAGGCCCAGTTGGATGTCCACGTTGGCCAGGCCCAAATCGCCGTCGAACAGCAGGATGCGCTTGCCGCTGCGCGCCAGGGCGTGCGCCAGGGTGACGGAGAAGAAGGTCTTGCCCACGCCGCCCTTGCCGCTGGCCACGGCCAGGATGTTCTGGCGCCGCAGGGGCATGACGTTGTCGGCGGTGGCGAGGGCCGCCGGCGCGCCGGTCGGGGAGAGAAGGTCGTTCATGCGTGGGTCCCCGTTTGCTTGGCGCGGCGTTCGCTGGTTTCTGAGCCGGGCATCATCAGGCGGGCGAGCGATGTGGGTGAGAGGGGTGTCAGGCCTTCCGCCGCGCGCGGGCTGGTGCTGGCGTCGCACAGGGCCAGGCCGGCCTCGTGCGCGGCGGTCAGCATGCTGCCCAGGCGCCGGGCCATGTCCAGGCGGGTGGTCAGCAGGCGGCGGGCGCCCAGGGCGCGGAAGGCGCGGGCCATCTCCGACGCCTCCACCGGGTCCATGCCGGCGGGCAGCACCAGCACCGGCTCGATGTCGGCGGCCACCAGGAAATCACGCAGGTCGTTCAGGTCGGCCTGGCTGTAGGGGTTGCGGCCGGCGCTGTCGACCAGCACTTGCTCCGCCCCCCGCTGCACGTCCAGGGCATCGGCCAGGGCCAGCGGATCCTCCACCGTCATCAGCCGCAGCTTCAGAACGCGGGTGAAGGCGGCCAGCTGGTCGATGCCGCCCGCGCGCACCGTGTCGGTGGAGATGACGCCCACCGGCCGGCCCTTCAAGGCGGCGCGGGCGCACAGCTTGGCCACCGTCAGCGTCTTGCCCGCACCCGGCGGGCCCACCAGCATCAGCGGCTTGGGAAAGCGACCCTCGGGCAGGGGCTGGAAGGTGAAGACGGACTCCAGGGCGGCGGCCAGCAGGGTCTGGGCGTCCTTGGCGTCGAAATCGGCGATGCTGTCCATCAGCCGCTGGTTCAGGTCGGCCGGCAGGCCGTGGCGGAACAGGATGTCCGTCACCTGGTCGGCGGGATCGGGGGCCAGCGGGTTGTGGTAGCGGTCGTTGATGGCGGGCATGCCCGGAACGGGGATGGACTCCTCCACCGCCGCCGTCACCCGGACGCCGACGCCCTCTTCCTCGCGCGTGGCGACGATGATGGCGTCATCCCCCAGCACCTCCCGGACAAGGCGCATCGCCTCACCCATGGTTGGGGCATGAAAGGACTTCAGCCGCATGATTGTCCTGCCCTAGGGGCCATATCCACTCCACCTCCCCACAGGGGCCCACCCCCGAGGGACCCTGCCACCGGAACTGCCGCGGCTGCACCCGCCGCCCACGGCATCTGAAACCCCAACCTCAACCCTGCGCCGAAGCGGCCGAACGCTTCCTGGTTCGGCCATCCTGGCACGGCACTCCATGATGGGCGCTGCGCCAGGTCATTTGCGCGTATGCGGGCATTAACCCGGCTTGTCTGCCGTCAAAAGGACAAATACGTCAAGGACCCAAGGATGGCATCTTATTCGGACCGTTGCATCAGCGATAAGGGCGTGCGGGCGCAGCTTCCGGCCCGCCGTGTCATTTACACCGCGCTTGCTTAATTTTGCGTTAGCCATGTTCGGCGACGCCCCCGCATCATCCGGGCGGAAGACCGCTTCGTCCTGCCGCCGCCCCGCTATTTCTGTACCCCCGGCCGCCCCTGCGGCTCCTACACTTGTCCCAAGGTCTTGATCTTGGCCTTGGGATGGATTTCGTTCTGCGACATGACGGCGGTGGCCGGCCGGAACCGCTCGATGATGGAGCGGACGAAGGGCCGGATGCCCGGGCTGGTCAGCAGCACCGGCGATTCACCCATCATGGCGTGGCGGTCATAGGTCTGGCGCACGGCGGTGATGAACTGCTGCAGGCGGGACGGCGCCATGGCCAGGTTGCGCTCGTCGCCTTCGCCCACGACGGATTCGGCGAAGGCCTGCTCCCACTCCGGCGACAGGGTGATGAGGGGGATGTAGCCCTGGTCGTTGGTATGGCTGTCGGAGATTTGGCGCGACAGGCGGGCGCGCACGTGCTCCGTGATCTGGGTGATGTTGCGGGTATAGCCCGTCGCCTCCGACACGCCTTCCAGGATGGCCGGCAGGTCGCGGATGGAGATGCGCTCGGCCAGCAGGCTCTGCAGCACGCGTTGCAGCGCGCCCACGCCGATCTGGCCGGGGATGACGTCGGCCACCAGCTTCTGCTGTTCCTTGTTCAGCTCGTCCAGCAGCTTCTGGGTCTCGGCATAGGACAGCAGGTCCGCCATGTTGTCGCGCACCACCTCGGTCAGGTGGGTGGTCAGCACGGTGGGCGGGTCCACCACGGTGAAGCCCTTGAACAGCGCCTCCTCGCGATAGGCCGGCTCGATCCACATGGCGGGCAGGCCGAAGGTCGGCTCCGTCGTCACCTCGCCCGGCAGCTGGATGGGCTCGCCACGCGGGTCCATGCACAGCAGCATGTTGGGGCGCACGTCGCCGCGGCCGGCCTCGATCTCCTTGATGCGGATGACGTAGCTGTTGGGCGGCAGCTGCAGATTGTCCTGGATGCGCACGGCCGGCATGATGATGCCGATCTCGCTGGCCAGCTGGCGGCGCAGGCCCTTGATCTGGTCGGTCAGGCGGTGGCCGGCGTCGGTATTGATCAGCGACAGCAGGCCATAGCCCAGTTCCAGGCGGATGAGGTCGATGGCCAGGGCGGAGGAGATGGGCTCCTCCGGCGCCGGCAGGGGGGCGCCGCCGGGGCCGGCGGGGGCACCGGGCGCGCCGCCGGCTTCCGCCCCCACCATCTGGTCCGACCGCTGCTTGCGCAGACGCGGCAGATAGTAGGCGCCGGCGAACAGGGCGATGGCCAGCGAGACGAAGGGCAGGAAGGGCAGGCCCGGCAGCAGGGCCAGGGCGCACAGCAGGAAGGCGCTGAGGCCCATGGCCGAGGGGTAGAAGCTCAGCTGCCCGAATAGCGCCTTGTCGGCGGACCCCGTCTGGCCCGACTTCGACACCATGAGGCCGGCGGCCAGCGAGACGATCAGCGCCGGGATCTGGCTGACCAGGCCGTCGCCGATGGTCAGCTGGGTATAGGTGGCGCCGGCCTTCAGGAACGACATGTTCTTCTGGCCGACGCCGATGATCATGCCGACGACGACGTTGATGAAGGTGATGACCATGCCGGCCACGGCGTCGCCGCGCACGAACTTGGACGCACCGTCCATGGCGCCGAAGAACTGGCTTTCCTCCTCCAGCTCACGCCGGCGCTTCTTGGCCTCGCCCTCGTCGATCAGGCCGGCCGACAGGTCGGCGTCGATCGCCATCTGCTTGCCGGGCATGCCGTCCAGGGTGAAGCGCGCCGCCACTTCGGCGATACGGCCGGAACCCTTGGTGATGACGGTGAAGTTCACCATCACCAGGATGGCGAACACCGTCACGCCGATGATGAAGTTGCCGCCCATGATGAAGCCGCCGAACGCCTGGATGACGTGGCCGGCGGCCTGGGTGCCCTCATGCCCGTGGCCCAGGATCAGGCGGGTGGACGCCATGTTCAGCGCCAGGCGCAACATGGTGGACACCAGCAGGATGGTGGGGAAGGAGCTCATCTCCAGCGGCTTCTGGATGCTGAGCACCGTCATCAGGATCAGGACGGAGAAGGTGAAGGAAACGGCGAGGCCGAAGTCTAGCAGGAAGGTCGGCAGCGGTATGACCAGCATGACCAGGATGGTCACGATGCCCAGCGCGAACAGAATCTCCGTCCGCTTCAGCAGTGCCGGACCGGCGGTCCGCGCGTTGCCGAACAGGGACTGCAGCATGTTGCCGCCGGAGGCCGCGGTCTGGTCAGCCATGGTCTCTCTTCCCGGTGCCTGTCAGGTGTCCGTTCCCTCGCCTTACATCGCCGCCCGGTCCAGCTCGCCACCCGCGGGCGGCGGCACGGCGACGCCCTCGTCGCTGTACTGCTTCAGCTTGTTGCGCAGGGTGCGGATGGAGATGCCCAGGATGTTGGCGGCATGCGTCCGGTTGCCCAGGCAATGGCTGAGCGTGTCGATGATCAGGTCGCGCTCCACATCCGCCACACTGCGGCCCACCAGGCCGGCGGTGCCGGAGGCGCCGGGCTCGCCAGCCGCACCGGCGGGGGGCTGGGCGGCGGCGGTGGCGCGGGCGGCCACCGGGGCCACCGCGCTGTAGCCTTGGGCCGGCGCCGCCGGTTCCGCACCGGTCAGTAGGATGGCGTCGGTGCCGATCTCCGTTCCGCGCGACAGCAGCACGGCGCGGTGCATGGTGTTTTCCAGCTCACGCACGTTGCCGCGGAAGCGGTGGGCTTGCAGCATGGCCATCGCCTCCGGGCTCACCCTGCGTTCCGGCAGGCCGTTGGCCTCGGAATATTTGGTGGCGAAGTGCTGCGACAGGATGGCGATGTCGGCCGGGCGTTCGCGCAGGGGCGGCAGGGCCAGGTTCACCACGTTCAGGCGGAAGAACAAGTCCTCGCGGAAGCGGCCGGCCCGCACCTCTTCCTCCAGGAAGCGGTTGCTGGTGGCCAGCACGCGGATGTCCACCTTCACCGGCTGGGTCCCGCCCACCCGGTCGATCTCCCGTTCCTGGATGGCGCGCAGCAGCTTGGCCTGAAGGCGGATGTCCATCTCCGAGATTTCGTCCAGCAGCAGGGTGCCGCCGTTGGCCTCCTCGAACTTGCCCACGCGGCGCGCCACGGCGCCGGTGAAGGCGCCCTTCTCATGGCCGAACAGCTCGGACTCCAGCAGGTTCTCCGGGATGGCGGCGCAGTTGACGGAGACGAACACCGCGTTGGCCCGACGGCTCTTGCGGTGGATGTAGCGGGCCATCAGTTCCTTGCCGGTGCCGGACTCGCCGGTGATCAGCACGCTGGCGTCGCTGGGGGCGATCTGGTCGGCCAGGCGCAGCACGCTACCCATGGAGGGGTCGCGGCTGACGATGGCGTGGCTCTCCTCCGCCACCGCTTCCAGCACCGCGGCGATCAGCTGTGCGTCCGGGGGCAGGGGGATGTATTCCTTGGCGCCGGCGCGGATGGCTTTCACCGCCGCCTGCGCGTCGGTCGCGACACCGCAGGCGACCACCGGCACGGTGATGCGTTCTGTCTTCAGCGCCTCGATCAGCATGGCGACGTCCAGCTTGACGTCGATCATCACCAGATCGGCGCCCTGGCCGCCGCGCAGGGCGTTGAGGGCACCGCCGATGCTGTCGGTGTGGGCGACCTTCGCGCCCTTCTGGAGCGCGATCTTGCCCGCCGCCGTGATGTAGCCTTCCAGCGTTCCTACGATCAGCAACCGCATCGCTCAAAACCCTTTCAAACCGGGACGCCCCACCAGGGACGCGTCCGTCGTCCAACCATCAATCGTAATGGTTCAGCCGCAGCTCCGGCGGCAGAACCGTGTTCATCATCATCTCCAGCCGGCGCGGATTCTCCTGCCGGGCGATGGAGATGGCGCCCAGCATGAACAGCGTGTCCACGATGGCCTGGGCGTCGGTGTTGCGTTCCAGCTTTCCGGCTAGGGGCGCCAGGGCCATGTTGCCCACCAGCGCGCCGTAGAAGGTTGTCAGCAGGGATATGGCCATGGCCGGGCCGATGGCCGCCGGGTCCTGCAGGTTGCCCAGCATCTGCACCAGGCCCACCAGGGTGCCGATCAGGCCCATGGCCGGCGCCACTTCCGAGGCGCGGCGCAGCACGGCGGCGCCATGGCGGGACCGGGCCTGCTGTGCCTCGATTTCCGTGCGCAGGATGCGCTCCACATCCTCCGCCGCGATGCCGTCCACCACCAGCTCGATGGCCCGGGCCTGCAGGGGCTCCACCCCCTTGTCCTTCATCAGCGGCTGCAGGGTCAGCGGGCCGTTGCGGCGCGCCGCCTCCGCCATCTGCAGGACATAGCCGGAGACGTCGGCGATGTCGGCCACCGGCCGCATCAGGGCGCGGGCCAGCTGGCGGCGGCAGGCCGCCAGGTCCTCGCGCGCGAAGGACACGATGGTGACGGCGATGGTGCCGCCCACCACGATCATGAGCGAGGGCACGTTGATGAAGGCGCGCGCGTGCCCGCCGAAGGCCAGGGCCGAGAATACCAGGGCGAACCCCGCTGCCAGGCCCAGCACCGTGGTCAGGTCCAGTCCATGGCGCACCCGCACCGGCTCCGGCAGGGGGGCGGACGCCGGCGCCTGGGCGCCCGCCGGATGGGCCGGCCCCTTGGCCTCGTTCGCCGCCTCCGGCGCCGGCGTGGCCGCAGCCACCCGTCCGGCGGCGGTGCCGGCGGCGCGCAAGGTCGGGGAAGGGGGGCGGCTGTTCAACGGTTTCTCTTTTCTCGATTACGGATCAGGTATCGATTACGGATCAGGTGCGTTCGGACTTGATGATTTCCGTCATGGTCACGCCCAGGCGGTCTTCCACCACCACCACCTCGCCGCGCGCCACCAGGCGGTTGTTGACGTAGATGTCGATGGCCTCGCCCACCTTGCGGTCCAGTTCCACTACCGCGCCACGACCCAGCTTCAGCAGCTGGCTCACCTGCATGGTGCACTTGCCCAGCACGGCGGAAATCTGAACCGGGATGTCGTAGACGGCCTCCAGGTCCTTCACGATAGGGGCGCCGTCGGCGTCCATGCCTGCTTGGCCGTCGAAATCGTCCAGGCTCATCGTTTCCCTCGTTTCTCACCGCCGGGGCCGGGCCCGGTCACGCATCCTAACAACACTGGCCCATACCATGTTGGCCTATCACGGCCTATACGCTCATTCCGCCGCTTCGCGGCCATCTTCCAAGGGGCGCCCCAGGTTGCCGGCGATGCGGTCGATCTCCGCCCACAGGGCGGCCACGTCACGCTCGGCGCCGCCGTCGCCCCAGTCGGCCTTGCAGTCCAGTTCCCCGGCGCGGGGATCGGCCACCACGGCGACGGAGCCGGCGAAGCCCTGGCGCGCCGCCATGTCCTCGATCTTCTCCTTGATGGGGGCCAGCCAATTCTCATGCACGCGCACCAGCAGGCGCGGTTCGTCCGACAGCTCCGCCAGGAAGGCGTTGACCGATGCCTCCACCTCCACCAGGCCGTGGCGCTTGACCATGGCGGGGAACAGCTTGCGCACGATGGCCAGCGCCATGCGGACGGTGTTCTGGGCCCGCAGCGCCCGGCCCTGCGTTTCCGCCTGGATCAGCTGCCCGACGCTGCCCTGCAGTTGGGCCAGCACGTTGGCCAGCGCCAGCGCCGACTGGTCGGCACCGGCCTGCATGCCCTCCGCGTGGCCCTGGGCGTAGGCCGCCTCGCGCGCCATGCGCACCTGCTGCTGCAGATCGGCTAGGCTGAAGGTGGGCTCCGGCGGCGGTGGGGGCGGCGGCGGCGGTTCCGGCGGCAGCTCGGGCACGGGCGGGAGCTGTTCCTCCGGCACCTCGACGCGGCGGCCCTCGGGATCGAAGGAATTGTCGAACAGGAATCTGCGGATGTTGGTCATGGGCTACGTCCGCGCTCAATTTTCCTGGTACAGCCAGTTCCGGATGATGGACACGGCCTCTTCCGGGTGCTTCTCGACGATCTCGCCCACCTTGCGCAGCGAGGACGCGCGCACGCGGCCGTCGACGCGGTTGATGTCGATCATCTGTTCCAGTTCCTCGTTGGCCTGGGCGGCCTCCAGCGCCAGCTCGCGGGCCAGGGCGCCGCCGCCGGGACCGGCCAGCTGCGGCACGCCGCTCTGGTCGGACAGCAGGTCGGGCTCCTCGTCCAGCTGCGGGGTGCGGTCCAAGGCGCGGGCCACCAGCGGCCGGATGACCAGCAGGATGACCAGGATGGCGACGATGGCCAGCACGATGGTCTCCGCGATGCGGAACACATCCCCCTTGGGCAGGCCGAACAGCGTCTCTTCCTTGGCCTCCAGCTCGCCCTCGGGGGTGGCGAACTTCATGCTGACCACATCCACCGTGTCGCCGCGCGAACCGTCGAAGCCGATGGATGACTTGACCAGGGACCCCAGCTTCTGCAGCTCGTCATCCGAGCGCGGCTGGTACTGGGCCACACCCTTGTCGTCGGGCACGTAATTGCCGTCGACCAGCACGGCGACCGACAGGCGGCGCACCTGGCCGGCCTCGCGCTCGTGGACCTTCACGGTCTTGCTGATCTCGTAATTGATGCGTTCGTTGGTCTTGGTGGTCTTGGAGCTGGAGGAGCCGTTGGTGGTGTTCTCGGCGTTGGCGGAGGGCAGATTGTTCGCCACCGTCACCGGGTCCTGGCCTTCCTTGTTGATGTCTTCCGAGTTCTCGTTGTTGGTCTCGGTGGAGCGCACGACCTGGCTGTCGGGGTCGAAGATCTCGCTGTTCGTCGTGATATGGTCGAAATCCATGTCGACCGTCACCTCCGCCCGCACCTTGCCCATGCCCACGGTGCGGCCCACGATCTCCTCGACCTTGTCGGTCAGGCGCTGCTGATAGGCGAGGCGCTTCTCCTCCGCCGTCGCCATCATGGCTTCCTTGCTGTCGGAGCCCATGCCCCGGGCCAGCAGGTTGCCCTTGTCGTCCACCACCGACACCATGTCGGGCTGCAGTCCCGGGACCGACGCGGCGATCAGGTGCTGAACGCTGGCCACCTGTTCCTTCTTCAGCTGCTGGCCGGGCCGCAGGCGCAGGACGACGCTGGCCGTGGCCTTCTGCGTCTCACGGCTGAACAGCTCGCGCTTGGGCAGCACCAGGTGGATGCGGGACTGCTGCACCGGGGCCAGGGTGTTCACCGTGCGCGACAGCTCGCCCTCCAGCGCGCGCAGCTGCTGGACGGATTGCATGAAGCTGGTGGTACCCAGGCTTTCCGCCTGGTTGAAGATCTCGTAACCCACGTTGCCGCCGGTGGGCAGGCCCTGCTGGGCCATCAGCATGCGGATGCGGCCCACCTGGTCGGCCGGCACCTCGATGCGCGTGCTGTCCGGGCTGACCTGGTAGGGCACCTTGGGCTGCATCTGGTCCAGCTGCTGCACGATGGCGCCGCCGTCGCTGGGCGACAGGTCGCTGTACAGCAGGGCCATGTTGGGCGAGGAGCCGTTGAACAGCAGGAAGCCGAACAGGGCCAGGATCAGCAGCGCGACGCCACCGATGGCGCCCAGCCGCACCGGCCCCAGATTACGCAGGGTCTGCAACAGGTTTTCCAAGGTCCGCTCCCGGGCCGGCGGTCACCGAAAAATCACAGCGGAGTCTATAGTGTCGATTCCGCGTTTGCCAGGATTCTGGGAACGTTCAGGGAATGAAATAGGGGGTGCTGGGCAAAAATTTCCTACACACCGGAAAGTGTGTCATTTGCGTCACGCATTTTGCCAGTTGATGGAGTGTTGCATTCAACAAGAGCTACCTCGGCGGTAAAAATTGCAAAATGCAACGGTCGCGAAGGATGGCATCGAGGCGGCTTGACTATATTTTGGTAATTAGCTAAATACCGCCATCATGAATCGCGTCTTCAAAGCCCTGGCCGATCCCAGCCGCCGCCGCATCCTTCAGCTGCTGCGTGAGGGGCCCTTGTCGGCCGGCGACATCGCCCGCCACTTCGACCTGGCCAAGCCCACCCTGTCCGGCCATTTTGCCGTGCTGCGCGAGGCCGACCTGGTGGACCAGGAGCGTCAGGGCACCACCATCTACTACCGCCTGAACCTGTCGGTGCTGGAAGAGGCGCTGTCGGGCCTCATGGACAGCATGGGGATAGGCCAGGGGGAGCGGGTGGCCCATAGCCCCGGTCTGGTCAAGCCGGGGAAATAGCGGTCCCGCGAGGAGCAAGCATATGTCCGCTCGGTTCTATTGGCTGATGACGGCCCAGATCCTGGCCGTCATGGCGCTGGTCAGCATCTATACGCTGACGCAGGTCGGGATGGAGGCGACCCTGCCCATCCATTGGGGCGCCAACGGTCAGGTCAATGGGTTCGCCCCGGCACCTTGGGCGCTGGCGATCCTGCCTCTGACCGTCGTGGGATGGGTGGCGCTCATGACCCTGTTGGCCCGGTTTACGCCCAGCGCGGCGGCCCTGGCACGGTCAGGGACCGCCTGGCGTACGGCCTGCCTGTCGCTGACCGGCATGCTGGCGCTGACCCACTTCGCCCTGGTGGGTGGCGCCTTGGGCCACCCGGTGGACATGGGCCGCACCCACGCGCTGATCATGGGCGTGTTCCTGGTCCTGATGGGCAATGTGATGGGCAAGGTGCGGCAGAACGGTCTGCTGGGCATCCGCACGCCGTGGACGCGCAACGACGAATGGGTGTGGGACCAGACGCACCGCTTCGGTGGACGACTGTTTGTGGCCGGCGGCTTCCTGCTGCTGGCGCTGACCTTGTGGCTGCCGCCGGCCCTGATCCGGGGGGCCCGCCTGACGATAGCGGTGCTGCTGCCCTTGGCGTTGATTTCGGTCCTCCGCTCCTACCTCTACTGGCGCGTCCGGCCCAACCGCTAGGCGTCAGGCGGGAAAGGTCAGCAGCGTCAGGCCCAGCCGCACCCACATCGCCGCCAGCACGGCCATGGATATGATGAACACGGCCGCCCGGTGCAGGACGTTGTTGTAGGTCAGGTGGATGGCGCTCTGGATGACGCGCAGCGCCACGAAAACCCAGGCCAGCGCCTCATAGAGATGGTCGCCCTGGCGCAGCACCATCAGCACCACGCAGATGACGTAGAACAGCGGCGGCACCTCCAGCAGGTTGTTGAAGGCGCGCTGGGCGGTGGCGCAACCGTCCGTCTGGGTGCCCGCCGTGAAGTTGCGGAAATAGGACAACCGGACATTCCCCCGCCTCACCGCCCGCACCCGCATGATGAACAGCCGCAGGCCCACCAGCAGGGTGAACAGGAACAGGACCAGCATGGGGAAGTACAGGGCGATGCTGCTTGTCATGGCCATCCGTCGCGTCAGGAAGCGTCATGAAACAACTTAAGATTTTTTACGCCGGAGAGAAGGGCGGCATGGTGATGCCTGGATTTTCCTGCGCTGGGGGCTTATCCTTTCCCCCATGAACACCTCCACCCGCCAGCACCCCGAAGAATGGGAGCGTGAGCTCGCCATTAGCGAGGAAGAGATCGCGCGCGGTGAAGGTGTGGCGCTTTCGGATGTCTTGCGGGATTTGCGCGAGAGTGCTGCCCGGATCCGCGCGAAGCGAGAACACTCCAGTCTTCGCCCGGCCGCGCGGCGCTTGTGATCCGGTTATCGCCGCGCGCGTTGCGGCATATCACCAATCTTCGTGATCATTACGAGGTTTTGGGCCGTGATGCGGCGATTTTAAACTTGGCGAACGTGTTGGAGGAAGCGGCCGCGCGCATCCAGGCGAATCCCGGTGATGACTTGCCGGCTCCGCGACCATATCCGCTACTGGCGAAACCTGGCCGATTGTGGCTGCACGTCAAGGATTATTGGATCGTCTACACGACGGCCGCGCCTCGCTCCATCGTGGGCGTATTTTATGAGACGGCCAACATTCCGCGGCATCTCTGAACGCCATAAGAAAAGGGCCACCCGGTTTCCCGGATGACCCCCTTTCACATAAGAACATAAGGCTGCCTAGAACCGCACCTTGACCGTGCCCAGGACCTGGCGCGGAGGCTGGGGGAAGGCGCCCAGCGGGCCGTTGTCGTCGGCCTCGATCAGGTTCACCTTGCGGTCGAACAGGTTGCGCACCGTCAGGCTCAAATCCACTGTGTCCTGATGGGGCGGCGTCCACGTCCAGGTGGTGTTCCACAGGGCGTAGCCACCGCTGACGCGGCTGTTCTGGCTGTCGTAGGCATAGTCGCCGAACATCTCCACCCACAGCTTGCCCGACAGGCCCAATGCTGGGATACCCTGGTTCAGGGCCACGCTGCCCGTGTGCCGGGGCACGCCCTGCACCCGCTTGCCGGTGAAGTCGCGCTGGATCAGCGTGTCGCTTTCCACGAAGCGGTCGTTCAGCCAGTAGGCTTCGGTATAGCCATAGGTGACGTCGGCCGACAGGTGGGGTACCAGGGCGTCCAACTTGGCGCTGCCCGCCAGTTCCACACCCTGTGACAGCTGCTCACCCGTGTTGAAGGTCTGCGGCACCCCATTGACCTCCACCACCTGCAGCAGGTCGTGGCGCTGCAGGCGATAGACGGTGACGCTGCCCGACAGCAGGCCGCCGAAGGCGTCGCCCTTCACGCCGGCCTCCACATTGTCCGCCAGTTCCGGGTTCAGGCCGGTCTGACGGGTGCGGAAGGACCACAGCGGCCCGAAGGCGGCGGAGAAGCCCTGGCCATAGGCGACATAGGCGCTGACCTCGGGCGTCACCTTCCAGGTGACCGAGGCCTTGGGGCTGAAGTGGGCGTTGTCGTCATAGGCGGTGCCGCCCGGCGTGATGGTGCCGTTGGGCCCGCCGCTGGTGGTGTCGCCATAGACGACATGCCGCTCGAAGTAGTCATAGCGCCCGCCCAGGTCCAGGGTGACGGGCCCGAAGGTCCGGTCCACCTGCAGATAGGCGGCGTAGGCGCGCTCGCGGCCATAGGCGTTCAGCTGGGTGTCCGTCACCCACTCATCCGTATCGATGTTTTGGCCGGTCAGGATGCTGCGCTGTTCACCGTAGTAGTAGGTGTCGTCCAACTGGCCGGTCCAATGCTCGGTATGATGGGCGCGCACCTGCTCCGCGCTGACACCGCCCAGCACCTGCCAGGGCCCGTGGGTCCAGGACAGCTGCTGTTCGCCGTAGCCGGTGATGGTGTTGCCGTCCACGCGGAAGCCGGTGAAGGTGACCGAGCCGGCGCTGGGATCGTACTCGTTGGCGAAGCCCTGCAGGGCGGAGGTCAAGGCCTGGCGGACGTGCAGCTTGGTGGTGGCCACCAGGCCCTCGGCCAAGTCACGCTCGTACGTCGCCGTGGCCGTGGCCATGCGCTTGTAGAAACCGGCGTTGTCCTCGTTCCAGTTCGCCTCGCGGCCGCCCGGCAGGTTGACCAGCTCACCCCGGCTGTCCACCGGCAGTTCGCCGGCCAGCTGTTGGCGGGTGTCCACCCAGGTGGCGGTGACGGTCAGGCGGCCGGCATCGCCCATGTCCAGCTGGTGCTTCAGGAACAGGTTGGTCTCGTTGCGGCCGGTGCGGTCGCGCCAGCCGTCGCCCCGCTCATGCCCCACGTTCAGCAGCAGGGCGCCGCCCTTCACGGTGGGCGTCTGCAGCAGGGCGTCGCCGTGCAGCCAGCCGTCGCTGCCGGCCTGCAGGGTGACCTCGCCCTTGGTCTCGTCGGTGACCTCGCGGGTCAGGTAGTTGATGGTGCCGCTGATGGCGCCCCGGCCGTATAGCGCCGACATGGGGCCGCGCACCACGTCCACCCGGCCCACCGCGCTGTAGGGCAGCTGTTCCAGGTCAACCTCGTCATCCCCGGTGACGTAGGGGATGCCGTCCATCATCACCACCAGCGTGTCGTTGTGCACCTTGCTGGGCACGCCGCGCAGGGTGATCGAGGTGTAGGTGCCCATGTCGTTCTTGGACACCAGCACGCCCGGCAGGTCCGTCAGTTCGTCGCCGATGAACAGCACACCCTTTTGCTCGAACTCGTCGCGCGACACGGTGGACACGCTGGCGGGCGCGTCGCGCAGGGCCTCGGCCCGGCGGGTGGCGGTGACGATGATCTGGTCCAGCGGAGAGTCGCTGTCGGCGGCGGGACCCACGGAGGCGGGTGTCTGCCCGCCGGTGGTATGGGGGTCGTCGGTATGTCGGCCGGTGGTATGGTCGGCGGTATAGGAGGACGAAACGTCTGCGGCCAGGGCGGCCGAAGCCGAGAGGATGGGCGAACCCGCCAGGATGGTGGACAGCAGCAGCAGACGGCGCATCGTTTCAGAAGCCTCCTCAGGTCTTTGAATGCGGAAATGTGGGAAAACGGCGCCGGTGTACCCTATCCGCCGCAGGCTGCGAAGGCATGAACGCGCCGCGGCCGGAGATGGGCGGTATGTCCCGCCAAAGGGGGCCGGCGCCGGGCTCCCGGTCCCGCCGGCCGTGCAGGCCATTACGCCCTGGGGACGGGCCTCAGACTTTAAGGATAATGCCTGGGGCTGCTGTATATCTTATAAGACTGCAAAACCGGGATCCGCGACGTTTTGCCTGCTTGGGTGTGGGGGCGGCGGTCGTGCGGACAAGGCGTGGGGTTGGGTCGCAGATGCCGGCGCGTGGGCTGACAGGGCTGGGCGTGATGCCCGCCGTCCGACGGGCGGCGGCTGGCGTCGTTTTCAACCGCGTTAAGGCAACTGTCACCGTTTTGCCCCATGATGCCACCGGTCCCGATGTCGCCCGTACCCGTTCGTTCCCGGAGAAGTCCCGATGAATCGTCGCACGGCCGCCGCCGCGCTGGCCCTGATCCTGGTCGCCGCCTACGGCGGTTACCGCGTGTGGGACGCCAAGTCCGGGGCGGGGACATCCGGGATTGGGGCGGAGGCCTCGGCCACGCCGGGCAAGCGTGGTCCTGGCAATAACAACAGTGACCCGGTGCCGGTGGTGACGGCGCGCGTGCGGCGCGGCGCCATGCCCATCGATGTGGCCGCCGTGGGCACGGTGCAGCCCATCTCCACCGTGCAGGTGCGCGCCCGCATCGACAGCCAGCTGATGGCAGCGAAGGTGGAGGAGGGGCAGGAGGTCAAATCCGGCGACCTGCTGTTCCTGCTGGACCAGCGCCCGGCCAAGGCCGCCCTGATGCAGGCGGAGGCCAACCTGGCCCGTGACCAAGCCAACCTGGGCCAGGCTCGGTCCGATGCCAAGCGCAACGCCGACCTGTTCGCGCGGGGTGCCGTCTCCATGCAGCAGAACGAGCAGGCGTCGGCCACCGCCAAGGCGCAGGAGGCCACGGTGCTGGCCGATCAGGCGGCGGTGGATCAGGCGCGCCTGACCGTGGCCTTCACCGAAATCCGCTCCCCCATCGACGGGGTGGTGGGCAGCATCCAGCTGCGCCCCGGCAACCTGGTGAAGGGCAGCGACAGCGGCTCCACCCTCACCACCCTGGTGCAGGTGGCGCCCATCAACGTCGCCTTTACCGTGCCGGAGAAGCATGTGACGGCGGTGCGTCAGGCCCTGCGATCCGGCCGGCCGCCCCTGATCTCGGCCAAGACCGCCGACGGCTTGGTCGCCGCCACCGGCCGCCTGGTCTTCATCGACAACAGCGTGGACGCGCAGTCCGGCACCATTCAGCTGAAGGGCCTGTACGACAACAAGGACCGTGCCCTGTGGCCGGGCCAGTTCGTGGACGTCACCTTGCACCTGGGCATGGAGCCCGACGTGCTATCCGTGCCGGCGGTGGCGGTGCAGCGCGGCCAGGCCGGCCCTTACGTTTTCGTGGTCAAGGCCGACGACACGGTGGACATGCGCCCGGTGACGGTGGGGCGCTTTGCCGAGCAAGGCGCCGTCATCGCCAGCGGCGTCGAGGCGGGTGAGCGGGTGGTGGTCGAAGGCCAGCTGCGCCTGGTGCCCGGTGCCAAGATCGTGGAACGCCCGGCCACGCAAGGGGGCGGGCAAGGGGGCGGGGTCGAGGCCGACAGCGCCAATCCCAGCGCAGGCGCCGTGCAGGCCAGCGGAAAGGCGCGCACGTGAACATTTCCGAGCTTTGCATCCGCCGGCCGGTGATGACCGTCCTGCTGACCGCGGCCCTGATCCTCAGCGGTGTGCTGGCCTACAAATACCTGCCCGTTGCGGCCCTGCCGCGCGTGGACTTCCCCGTCATCAGCGTGTCGGCCAGCCTGCCGGGCGCCAGCCCGGACACCATGGCGTCCTCCGTCGCCATCCAGCTGGAGCGTGAGTTCTCCACCATCGCCGGTATCGAGAGCATCACCTCCAGCAGCGTGCAGGGCAGCACCAACGTCAACATCCAGTTCAATCTGGACCGCGACATCGACAGTGCCGCCTTGGACGTGCAGGCGGCATTGTCGCGGGTACAGCGGCGCCTGCCCATCGAGATGACGACCCCGCCCAGCTACCGCAAGGTGAACCCGGCCGACCAGCCGGTGCTGCTGCTGGCCCTCAGCAGCGCCACCCTGCCGCTGAGCCAGGTGGACGAATACGCCGAAACCCTGCTGAGCCCCGCCCTGTCCACCCTCAGCGGCGTGGCGCAGGTGCAGGTTTGGGGGGCGCAGAAGTTCGCGGTGCGCATCCGCCTGAACCCAGAGGCGCTGACCGCCCGCGGCATCGGCGTGGATGAGGTGCAGAACGCCATCGTCGCCGCCAATTCCAGCTCTCCCGTCGGTGTCGTCTCCGGCTCGGCCCAGCAGCTGATCCTGGAGACCAACACCCAGCTGTTCGACGCGCAGAGCTTCGCCCACCTGGTCATCGCCACCCGCAACGGCGCCCCGGTGCGCCTGGGGGACGTTGCCAGCGTCATCGACGGGGTGGAGAATGACCGGACCGCCAGCTGGTTCAACGGCACCCGCACCATCGTCCTGGCCATCCAGCGCCAGCCCGACGCCAACACGGTGGAGGTGGTGGACGCGGTGAAGCGGGTCATTCCCACCTTCAAGGCCAGCCTGCCGCCGTCCATCAACATCAGCGTGCTGATCGACCGGTCGCTGTCCATCCGGGCGGCGGTGGAGGACGTGCAGTTCACGCTGATCCTGACCATCGGCCTGGTGGTCATGGTCATCTTCCTGTTCCTGCGCAAGGTCAGCGCCACGCTGATCCCCGGCATCGCTGTGCCCATTTCCCTCATCGGCGCCGCCGGCGCCATGAAGGCCTTCGGCTTTTCCATCGACAACATCTCGCTCCTGGCGCTGACCCTGTCGGTGGGCCTTGTGGTGGACGACGCCATCGTCATGCTGGAGAACATCGTCCGCTACATCGAAGAGGGCATGAGCCCGTTCGAGGCGGCGGTGAAGGGCAGCCGGGAGATCGGCTTCACCATCGTGTCCATCACCCTGTCGCTGGTGGCGGTGTTCATCCCCATCTTTATGATGGGCGGCGTGGTGGGCCGGCTGTTCCATGAGTTCGCGGTGACGGTGACCCTGGCCATCGCCGCCTCGGCCATCACGTCGCTGACGCTGACGCCCATGCTGTGCAGCCGCTTCATCAACCATGACCACCATGCCAAGCCCAACCGGTTCGAGCGGGTGACGGAGGCGGGGTTCCAGGCCTGGCTCAGGGGGTACGACCGCACCCTGACCTGGTGCCTGGCCCACCGCCGCGTGGTGGTGGCTGTGTTCTTCGCCACCCTGGTCGGCACCGTGGTGCTGTTCCAGCAGGTGCAGAAGGGCTTCTTCCCCACCGAGGATAACGGCCAGATTTTCGCCCAGACCGAAGCTCGGCAGGACATCTCCTTCGACGCCATGATCGCCCTGCAGCAGCAGGTGGCGGCGGCGGTGGCCAAGAACCCCTATGTGGAGACCTTCATCTCCTCCGTCGGCGGTGGCGGCAACGTCACCAACGCCGGTCGTGTCTTCATGTCGCTGAAGGACCGCGCCCACCGCCCCAAGATGGAGGCGGTGCTGCAGAGTTTACGCCGGGACGTGGCCGACATCCCCGGCATCAACGTCTTCTTCCAGCCGGTGCAGAACCTGAACGTCTCCGGCCGCCAGTCCAAGAGCCTGTACCAGTATACGCTGCAGGGCCTGGACCAGCCGCAGCTGTACCAATGGTCGGACCGGCTGATGCAGAAGATGGCGCGGATGCCGCAGTTGCAGGACGTGACCAGCGACCTGCAACTGTCCGGCCAGAACGCCTCCATCCATATCGACCTGGACAAGGCCTACATGCTGGGCCTGACGGCGGAAAACCTGCGTTCCAGCCTCTACAGCGCCTTCGGCACGCGCCAGATCTCCACCATCTATACGCCGACCAACGATTACGAGGTGATCCTGGAACTGTCGCCGGAGGCGCAGAAATCGGCGGACGTGCTGAATCGCATCTACATCCGTTCCGACAGCGGCAAGCTGATCCCCCTAGGGGCCGTGGCCCGCATCGACCGCACCTCCGGCCCCATCAGCGTGAACCACCAGGGGCAGCTGCCGGCCGTCACCCTGTCGTTCAACCTGACGCCGGGCGTCTCCCTGGGGGCCGCCGTGACGGCCATCGAGGGCGTACAGCGCGACATCGGCATGCCGGACAGCATCACGGGCAGTTTCCAGGGCACGGCCCAGGTGTTCCAGCAGGCGCTGGCCAACCAGGGCCTGCTGCTGCTGACGGCGGTGCTGGTCATCTACGTCGTGCTGGGCGTGCTGTATGAAAGCTTCATCCATCCGTTGACCATCCTGTCCGGCCTGCCCTCGGCGGCCGTGGGGGCGGTGGGCTCGCTCATGCTGTTCGGCTTCGACCTCAGCGTCATCGCCATCATCGGCGTGCTGATGCTGATCGGCATCGTGAAGAAGAACGCGATCATGATGATCGACTTCGCGCTGGAGGCGCGGCGCGAGGGTGCTGCGCCGCAGGACGCCATCTATCGCGCCTGCCTGCTGCGCTTCCGCCCCATCATGATGACCACCATGGCCGCCCTCATGGGCACGCTGCCCATAGCGCTCGCCTCCGGCGCCAGCGCCGAGCTGCGCCAGCCCCTGGGTGTGGCCGTGGTCGGCGGCCTGGTGGTGTCGCAGATGCTGACGCTCTACATCACTCCGGTGCTGTACCTCTACATGGAGGATTTCAGCCGCTGGATCGACCGGCAGCTGCACCGCCAGAAGACCCGCCGCGCGGCCCGCCGCCTGGTCCCCGCCAACACCGACGGCCGCGCCAACGCGGCGGAGTAAGGGCCCCCGCCGCGTTGGCCCTCCGGCGCCTCAGGCGGCGCGGATGCCGCGCAGGAAATTGTCCACGTCGCCGCGCATGCGTTCGGCATTGCGGGCGAGGTCGCTGGAGGCGGACAGCAGTTTCTGCGCCACCGATCCTGTGGTCGCCGCCGCTTCGGTCAGGCCGCCGATGTTGGCGCTCATCTCCTGGGTTTCGCTGGCCGCTTCGGTGACGTTGCGGGCGATTTCCCGGGTGGCGGCGCCCTGTTCCTCGACCGCCGCCGCGATGCCGGACGAAATGGTGCGGATCTGGTCGATGACGCCGCTGACGGTGCGGATGGCGGCGACGGCCTGCGCCGTTTCCTGCTGGACATCGGCGACCTGGGCCGTGATCTCCTCCGTCGCCTTGGCCGTCTGGGTGGCGAGGGTCTTCACCTCGCTGGCGACCACAGCGAAGCCCTTGCCCGCCTCGCCGGCGCGCGCCGCCTCGATGGTAGCGTTCAGGGCCAGCAGGTTGGTCTGGCTGGCGATCCCGGCCACCAGTTGAACCACCTCGCCGATCCGGCCTGCCGATTGCGACAGGCTCAGCATCATGGTGTTGATCTTGCCTGTCTGGTCCGCCGCTTCGACCGCGATGCCGGCCGCGTCCGCCACCTGGCGGCTGATCTCGCTGATGGACGCGTACAGCTCCTCCGACGCGGCCGCTACCGTCTGCACATTGGTGCTGGCCTGTCCGGCGGCGGTGGCGGCGTCCCGGGCCTGGATGCTGGCCCGGTCGGCCACGTCGCTCATCGTCTCCGTGGTGTGGTGGATTTCGTTGGCCGCCTCCGCGCTGCGCTGGATCAGGCCCATGACGCTCTGCTGGAAGGTGTTGGCGATGGCCTCGCGCTCCGACTTCAGCGCCGCGGCGGCGCGGCCGGCCGCCTCCCGCCGTTCCTGCTCCTTCCGGTCGAGTTCCATCAGGCTGTCGCGGAACACGGTCAGAGCCCGCGCCAGTTTGCCGATCTCGTCCCCCCGCGCGGCGTGAGTGATGGCGATATTCCGGTCACCATCGGTCAGGCGCACCATGGCATCGGTAATCGCCTCCAGCGGGTGCGTGATGGTGCGCACCAGGTAGAGCGACAGCCCGAGGATGGCCAGGCTCACCATCGCCAGGGCGGTGCCGTAGGTCATTAGGCGCTTATGGAAAAGGGTGTCGATGTCATCGATGTAGACACCGGCGCCCACCAGCAGCTTCCACGGGGCGAAGGGGCGAATGGAGGCCAGCTTGGGCACGGGCGCATCGCCCTGCTTGCGGGGAAAGGCGTAGGCCACGTCCCCGCCGCCGGCCCGCGCCGCCTCGATGAACAGCCGGATGAACGGAACGCCGTTCGGATCCTTGAGGTCGATCAGGTCCTTGCCCTCCATCTGCGGCTGGGGACCGACGACCTGGGCGATCCCGGTATCGCTGTAGACGAAGATGTAATTGCCGTTGGCGAAGCGGATGGCGCGGATGTCCGTCTTCACGCGCTCCAACGCCTCCGCTTCGCTGAGTTTTCCGTTGCTCGACAGGTCGTGATAATAGGCCAGGAGGCTGGTTGCCGACTCGACCTGTCGCACCATCTGTTCCTTGCGGCCTTCCAGCATCAGGGTGCGCTCATGGAACGTGCTCAGAATGGCGATGATGATCATCGCGGCGACCGGCAAAAGGACGGCCGCCAGGATTTTAACCCTGACACTCACGGATCTTGGCATGCCGCTCTCCCTTATGGGTTGTTTTATAAGGGGAATTAGGGCGATTCAGATGCCTTGTTCAAGGTTGGCGGGTCGGTTTGTAAATAATAATTTAAATATACGGCATGCGAATTCCGTCGGAGCTTGTCTGATCCGGGCAGGGGGCACCTAGGGCTCAGATCACCTTGCCTTCGAACGGGTGGCTGCCGTCGCGGCTTTCCACCTCGATCACCCACAGGTCGGGATCGCGGCGGGTGGCCCGCTCGATGAAAGCGTCGGCTTCGGATTCCGGCACCTGGGCACCGTTCAGGCCGGGGAACCAGCCCAGCTTGCCATCCATGTCGCGGCTCTGGGTGTAGACCTTGGCGCCCTGGAAGGGGATGACGACCTTCAGCAGGATCAGCCCGCTCTCCGCCTCGCCCTTGCGCAGGACGTAGACGGGGATGCTGTCGGCGGCGCAGCGGCGCAGATGCAACTGGACCCAAAGGGAGGTGGACAGCCGGTCATCGGACATGGTCCCGGGGTTCCTGAAGGGTTGAACGAGAAAAGCGGTCAAAGCGGAGCGGGCGCGATATTGCGGCTTGCCATCCGCGCCGCCGCCCGGAAAGGTGCGCCCGTATCTATAGGGTTCCACCGCTCCCGAGGCCAGAGTCATGACGTCATCCGTCCCGCCCGCCCGCCGCCTGGGCCGCGTGCTGCTCACCAACGACGACGGCATCAACGCGCCTGGCCTGGCCCTGCTGGCCGACTTGGTGGCCGGGGTGGCGGAGGAGGTCTGGGTGGTGGCGCCGGAGAAGGACCAGAGCGGCATGTCGCGCGCCGTCACCCTGACCACGCCCCTGCGGGTGGAGGAACGGGGGGAACGCCGCTACGCCCTGACCGGCACGCCCAGCGACTGCGCCATCTTCGGCCTGCGCCACCTGCTGAAGGACAATCCGCCGGACATCGTGCTGTCCGGCATAAACCGGGGCGCCAATGTGGGCGACGAGGTGCCCTATTCGGGCACCGTGGCGGCGGCCCTGACCGCGCGCCTGTTGGGCGTTCCGGCCATCGCCTTCAGCCAATCCTTCGCCAAGGGCGGCCAGATGCGCTGGGACACGGCGCGGGCGGTCTTCGCCAGGTCGCTGGACTATGCGCTGGACCTGCGGGTTGCCACCAATGCCGTGTTGAACGTGAACTTTCCCGACGTGGACGCGGCGGACGTGGGCGACGTGGTGCTGACGCGGCAGAGCCGGGGCACCCTGGACCGCATCGACGTGGAACCGCGGGCCGACATGCGCGGCGGCACCTATTACTGGATGGCCCTCCGCCGCCACATGCCCATCTTGGGCCCGGACACCGACGCCGGCGCGCTCAAGCATGGCCTGGTGTCGGTGACGCCCCTGGGCTTCGACATGACCGCCCCGGAAGGCATAGCCTGACCAAACCGGCCCAGACGGCATAGCCTGACAGAGACCACCCTGGCCCGCCTTTTGCTTTCGTATAAAGGGAAAGGGGGCCGGCGGCCGGCCCCCAGGTTTCCCGGATCGGACGGGAAGCCAGGCCAGCCAAGGGGTTTCGCCATGTCGGGCGTGTCGTTGTTCCAGGGAAAGATTTACCGGGTGGGCAGAAGCGTGCTGGTGCTGGGCCTGGCGCTGGGTGCCCTCAGCGGCTGCGTCGTGGTGGATGCCGCCGGCACCGCCGTGGGCACGGCGGCCGACGTGGCCGGCACCGCGGTCAGCACCACGGCCAAGGTCGTCACCGCGCCTGTGAGATAAGTTTCCCACCAAATGCTGGGCGCGGTCGGAACCAGGCCATGAAACGGCGTCTCATGGCTCCGGCGTTCAGCCGAGTTCGATCCTGTTGCGGCCGGCGTTCTTCGCGCGATAGAGCGCGGCGTCGGCAGCCAGGTTCAGGGCCTTGGCGTCCAGCCCAGGTTTCAACCCTACCACGCCGCCGGAGAAGGTCACCTGGAACTGGGTGTCGCCGTGCACATAGGGGATTTCGCTGAACTGCTGGCGCAACAGGTTCAGCCGCTCCGCCGCGTCCTGGGCCTTGGTCTGAGGCATCAGCACGGCGAACTCCTCGCCACCATAGCGCCCGATCATGTCGCTGCGCCGCAGCCGCTGCTGCAACAGGCGTGACAGGCCCTTGATGACGCGGTCGCCGGCGCCATGGCCGTAGCGGTCGTTGACCTTCTTGAAATGGTCGATGTCCAGCATGGCGAAGGACAGGTCCGTTCCGTCACGCTGGGCGCGGGCCACCTCGGTCGCCAGCAAATCCTGGATCATGGGGTGGTTGTAGGCGCCGGTCAGGCCGTCGCGCACCATCAGCGCCTTCAACTGGCGGGCCCGCCGGGCGCGGGCGCGCACGGTCTCCGCCAGGTCGCCCAGATCGATGGGCTTGGTCAGATAGGCATCGACGCCCGTGCGCACGGCGGAGCGGTGCGTCTCCGCGTCCAGATCCGCCGTCAGGAAGACGATGGGCAGGGCCAGCAGGCCATCATACTGCCGCAGCACCGACGCCAGTTCGAAGCCCGTGCACTGGGGCATGATGAGGTCGGTGACCATCAGGTCGGCGTTGTGGTCGTACAGGGCTTCGACCGCCTGCAGCGGGTCGGTCACCAGCCGCGTCTGCATGCCGGCGGACTGCAGCGCCATCTCGTAATAGGCCCCCAGCGTGGCGTCATCGTCCACGATCAGGATGCGTAGCGGCTGGTCGGGGTCACGTTCCGTCAGGCGGTCCAGATGGTCGACCAGGGCGTTGGCGTCCGGCGGCTTCACCACATAGGCGTCGCAACCGGCCCGCGCAGCCGCCAGCCGCGCGGCGAAGCCGGTGGCGGACGACAGCGCGAGGGTCGGTATCTTGCGTCCCTTGGCGTCCGTCATCCGCGTGACGCTGGGGATCATGCCGCGCGGGTTGATGTCCAGGATGATCGCTTCCGGTGCCGCATCGGCCACGGCGGCGGTCAGGGCGTCGCCATCGGGGAAGGCGGTCAGCTCATAGCCGTAGGCGGCCAGGATGTCGGCCAGATCGTCCGCCCCCGCGCCGTCGGCCTGCATCAGGTAGACGGAACGGTAGGGCCCCTCGCTGGACAGGGTGGGGGCGGTGGGTAGGGCATCGGCGGCGGGGGCGGACGGGGCGGTGCCGGTGATGGCTCGCTCCAGCCCGTCGATGGCGGTACGAAGCACCGACGGGGAGATGGCCCCGGTCTGGTTGATCACCTCCTCCAGCGCGCGGGCGGCGACGCTCAGGTCCGGCAGGCCGAAGGTGGCGCCGGAGCCGGCCAGGGAATGGGCGTGGCGAGCCAGGTCGGCGCGGGTGGCGGTGGCGGCGTCGCCCTCCAGGCCTTCCAGCCCCTCGGCCGCGTGGCGGATTTGCGCCATGCGATCCGGCAGGCCGGCCATGAAGTCCTGGCGGATTTTCTGTAACCGCGCCAGCAGATCCGCTGGCAGGTTCGGCATGATGGGCGGGGTGTCCTGGATCATGTCGGGCCGGCACCACCCCACAGTTCACGCACGGTGTCTGGCAGGCTCATGGGGTCGAAGGGTTTGGCGATCACGCCCACGGCGCCGATTTCCTTGAACCTCTGCACCTCGGATGGCTGCACCTTGGCGGTCATGAAGGCGATGGGCACGCCGGCCAGGGCCGGGCGCTGGCGGATGGCGGCCAGCGTGGTGGGGCCGTCCATGCCGGGCATCATGGCGTCCAGCAGGATCAGTTGGGGCGCCCAGCCATCCAGGATTTCCAGGGCGCGGGCACCGGATTCGGCCATCTGCACGTCAAAGCCGCCGACATGGCGCAAACTGAGTTCGACGATGGCGCGGATGTCCGGCTCGTCATCGACATAGAGGATGCGGTTCAGTGACTCGGCCATGCTGCCTCGCGGTGGTCGTGTGCGATGGACTTGGGTGTCATGGTCTTTGGAGGGACACGACAGCGTCCCCGTCTTTGGAGGGACACGACAGCGTCCCCGTGGCGCTACAATGCGCACCAGGGTAGCCGCCGGGGCCAACGGGCGCAAATGGAGTTCGGGCGACAGCCGGCCACAGGCTGCCGGACCGCCGAGGTGGCGTTCAGGGAGGAGAGCGGATTTGGGCGCCCTCAAGGGCGTCGGGCCGGGCGTCGGTGCGCCGGGATGGCAGGGTCAGCACGAATTCCGTATCGCCCGGGTGGCTGGTCAGGGTCATGTGCCCGCCGTGGCGCTCCACGATGGCTTTGACGATGGACAGGCCCAGGCCGTTGCCGCCTTTCTGCCGGCTGTCCGACGAGTCCGCCTGGGCGAATTTCTGAAACAGGCGCGGCTTGAACCAGTCTGGCACGCCGGGACCGTTGTCGTGCACCGAAAGGCGGACGCGGCCATCCTCCACTTCGCCCAGCACGGTGACGCCGCCGCCCGGGTTGGAATATTTGATGGCGTTGGACACCAGGTGGGCCAGCACCTGCCGCAGGCGTCGTGGGTCGCCCACCACGGGAAGGGGGCCGGCGGAAGTATGGCGCAGGGTGATGGTGTGTTCCTCGGCCATGGGACGCAGCGTGGCCACCGTCTCCGCCGCCAATTCCGCCAGGTCCAGCTTGTCCGCCTTCAGGTCCAGGGTGCCGGATTCAATGCGCTCGATATCCAGCAGGTCGTTGACGATGGCGATCAGCCGCTCGCTGTTGCGGTCGGCGATACGCAATAGGTTCTGCGCCTGTCCGGTCAGGGCGTCCGGCATGCCCAGTGCCAGGCGGATGGACCCGTGGATGGAGGTCAGCGGCGTGCGCAATTCATGGCTGACGGTGGAGATGAAGGCGTCCTTCATGCGTTCCACCTCCTTGCGGTGCGTGATGTCGCGCAGCACCAGGGTATAGAGGGGGCGGTCATCCAGTTGGGTGGTGGTGACGGTCAGTTCCGCTGGGAAGCGGCGTTCCTCGCCGCGCACCTCGACCTCGCGGGGGCGGTTCCCTTCCAGCGCCAGGGGCAGCCACAGGGTGCCGGCCGCCTCTTCCAGCACGGCGCTGGCGGCGGCGCTGGCCCCGGCCAGGCTGGGCAAGGTCAGGAAGTCGTCCACCGGCAGGCCCAGCAATTGGCGCACGTCGCGGCCCAGCATGGTGGCGCCGGCGCGGTTGGCGGACAGGATGACGCCCGCCTCGTTGATGGTCAGGACGCCGTCCTCCAGGCTGTTCAGGATGCTGTCTAGCCGCTCACGACTTTCCTGCACGGTGGCCAGCATGCGGCGTTCCAGGGCTTGGCGCTCCGCCCGCTGGCGCTCGCGCGCCTGCTGCTGTTCCTTCAGCGACTGCAGGGCGCGGGCCATGGTGCCCAGCTCATCGCTGCGTCCGGCACCGGTGATCGTGACGCTGGTGTCGCCCCGGGCGATGCCGCGCAGCGCCGTGGTCAAGGCCATGATGGGCAGCACCAGGCTGCGCGACAGCAGTACCCAGATGCCGATGGCGGTGGCGACGATCATCAGACCGCCCAGCAGGATGCCCTGCGCCCCTTCCGACTGGGCGTTCTGCTGGCGCACCAGATCCTGGTCCAGCATCTCGCGTTCCGCCGTCGCGATGGCGTCCAGCGTGCTGCGCACCGCATCCATTGAGCGCTTACCCCCCAAGGCCCGGGCCTGGTCGCGGGCCAGGGCCCGCGTCGTGGGGTCCGTGGCCATGGTCAGGGTGGGGTTGGCGTATCCGTCCTGCCAATCGCGCACCTCGGCGCGCAGCGTGTCCACCCGCCGCCGCTGGTCCGTGTCGCTCTGGACCAGCGCCTCCAGCCTTGCCAGGCGGCTTTCCTGCGATTGCATGGCCTGGCGGGTCGGCTCCAGGAAGGTGGGGTCGCCCGCCACGATATAGCCGCGCAGGCCCGTCTCCTGGTCCAGCATGGTGGTGCGTACCGCCTCCACCGCCTGGATGACGGCCAGGGCCTGCTGGCTGTCACGGGTGGTGCTGACGATGACGTCGATCCTGCGCATGCCCCACAGGCAGACCGCCGCCGCCAGGACGAACAGCAGGGTGAAGGCCAGGAAGAGGCGCCGGGGAATGGATAGGCCCTGCAGGGCGCGCGCCGGGGTTTCGTCGGGTGGGATGGGGATGTCGGCGCCGGCGGCGTGCGCGTCGGCAATGGTCGCGTCCGGGGACGGCCGGGCGCTTTCCTGGGGACTTGTTCTTTCGGTACCGCTGTGGGCAGGAGCGTTGGGGGCCAGGATCATCCGCTTTCGTCTTGCCGTCCGGGGCACCCCCGGTCATGGGGTGCGGCTGACAAGCAGGCTTGCCCGCCAATCGTTAACAATTCCACTATGGGGGCACCCATTGCGGGTAGGCGGAGCGCCGGCCCCGGGGGGCTGGGGCCGCGTCGTGCCGAGCGGTGATTCCACGCCGTTCGCGCACGATCACCAAGGATGCATTTGGTCAGGATTTCGCGAACTGGGGCGCTACTTTAGCCCTAGACCATACCGGGCCGGGGGCCGGATTGGGGCCGGGTTGCGCTGGATCCGGCCCCGGTCCCGGCGTGCCGCCCAGCGGAATCGGGCAGGCAACGGGGGAAGGCCCCCGCCATGCGCGTGAATCTCCCCTGCTCAGGGGTGACATGCCGCATGAGCCCTTGGAAAAGGTGGCGGAACGCGCTAGATATCCGCCCGCCCGGGAGGTAATGCGGCGTGCCGTCGACCCCCCGGCCTTTTTTCATGCGGGTCCTTTCAGGGCCCGCGCTCGTTTTTGAACATCCCCCGCGCCGGCT
This sequence comes from Nitrospirillum bahiense, assembly GCF_007828025.1. Classification (NCBI taxonomy): domain Bacteria; kingdom Pseudomonadati; phylum Pseudomonadota; class Alphaproteobacteria; order Rhodospirillales; family Azospirillaceae; genus Nitrospirillum; species Nitrospirillum bahiense. Next base: position 72,697 of record NZ_VITO01000004.1, read on the forward strand.
TCATTCTTTTGCACCGGACGTTGGACGACGGAGCCCTCTAATGCCCCGCAGCACACCGCTGGACGACATTCGCAACATCGGCATCATCGCCCACGTCGATGCCGGCAAGACGACGACCACTGAGCGCATCCTGTACTACACGGGTCGCAAGCACACGATCGTCGATATTCATGACACCAAGGACCTGAAGTCGTCGACCACGACCGACTATCTGGAACAGGAACAGAAGCGCGGAATCACCATTCAGTCCGCTGCCGTGTCCTGCTTCTGGAAGGACAAGAAGATCAACCTGATCGACACCCCAGGCCACGTGGACTTCACCATCGAGGTGAACCGTTCCCTGCGCGTGCTCGACGGCGCCGTGGTGGTGTTCGACGGCGTGGCCGGTGTGGAGCCCCAGACCGAGACCAACTGGCGCCTGGCGGACAACTACAATGTTCCGCGTATGTGCTACGTCAACAAGATGGACCGTTCCGGCGCCAGCTTCAGCCGCTGCGTGGACATGATCCGCAAGCGCTTGGGCGCCACCCCGGCCGTCATCCAGCTGCCGCTGGGCTCGGAAGACAACTTCCAGGGCATGATCGACCTCGTCGAGATGAAGGCTTACGTCTGGTTCTCCGAGGAAAAGGACAGCCAGTGGGAAATCTGGGACGTCACCGACGACCTGGCCGACAAGCTGAAGATCACCAACGCCTACGACCGTGAGCTGCTGAGCAAGGTTGGCGAGTACCGCGCCGAGCTGATCGACACCTGCCTGATGCAGGACGACGCGGCCATGGAGCAGTACCTGGAGTCCGGTGAAGAGCCGTCCCCCGCCGTGCTGAAGGAATGCCTGCGTCTCGGCACCCTGAAGGGCGACTTCACCCCGGTCCTGTGCGGTTCCTCGTACAAGAACAAGGGCGTGCAGCAGCTGCTGGACGCGGTCGTCGCCTTCCTGCCGTCGCCGACGGACGTCGAGGCCATCAAGACCGTGGACCCGGACGGCAACCCGAACGGCGAGCGCAAGTCGTCGGACGATGAGCCTTTCGCCGGCCTGGCCTTCAAGGTCATCAACGACAAGTACGGTTCGCTGACCTTCGTGCGCGTCTACTCGGGCGTCGTCGCCAAGGGCACCTCCCTGCTGAACACCACCCGCGGCAAGCGTGAGCGCATCGGCCGTATCGTGGAAATGTTCGCCAAGGAAGCGAACGACCTGGAAGAAGCCCGCGCGGGCGACATCGTGGCCTTCGTCTCGCTGGCCGAGACGGATACCGGCGACACCCTGTGCGACGCCACCGCCCCGGTGGTGCTGGAGCGCATGCGCTTCCCCGACCCCGTCATCAGCGTGTCGGTGGAGCCGAAGAACCGTGCCGACCAGGACAAGTTCGGCGCCGCCATCGGCAAGATGGTCCGCGCGGACCCGTCCCTGCGTCTGGAAACGGACCGCGACACCGGCCAGACCCTGCTGCGCGGCATGGGCGAGCTGCACCTGGAAGTGACGCTCGACCGTATGCGCACCGAGTTCGGCGTGGAAGGTGTGATGGGTCGTCCGCAGGTGGCCTATCGCGAGACGATCACCAAGACCGTCGAGTACACCTACACCCACAAGAAGCAGACCGGTGGTTCGGGCCAGTTCGCCGAAGTGAAGATCCGCTTCGAGCCGAAGGAACGCGGCGCCGGCTTCACCTTCGTGGACAAGGTCGTCGGCGGCACCGTGCCGCGCGAATACATCCCGTCGGTGGGCAAGGGCCTGGAAGTCCAGAAGGAAGACGGCGTCCTCGCCAGCTACCCGACCGTGGACTTCGAAGCCACCTTGCTGGACGGTAAGTACCACGAAGTGGACTCGAACGCCCTGACGTTCGAAATCGCCGCCAAGGCCTGCTTCCGCGAAGGCATCCGGACCGCCGGTCCGATCCTGCTGGAGCCGGTGATGAAGGTCGAAGTGGTGGTTCCGGACGATTACCTGGGTGACGTGATCGGCGACATCAACCGTCGTCGCGGCACGGTGCTGGGTCAGCTGGAGCGTGGCCACAACATCGCCGTCGAATCCCACGTGCCGCTGTCCGAAATGTTCGGTTATATCGGTCAGCTGCGCGGCATGACCTCGGGTCGCGGCTCCTACACCATGGAGTTCTCGCACTACGACCCGGTGCCGAAGAACGTGGCCGACGAAATCATCGCGAAGAGCGGCAAGGCCGCCTGAGCCTGATTTCAAAGGCAGAGAGTATAAGAGCGGCCGCCCCACCCGGGGCGGCCGTTTCTTTTTCTCGCGATGTGGGAAACGGGCGCAGGGCGCCATCCCCCGGCGCAGTGGATGCCACTTGGTGATCATGGGAAGGGGATGGGCATCGTACCGCTATCGGAACGATGCCCGTATTGCCTGGCGCCAGGCTTAACCGGACGTGCCCAGAATGCTGTTCATCCAGGCATTCACCTGGTCGCTGGAGAAGGCGGCGACCTGGGCGCCGGTGACCGCCAGGGCGAGCCGCTGCCCCATCGTGGACAGCTGGTCTGTGGTCAGCGCCTGTGCCTGGGCGGTGGTGAGGGACGCGATCTGGTTGGTGGCGAATTCCCGCACGTCATCGGTGGTCAGCCCGTGCACTTGGGCGGTGGTCAAGGCTTGAAGCTGGGCGGTGGACAGCCGCTGCACCTGGTCGCTGCTCAGGGCCGACAGGTTGTCGCTGGTCAGGCCCGCCACCTGGCTGGTGGCCAGTGCCGCCACCTGGGTGGTGGACAGCCGCTGCACCTGATCCGTTGTCAGTCCGTCCAGCTGCGCCGTGCTCAGCACCCTGATCTGGGCCGTGGTCAGCGCGCGCAGGTCGGTGGAGGGCAGGGCGTTCAGCTGGTCGCTGCTCAGCACCTGCACCTGGTCACTGGTCAGCTTGGACACCTGGGCGCTGGTCAGCGCCGCCACGCTGTCGCTGTTCAGCGCCAGCAGCTGATCCGTCGTCAGGGCGGTCACCTGCGCGGTGGTCAACACCCTCACGTCGGCTGTGGCCAGGGCATTCAGCTGGGCCGTCGTCAGGGTCTGGATCTGCGTGGTGCTCAGGCCCGTTACCTGGGCCGTGGTGAGCGCCCCCAGCTGGTCGGTGGTCAGCGCGTTCAGCTGATCGCTGGTCAGTCCCGCCAGCTGGCCGGTGGTGAAGGCCGCCAGATTGGCCGTGCCGAGATTGGCCAACTGATCGGTCGTCAGCGCGCTGATCTGGGCTGAGGTCAGGCTGCGGATGTCCGCCGTGGGCAGGGCCACCAGCTGGTCGCTGGTCAGCACGTGGATCTGCCCGGTGCCCAGCTGGGACACCTGCGCGCTGGTCAGCGCCGCCACGTGCAGGGTGTCCAGCGCCAGCACCTGGTCGGTCGACAGGCTGTTCAGCTGCGCCGTCGACAGGGCCCGCACGTCTGCGGTGGTCAGTGCGTTCAGCTGGCCGGTGGTCAACGCCCCCACATGGGCGGTGGTCAGCTGTGCCACCTGGGCGGTGGTCAGGGCCGCCACGCTGTCGCTGTTCAGGGCGGACAGCTGGGCCGTGCCCAGCACCGTGATCTGAGCCGTCGTCAGCGACCGCACGTCGGCCGTGGTCAGGGCGTTCAACTGATCGGTCGTCAGTGCCCGCACCTGGTCGGTGGTCAGGCGGATCACCTGGGCTGTGGTCAGCGCCGCCACGGTGTCGGTGCTGAGCGTCGACACCTGGGCGGTGGACAGCGCCGCCACTTGCAGGCTGTTCAACGCCCGCACCTCAGTGGTGGTCAGCGCGTTCAGCTGATCGCTGCCTAGCGCCTGCAGCTGCGCGGTGCTGAGGCCGGCCACCTGCTGCGTGGTCAGGCCCGGCAGCTGGTCGGTGGTCAGAACCTGGACTTCATCGGTGGTCAGCACCCCCAGCTGGGCGGTGCTGAGCGCCGCCAGGTTGGTGGTGCCCAGCGTCGACAGCTGGGCCGTGGTCAGGGCCGCCACCTGGGTCGTGGTCAGGGTACGAATATCGATGGTGCTGAAGGCGTTCAACTGGTCGCTGGTCAGCGCCCGCACCTGGTCGGTGCCGAGCTTGGACACCTGGGCGCTGGTCAGGGCGCCGGCGTTGTCGGTGCTGAGGGCGGCCAATTGCGCCGTGGTCAGGGCGGCGACCTGGGCCGTGGTCAGGGCGCGGATGTCGGCGGTGTTGAGCGCGTTCAACTGGTCGGTCGTCAGCGCTGCGACCTGGTCGGTGGTCAGCTTGGTCACCTGGGCGCTGGTCAGCGCGGCCGTGCCGTCGGTGTTCAGGCTGGACAGCTGGCCTGTACTGAGCGCCTGCAGCTGCGCCGTTGTCAATGCCCGGATGTCGGCGGTGTTGAGTGCGTTCAGCTGGTCGGTGTTCAGCACCCGCACCTGATCGGTGGTCAGCTTCGCCACCTGCTGGGTGGTCAGCGCCGCCACGGTGTCGCTGCCCAGGCTGGACAGCTGAGCCGTGCTGAGCGCGCCCAGCTGCGCGGTGGTCAGCGCGCGCACGTCGGCGGTGTTGAGCGTGTTCAGCTGATCGCTGGTCAGCGCCTGCACCTGCGTGGTGGTCAGCTTGGCCACCTGCAGCGTGCTGAGGGCCTCCGTTTGGTCCGTGGTCAGCGCCGCCACCTGGGCGCTGGTCAGCCCGCCCAGCTGGGTGGTGGTCAGTGCTGCGAAGTTGCCGGTGGTGAGCGCGGACAGCTGGTCGGTGGTCAGGCTGGTCAGCTGGGCGGAGGTGAATTCCCGCATGTCGGCGGTGGTCAGGCTGTTCAGCTGGTCGCTGGACAGCGCCCGCAGCTGGTCGCTGGACAGCCGGGTGACCTGCGTGCTGCTGAGCGCCGAGAGATTGTCCGAGCCCAGGGCCGACAGCTGGGCGGTGGACAGGACCGCGACCTGGGCGGTGGTCAGGTTGCGAACGTCCAGGGTGGTCAGCGCGTTCAACTGGTCGCTGTTCAGGATTTGGATCTGGCCGGTCGACAGCCGGGAAACCTGGGCGCTGCTGAGGGCCGATACCGCACCCGTGCCCAGGTGGGACAGCTGGTCGGTGGTCAGCGTCGCCAGCTGCGCCGTGGTCAGTGCCCGCACGTCGGCGCTGTTCAGGGTATTCAGCTGATCGCTGGTCAGCGCCTGGGTTTGCGCGGTGCTGAGCTTCGCCACCTGCAGCGTGTTGAGAACACTGGTCTGGTCGGTGGTCAGCGCCGTTATCTGCGCGCCCGTCAGGCCCGCCAGCTGCGTGGCGGTCAGGGCCGCGAAATTGCCGGTAACGAGGTTGGACAGCTGGTCCGTGCTCAACGCCGACAGCTGGGCGGAGGTGAACTCCCGGATGTCGGCCGTGGTCAGGGCGTTCAGCTGGTCGCTGGTCAGCGCCCCCATCTGGTCGGTGCTGAGCTTGCCGATCTGGGCGCTGGTCAGGGCCGACAGGGCGGCGGCCGTCAGGGTCGACAGCTGGCCGGTGCTGAGTGCTGCCACCTGGGCGGAGGTGAGGGCGCGCACGTCGGTGGAGCCCAGGGCGTTCAGCTGGTCGCTGGTCAGCGACACCACCTGATCGGTGCTGAGCTTCGCGATCTGGACGCTGGAGAGGGCGGCCACATTGTCGCTGCTGAGGGTGGACACTTGGGCGGTGGTCAGGGCCGCCAGCTGTGCGGTGCCCAGCGCGCGGATATCGTCGGTGGAAAGCGCGCCCAGCTGGTCGCTGTTCAGCGCCTGCACCTGGCTGGTGCTGAGCTTGGACACCTGCAAGGTGTTGAGCGCGGCCACCTGGTCGGTCGTCAGCGCGGCCGCCTGGTCAGAGGTCAGGCCGCCCAGCTGCGTCGTCGACAGGGCGGCGAAGTTGGTGGTGGTCAGGCCCGTCAGCTGGTCGGTGGTCAGCGCCGACAGCTGGGCGGAGGTGAACTCCCGCATGTCGGATGTCGTCAGCGTGTTCAGCTGGTCGCTGCTGATGGCCTGCAGCTGGGCGCTGGTCAGGCCTACGATCTGGTTGCTGGCCAGGGCGCCCAGATTGTCGGAGGCCAGGTTGGACAGCTGATCGGTGGTGAAGGCCGACAGCTGGGCGGAGGTGAATTCGCGGATGTCGGCGGTGGTCAGTGCGTCCAGCTGGTCGGTGGTCAGGGCCCGGATCTGGGCGCTGGACAGCTTGTTCACCTGGGCGCTGCCGAGCGCCGACAGGTTGGTGGAGCTGAGGGTGGACAGCTGATCCGTCGTCAGCACCGCCACCTGGGTGGAGGTGAGGGCGCGCACGTCGGCCGTGGACAGGGCGTTCAACTGGTCGCTGTTCAGCGCCTGGACCTGGTCGGTGGAGAGCTTGCCCACCTGCAGGGTGCTGAGGGCCGCCACCGTGTCGCTGCCCAACGCCGACACCTGGCTGGTGGTCAGCGCCAGCAGCTGCGCCGTGGTCAGCGCCCGCACGTCGGTTGGCGTCAGCGCGTTCAGCTGGTCGCTGTTCAGGGCCTGGATCTGGTCCGTGGAAAGCTTGGACACCTGCAGCGTGGTCAGGCTGGCGATCTGGTCGGTGGTCAGCGCCGCCAGCTGGGATGATGTCAGGCCGCCCAGTTCCGTGGTCGTCAGCGCCGAAACCGCCGCCGTGCTGAGGCCGGCGATCTGCAGGGTCGTCAGGGCCTGCACCTGGGTGGAGGTGAACTCCCGCATATCGGCGGAGGTCAGCGCGCCCAGCTGGTCGGTGGTCAGCACCCGCACCTGGGCGCTGGTCAGGCCCACCACCTGGGTGCTGGCCAGGGCCGAGAGGTTGTCGGAGCTGAGGTTCGCCAGCTGGTCGGTGGTCAAGGCGGACAGTTGTGCCGACGTGAACTCCCGGATGTCGGCGGTGGTCAGGGCATTCAGCTGATCAGAGCCCAGGGCCTGGATTTGGCTGCTGGACAGCTTGTTGACCTGGGCGCTGCTGAGCGCCGACAGGTTATCGGAACCCAGGGTGGACAGCTGATTTGTCGTCAGCGCCGCGACCTGGGCGGAGGTCAGCGCCCGCACGTCTGCGGTCGACAGGGCGTTCAGCTGGTCGCTGGTCAGGGCCTGCACCTGGGTGGTGGACAGGCGGGTCACCTGCAGGGTGCTGAGTGCCGCGACCGTGCCGGTACCCAGGGTGACGATCTGGTCGGTCGACAGGGCCGCCAGTTGGCCGGAGGTCAGGGCGCGCACGTCGGCGCTATTGAGCGCGCCTAGCTGGTCGCTGTTCAGCGCCCGCACCTGGGCGGTGGCCAGGTTCGCCACCTGCAGCGTGGACAGCACCGCCACCTGGTCGCTGGTGACGGCCCCCAGCTGCGCGGTGGTTAGGCCGGCCAGCTGGGTGGTGCTGAGGGACGTCACCACGGCGGTGGACAGGCCCGCCAGCTGGTCGGTGGTGAGGGTTCCCACCTGGGATGAGGTGAACTCCCGGATGTCGGCGGTCGACAGCGCGTTCAGCTGATCGGTGGTCAGCGCCTGCACCTGGGCGCTGGTGAAGCCCACCACCTGGTTGCTGGTCAGGGCCGACAGGTTGGCGGAACTGAGGTTGGACACCTGGTCGCTGGTCAGCGCCCCCAGCTGGGCCGACGTGAATTCCCGCAGGTCGGCGGTGGTCAGGGTGTTCAGCTGGTCGCTGGTCAGTGATTGCACCTGCGTGCTGGACAGCTTGCCCACCTGCGTGCTGCTGAGCGCCGACAGGTTGGTGGAACTCAAGGTCGACAGCTGGTCGGTGGTCAGCACCGTGACCTGCGCCGTCGTCAGCGCGCGGATGTCCGCCGTGGACAGGGCGTTCAGCTGGTCGCTGGTCAGGGCGCGGACCTGCGCCGTGGTCAGCTGCGCCACCTGGGCGGTGGTCAGCACGCTGGTGGCGGTGGTGCCGAGGGCCGCCAACTGGTCGGACGACAGCACCGCCAGCTGGGCCGTGGTCAGCGCGCGCACGTCGGCGGTGGAGAAGGCGCTCAGCTGGTCGGTGGTCAACGACCGTACTTGGCCGGTGCTGAGGCCCGCCACCTGCTGGGTCGTCAGGCCCGCCACCTGGTCGCTGGTCAGCGTCGCCAGCTGGTCGGTGCCGAGCCCCGCCAGCTGCTGGGTCGTCAGCGCCGACAGGTTGGCGGTGGCCAGGGTGGAGACCTGGTCCGTGGTCAGCTGCGCCACCTGGGCCGAGGTGAATTCGCGGATGTCGGCGGTGGTGAGCGTGTTCAGCTGGTCGCTGGTCAGCGACTGGACCTGGGTGCTGGACAAACCGACGACCTGGGCGCTGCCGAGCGCCGACAGGTTCGTCGAGTTCAGTGCGGCGATCTGGTCGGTGCCGAGTGCCCGCAGCTGCGCGCTGCTGAGCGTGCGCACGTCGGCGGTGGACAGCGCGTTCAGCTGGTCGCTGGTCAGCACGCCCACTTGGCTGGTCGACAGCTTGGCCACCTGGGCGGTGGTGAGGGCCGCGGTGTTGCCGGTGCTGAGCGTGGACAGCTGGCCGGTGCTGAGGGCCGCCACCTGGGCGGTGGTCAGGGCGCGGATATCGGCGGTGTTTAGCGCGTTCAGCTGGTCGCTGGTCAGCGCGTTCAGGATGCCGGCCGACAGGCTGGCCACCTGGGCGGTGCTGAGGGCGGCCATCGTGTCGCTGCTGAAGGACAACAGCTGGTCGCTGGTCAGCGCGCCCACCTGCGCCGTGGTCAGGATGCGCACGTCGGCGCTGTTCAGCGCATTCAGCTGGTCGCTGCTGAGCGCCCGGAACTGGGCCGTGCTGAGCTTGGACACCTGCAGGGTGGTGAGCGCACCAACCTGGTCGGTGGTCAGCGACCCCACTTGGGCCGTGCCCAGGCCGGCCAGCTGCGTGGTCGACAGCGCCGCCACGGTGGCGGTGCCCAGGGTGGAAATCTGGTCGGTTGTCAGGGTGCCCAGCTGGGCGGAGCTGAACTCCCGGATGTCGGCGCTGCCCAGGGCGTTCAACTGGTCGCTGGTGAGCGAGCGCAGCTGGGCGCTGCTGAGGCCCGCCACCTGGCTGGTGCTGAGTGCCGCCAGATTATCCGACCCCAGGGCGGACACCTGGTCGGTCGTCAGCTGCGCGATCTGGGCGGAGGTGAATTCCCGGATGTCGGCCGTGGACAGGGCGTTCAGCTGGTCGCTGGTCAGGGACCGCAGCTGCGCGCTGGACAGGCCGATGACTTGCGTGCTGCTGAGCGCCGACAGGTTGGCGGTGCTGAGGGTCGACAGCTGGTCCGTGGTCAGGGCCGCCAGCTGCTGGGAGCCGAGCGCCCGCACGTCGGCGGTCGATAATGCGCCCAGTTGGTCGCTGCTGAGCGCGCGTAACTGAGTGCTGGTCAGGCGCGTGACCTGGGCCGTCGACAGGGCGTTGAGAGCGTCGGTGCCCAGGTTGGTGAGCTGGAGGGTGCTGAGCACCCCGATCTGGGCAGTGGACAGGGCGCGGATGTCGGCGGTGGACAGGGCGTTCAGCTGGTCGCTGTTCAGCGCCTGGACCTGGGCCGTGGTCAGGCCCGCCACCTGGCTGGTGGCCAAGCCCGCCACCTGGTCGGTGGTCAGCGCCGTCACCTGTGCCGTGGTGAGGCCCAGCATTTGTGTGCTGGACAGGCTGGACAGGCTGGCCGTGGTCAGGCCCGACAGCTGGTCGGTGGTCAGCTGCCCGATCTGGGCGGAGGTGAATTCCCGCAGATCGGCGCTGCTCAGTGCGTTCAGCTGATCGCTGCCCAGTGATCGCACCTGGGCCGCCGACAGGCGGTTGATCTGCGTGCTGCTGAGGGCTGACAGGGTGGCGGTACTGAGGGTGGAAAGCTGGTCGGTGGTCAGCACCCCGATCTGCGCGGTGGTCAGGGCGCGGATGTCGGCCGTGGACAGGGCGTTCAACTGGTCGCCGCCCAGCGCCCGGACCTGGCCGCTGGACAGCGCGGCCACCTGCGCGGTGCTGAGGGCCGCCAGGCTGTCGGTGTTGAGGCCCGCGACCTGGTCGGTGGTCAGGGCTGCGGTCAGCGCGGTGGCCAGGACGCGCACGTCGCCGGTGCTGAGTGCGTTGATCTGGTCGCTGTTCAGCGCCTTCAGCTGCAGGCTGGACAGGCCCGTCACCTGGTTGGTGGCCAGGTTGGCCACCTGGCTGGTGCTGAGCGCGCCGACCTGATCGGCCGTCAGGCTCGCGATCTGGGCGGAGGTCAGGGCCGACAGGTTGGCGGTGCTGAGGCCCGCCACCTGGTCGGTGGTCAGCGCCTTCACCTGGGTGGACGTCAGCGCGCGGGCGTCCGCCGTGTCGAAGGCGTTGATCTGGTCGCTGGACAGCGCCTTCAGCTGCGCGGTCGTCAGGCGCGCGACCTGGACGCTGGTCAGCGCCGCCACGTTCAGGGTGGTGAGGTTGGACAGCTGATCCGTGCTCAATGCCGACAGCTGCGCGGTGGTCAGCGCCGCGATGTCGGCGGTGGTGAAGGCGTTCAGCTGGTCGCTGGTCAGGCCCCGCACCTGGGCGGAGCCGAAGCCGGCCACCTGCAGGGTGGTCAGGCCGGCCATCTGGTCGGTGGTCAGCGCCGACAGCTGGTCGGAGGTGAAGCCGTTCAGCTGGGTGGTGGTGAAGCCCGAAATGGCGCTGCCGCTCAACGCCGAGAGCTGGTCCGTGGTCAGCGCCCGCAGCTGTCCGGAGGTGAAGGCGCGGACGTCGGCAGAGGGCAGGGCGCCCAACTGCTCCGTGGTCAGTACCTTGATCTGGGCCGACGTCAGCTGTGCCACCTGGACGGAGGACAGCGCCGCCACGTTGGCCGTGGTCAGGTTGCCCACCTGGTCGGTCGTCAGGCCGGCGATCTGGGCCGTGGTCAGGGCGCGGATGTCGGCGGTGCCCAGGGCGTTCAGCTGGTCGCTGCTCAGCCCCTTGACCTGGGCGGCGGCCAACTGCGTCACCTGGCTGGTGGACAGGGCGGCAAGGCTGTCCGTTTCCAGGTTGGCCAGCTGCACCGTGGTCAGGGCCGTCAACTGGCCTGAGGTCAGGGCCCGGATGTCCGCCGTGGACAGGGAATTCAACTGGTCGGTGCTGAGCGCCCGGATCTGCGCCGAACTCAGGCGCGATACCTGGGAGGAATCCAGGGCGGCCAAGCCATCCGCGCCCAGCGCGCGAATCTGCCCCGTGCTCAGGGCCGCCAGCTGCGCCGAGGAGAACACTTGAACCTGGCTGGAGCTGAGGGCGCCAACCTGCGCTGTCGTCAGCTGCGTCACCTGCGTGGCGCTCAGCGCCGCCAGGCTGACGGTGGCCAGGGCGCCTATCTGATCGGTGGTCAGGGCGCCCAGCTGCTGGGCGCTGAACAGGCGCACGTCGGCCGTGGCCAGGGCGTTCAGCTGGTCGGTGCTGAGCGCCCGGATCTGCGCGGCCGACATCAGCAAGGTCTGGTTGGTGGTCAAGGCGGCCACGCCGGCGGTGCTGAGGCCGGCGAGCTGGGCGGTGGACAGCTGCAGAATCTGCGTGGCGGACAACTCCCGCACATCGGCGGAGGTCAGGCCGTTCAGCTGGTCCGTGGTCAGGGCCTGGACCTGGGCTTGGCTCAGCCGGGCGACCTGGGCGCTGTTCAGCGCCGACAGGTTGGCGACGCTCAGGCCCGCCACCTGTTCCGTCGTCAGGTTGGCGATTTGCGCCGTGGTCAGGGCGCGGAAATCATCGGTGCTGAGCGCGTTCAGCTGGGCGGTGTCCAGCACCCGCATCTGGGTGGCGCTCAGGCTGGCCAACTGCTGGGTGGTCAGGCCGGCCATCTGGCTGGTGGTGAAGACGTTGACCTGGGCCGCGGTCAGGCCCAGCATCTGTCCGGCACTGAGGGCCGAGAGGTTGCGGGTGCTGAGCGCCACCACCTGATCGGTGCTGAGTGCCGCCAACTGTATACCGGAGAATTCCCGCATGTCCGCGGTCGTCAGGGCGTTCAACTGATCGGTGGTCAGCGCCCGGACTTGGGCGGTGGTCAGCAGCGCCACCTGGCTGCTGCTGAGCGCCGACAGGTTGGCCGTGCTGAGGCCCGAAATCTGGTTGGCCGTCAACCCCGGCACCTGCGCCGTGCTGATGGCCTGGATCTGGCTGGTGGACAGGGCGTTCAGCTGGCCGGTGGTCAGGTAGCCCACCTGGGCGCGGCTGAAATCGCGGATGGCGGCGGTGGACAGGCCCGACAGCTGGCTGACGGTTATGGCCTCCACCTGGCTGGAGGTCAGGGCTTGCACCTGGTTGGACTTCAGCGCCTCGAGATCGGCGGGGCTGAAGGCGGCGATGTCCTCATCGCTGAACGCCTGCAGCTGCTGGGCGCTGAACACCATCTGGCTGGCCGTGAAGGCCGTGACCTGGGTGGAGGAAAGAACAGCGATCTGGGCGGTGGTAAGGGCCGCGACGTCCTGAGTGGTCAGGGCCTGAATAGCCGCCGTCGAATAAGCCGCGATCTGCGATGGCGGTACAGTACCGATAGACGAAACCATCACCCTCTCCGATCACATCTCTTTGAGATGTTTCACACTCGGCACCACCACGCCCCTTCTGGGCGCACCCACAGCCACGTGGGTCTTCAACCCCCCGCCGCGCCCCTTATGGAAACAGCGGAAGTACTTTGTGTCCCAGGAGGGCCGCCCCGTTCTGGAGCCGCCGGCACCCGGGGGTGCGCGAGTATTGATCCGACGCCGACTTACCCAACCTGGATATACAAAGCCACTTTAATTTGGATAAAACTTAACCTCAAGGCTAGTTTCGTAGACGACCCGGAAGAACAGGATCGGCCGCCACTTGGCTGTGCTGCCCACCCTCCGGCGTGGGCGTTCGATTCATGGAAGGTTAATGTGCCACGGCTTTTGAGGCGCCGGTGTAATACCCGTCCGTTGACTGCCGGTTGATTTCCGGGGCCCCGCCTCCCCGCTCACCCGCCGGCGCCCCAGCGAAAGCGTAACCGGCAGAAGGTTGAAGAACCGCGGCGCGTCGGATATTCCATCAAGAATAAGCATCGCATGGATGTACATCTATTGAGGGGGGTCTGATAGATGCGCTGGTTCAATGACCGGACGATCAATCAGCGGCTTTGGGTTCTGGTGGGCGTCGCCGTGCTGGCGGCACTGGTCTACATCGGCCTCGGCGTGGCGCAGCAGCGCACGCAGCTTTACGAGAATCGCCGCGACATGGCGCAGGACGCGGTGGGGGCCGCGCAGACCATCGTCGAGGCCTACATCCAGAAGGAAAAGCAGGGCGCCATGCCCCGGGCCGACGCCCAGGCGGCGGCCCTGGCGGCGCTCAGGGCCGTGCGCTTCGCCGGTGAATACGTCTTCGTGAACGACACCAAGGGTGTCCTGGTCATGAACCCGAGCCGTCCGGATCTGGAGGGCAAGGACATGACCGACTTCAAGGACCCCGCCGGGACCTACATGTTCCGCGACTTCGTCGCCACGGCGACGGGGCCGCAGGGTCACGGCTTCGTGCCCTACAAGTGGCCGCGTCCGGGGCAGACGGAACCGGTGGACAAGCTGTCCTATGTGACCCTGGTCCCGGCCTGGGGCTGGGTCCTGGGTTCCGGCGTCTACCTGGACGACGTGCAGGCGCAAGGGCGGGCACTGGTCATGGGCGGCGTGGTCGAGGGTGTCATCGCCCTGCTGCTGGTGGGCTCGCTATCCTTCGTCATCGCCCGCAGCCTGTCGCGCAGCCTGGGTGAGCTGACGGGCGACATGCGCCGCCTGGCCCAGGGCGACCTGGCCGTCACCATCAGCGGGACCGAGGCGCCCAACGAACTGGGCGAGATGGCCCGCGCGCTGCAGGTGTTCCGCGACAACGCCCTGGCCAACCGCCGGCTGGAGGAGGAGCAGGCGGCGGCGCGGGAGGCACAGCAGCGCCGGCACGATGCGCTGGAGGTCCTGGTGCGCGACTTCAAGGCCATGGTGGCGGGCAAGCTGCGCTCGGTGGCCGCCGCCGCGACGGAGCTGGAGGCGACCTCCGGCGGCTTGCGGGAACAGGCGGAGATCACCAGCGGCCTGGCGGTGACCGTGGCCACGGGCGCCACTGCCGCCAACCAGAACGCCCAGACCGTGGCCGCCGCGACGGAGGAGCTGACGGTGTCCAGCTCGGAAATCGGCCGCCAGGTGGAATTCACCGCCGCCACCACCGCCCGCGCGGTGGAAGAGGCGCGCAAGGCCAGCACCGTGATGGCGGAGCTGTCGGAGGTCGCGGCCGGCGTGCAGACGGTGGTGCAGCTGATCAACGACATCGCCGGGCAGACCAACCTGCTGGCGCTGAATGCCACCATCGAGGCGGCGCGGGCGGGTGAGGCCGGCAAGGGCTTCGCCGTGGTCGCGCATGAGGTCAAGTCGCTGGCGGGCCAGACGGCCAAGGCGACGGAGGACATCGCCAGCCGCGCCATGGCGGTGCAGACGGCCGCGGCCGACGCCGTGTCCATCATCACCTACATCACCGACGTCATCGAGCAGATGGGCGGCAACTCCGCCACCATCGCCTCGGCCGTCACCGAGCAGGGGGCGGCCACCACTGAGATCAGCCGCAACGTGCAGGAGGCGGCGGCCCGCACGGCTGAGGTGGCGGGCAACATGAACACGGTGGAGGAAAGTGCCCAGTTCACGCTCAGCGCCTCCAGCCAGTTGCATGCCGCGGCGGGGGAGCTGTCCAGCCAGGCGGAACAGTTGCAGATGGAGGTGGAGGAGTTCCTGGGCGCCATGGAGCGGGCGGGCGACCGCCGGCAGTTCGAGCGTGTCCCGGCGGACCTGCCCATTACCGTGCAATGCATGGCCACGGGCAAGCCGGGCCCCACCTACCCGGGCCGCACCATCGACCTGTCGGCCGCCGGCTTGTCCGCCCGCATCGGCCAGATGGACAACAAGCCGGGCGATGACCTGCTGGTGGGCGGCCTGGGCGACCACGCCATTCCCGGCCGTGTCGCCAGCATCGTGGACGGCGTCGTGCGCATCCAGTTCCGCATGAACGAGGACAGCATGAACATGATGCAGCAGGCGCTGAAAAAGGCCGGCGTGACGCTTTGACGACGCTTTGACGGCGCCGGGCGGACAATAACGCATGGCTGAGGGGACGAGGTGTCCTTAGCCATGCGTCCCCCTTGGTTGCAGTATCGGGCGCGATTGACTATGTGGCTTTCAAGCCCGTCACCGCCCTTTACCCGTCCTCAGGAGAACGCATCCCATGTCCACCGCCCTGCGCGTCGCCATCCTCGGTGCCTCCGGCTATACCGGCGCCGAACTGGTCCGCCTGCTGGTCCGTCACCCCGACGTCCGCCTGGTGGCCCTGACGGCGGAGCGACAGGCCGGCAAGCCCCTGGCCGAGGTCTTCCCCCACCTGGGTGGGTATGATCTGCCGGACCTGGTTAAGATCGACCAGGTGGATTGGGACGGCGTCGATTTCGTTTTCTGCGCCCTGCCGCACGGCACGACGCAGGAGGTCATCGCCAGCCTGCCGCCGCGCCTGAAGGTGGTGGACCTGTCCGCCGACTTCCGCCTGCACGATGTCGAGACCTATGCCACCTGGTACGGCCACGCCCACAAGGCGCCGGAGCTGCAGGCCGAGGCTGTCTACGGCCTGGTGGAGGCCAACCGCGCGGCGGTGAAGGCCGCCCGCCTGGTGGCCAACCCCGGCTGCTACCCGACGGCGTCGCAGCTGCCGCTGCTGCCGCTGCTGCGCCAGGGCCTGATCCAGGCCGAGGACATCATCATCGATGCCAAGTCGGGCGTGTCCGGCGCCGGCCGCGACGCCAAGCAGGCCAACCTGTATGGCGAGGTGGCGGAAGGCGTGCACGCCTATGGCGTCGCCGGCCACCGCCATGCGCCAGAGATCGAGCAGGGCGTCAGTGAGGCCGCCGGCAAGCCGGTGGTGTTGAACTTCACGCCCCACCTGATGCCCATGAGCCGTGGCATCCATGCCAGCATCTATGTGAAGCTGGCGCCGGGCAAGACGGCCGACGACCTGCACGCGGCCCTGGTGGACGCCTATAAGGGCGAGACCTTCGTGCGCGTGCTGCCCGCCGGCGTGGCGCCGCAGACCCGCCATGTGAAGGGCAGCAACCACTGCCTGATCGGCGTCTTCCCCGACCGCGTGCCGGGCCGCGCCATCCTGCTGTCGGTCATCGACAATCTGGTGAAGGGCGCCTCGGGCCAGGCCATCCAGAACATGAACCTGATGATGGGCTATCCCGAGGATCGCGGCCTGGAACAGGCGCCGCTATTCCCGTGATTGGGGTCCCGTGACTGGGTTCCCGTCACCGGGAAACCGCCTTATGTATGGGGCCCGGGCGTTAAGCGCGGGCCTCTTTTCCTTGCGCAACACGAAGACCATCATGCATCGCATGATGGTTAGGATGCGACTGCGTCCGCCGGAGATTTCCGGGGAGCGTAGCGGACCGGAAATTGAGGAAGCCAAGGCCACGGATGTGGCCGCCCGGCGCATGAGGGAGAAAAAATGACCAATGTCAGCGAGGCCCTCACGACCGTGCGGCCGACGGTGCTGCCCTACAAGGGCGTGCTGCCCCGCATCCACGCCAGCGCCTTCCTGGCCAATGCCATCGTCATCGGCGACGTGGAGATCGGGGAGGAGGCCAGCCTCTGGTACAACGTGGTTGTGCGCGGCGATGTGAACCAGATCCGTATCGGCCGCCGCACCAACATCCAGGATGGCACCACCGTCCACTGCACGCATGAGCGCTTCACCACGGTCATCGGCGACAATGTGACGATCGGGCACATGGCGCTGCTGCACGGCTGCGTCATCGAGGATGGCGCCTTCATCGGCATGAAGGCCTGCGTCATGGATGGCGCCGTGGTGGAAAGCGGCGCCATGGTCGCCGCCGGCGCCCTGGTGACCCCGGGTAAGCGGGTCAAGGCGGGGGAGCTTTGGGGCGGCAGCCCGGCGCGCCTGCTGCGCCCCCTGACGGAGCAGGACAAGGCCACGCTGCCCCTGACCGCGCCGCATTACGTCCGTCTCTCCCGGCAGTACCTCGACGAGATAGGGTGAGCCGGGACGGGTTGCCGGATGGGCTGATTTGAGTCATGGTCAGCCGGGTCGCGCGTTGCATAATGGGAGGCGCGCTGACCATTTCGCGTGGGGACGCGGCATCGATAAGCCGTCTGGACGTCCTCCGCGCATCACTCACGTGACCTGGTGGAGGACTCTCCATGACCAAGCCGTCACTGCGAACCGATCGTATAAAACACCGTTTTCGTGCCACCGCCGCCCGGCAGGGGCGCCTGCTGGTCAAGTTGCAGCGCCCACATCGCCTGTCGGCCATGGAGGTGAGCGAACAGGCTTTCCGCGCCGCCGGTGCGCTGGCGTTGGCGGAGGCCGTGTTCGGCGACCGTGGCAAGGCGCTGGCCTGGCTGCGCACTGCCGGCTCTCCATGACTGGAGCCGCCGGATAAGCCAGCCTGCCGGAGGCGGCTGGTCGCGTCAGGTCACGACGGCGCCTCGGCGTAGCGGATGATGCTCTGATTTTGGACGCTTGCGACCAGCTCGTCCGTACGGGCCAGAAGCTGCCGCAGCAGGCGCGAGGGATTGGCTTGGTTGTATCCCAGGGTCAGGTCGACGGTCGGGGGCACGCCGTCCAGCGCCCTGGCGACGACGTTCGGCGTCAGCATGTTCTGGGCATACAGCGGCACCAGCGTGACGCCGCCCGTGGATGCGACCAGCGACATTGCCGACGATATGTTCTCGCCCTCGTATTTCGCCTTGAGGGTGATCCCGACCTTGGTAGCGTAATCCTGGATCACCGACTGCAGGACCGGCGAGGTCCTGGCGGAGCTGACATAGGTTTCACGGGCAAGGTCCTGCGGCTGAATTTTCCTGAGGGAGGCCAGGCGATGGCCCGCCGGCAACACGGCGATCACAGGCTCCTTCGCCAGCAATTTGAAGGATAGGCCCACGCTCTGGGCCTCGGGCCGGAGAAAGGCGACGTCCAGCCTGCCTCGCATCAGGGCGAGGGCGAGATCCGGGGACGAGAGGCTGCTCAGGGTGATTTCAACCTCCGGCGCCTCCTCGCGGATGATGCGCAGCAGGTGGGGAAGCCACGTGACCTCAAGCCCCACCATGAAGCCGATGGTGAGCACGGGCCTTTCCGGCTGCGCCATGCGGCGCGCGGCGTCGGTCGCCGCCTCGACCTGGAGAAGCGCCAGCCGCGCATGATCAAGGAAAACGCGCCCGGCGGGGGTTAGTGTCACGCCGCGCGCCTGCCGTTCCAGCAGCGTCACGCCGACTTCGGCTTCCAGGTCGCGAATTTGCCGGCTCAGGGATGGCTGAGAGGTGTTCAACCGCCGCTGGGCGGCGGTCAGCAGACCGCCTTCCTCCGCAACGGCGACGAAGTACCGGAGATGCCGCAGTTCCATCGAATCCCTCGCTATGCTTTCGAGGCATAGCTTGAACGTACAAGGTCTTTGTCGCCGGCAGAAGGGCCATTTACGCTCGCCCCGAAGTCAGAACCCGCACTTTGATTGAGACGGAGCGACTTGATGCCGACCATTACCACGACGGACAACGTAACCATCTTCTACAAGGATTGGGGTTCAGGCCAGCCGATCGTTTTCAGCCACGGCTGGCCGCTTACGGCGGACGATTGGGACGCCCAGATGACCTTCTTCCTTCGCCACGGCTACCGGGTGATCGCCCACGACCGGCGCGGCCACGGCCGGTCCGACCAGCCGAGCACCGGCAACGACATGGACCACTGGGTTGCCGACCTCGCGGCTCTGACCGAGCACCTCGACCTGCGCGATGCGATCCACATCGGGCACTCCACCGGTGGCGGCGAGGTGGCTCGCTATGTCGCCCGCCACCCGGAGCGCGTCGCGAAGGCGGTGCTGGTCGCCTCCCTGACGCCGAACATGTACCGAAGCGAGGACAACCCGTCCGGTCAGCCGCCGGAGTGGTTCGAAGCGATCCGCGCGGGCGTGCTGGGCAACCGGTCGCAGTTCTACCGGTTCGTCCCTGAGAATCCGTTCTACGGCTACAACCTTGACGGGGCAGAGCCCTCGGAGGCGATCATCGCGAACTGGTGGCGTCAGGGCATGGCCGGCGGTGCGCTGGCCCACTACGCGACTGTCGACACGTGGCTGGAAGATTACAGCGAAGACCTCAAGAAGATCACGGTGCCGGTGCTGGTGATGCATGGCGAGGCCGATCAAGTCGTCCCCTTCGCCAGCTCCGTGCCGCGCGCGGTCGATCTGCTCAAGAATGGGTCGCTGAAGACCTATCCGGGCTACCCGCATGGCATGCTGACCACGCATGCGGATGTCCTGAACCCCGACCTGCTCTCATTCATCAGGTCTTGACGGCACCGGCCAAGGTCCAAAAGGGCCGAGGACGGTTGCCGATTATCACCTGGGGATGAATCATGCCGGGCTTTGGCCGGTGCGAAGACGCCATTGGTGGCAAGGCCTCTTCGCACCGGCGCGGGGCAACTGCGGGTTGGAACTGCCTCAGCCCAGGTTGAAATGGGTGATGGCGGCGGCGATGTCGTCGCCGAAGCTGGGGCCCAACCGCACGGTCGCGACCTCGCCGGGCACGCCCTTAAGGCTGGCGGCGTCCAGGCTGGTCAGCAGGGCCATCGGCACGCCCTCGGTCAGGGAGATGGCCTTCAGCGCACGGATCAGGTCCACCCCGCCCAGTCCGTCCATCACGGCCGACGCGATGATCATGTCCGGCGGCACGCGCACGGCCACGGCCAGCGCCTCGATGGGATCGGCCAGGGTATTGACCTTGAAGCCGCAGGCCGCCAATTCCGCCGCCACCCGGCGGGCCACGATCTTGTTGGGACTGACCAGCATGATGTCGACGTCGTGGACCTCCACGTCGGCGATGTCGAACTCATAGCGCGAGGGCAGGGCGCGAATGACGGCGTTGGTGGCCGCCAGGTCCGGCGTGTCGTCCCGGTCCGCGGCCTCGGCGATGCGATCGGCGAAAGTGTGCAGATCGACGATCTGGTTTTCCGTCAGATCCTTCAGGCCCGTCAGGTAGGCCTCCAGACGCTGGGCGATCAGGCTGACCAGCGGGAAGCCGAAGGACGTGCCGGAACCACGCAGGCTGTGGGCATCGCGCCGGATGGCCAGCAGGCCGTCGGCGGTGGGGATGCGCCCCAGCGACACGGCCTTCAGCGTCTCATACAGCGCGCCCAGGCGGTCATGGACGTCGTCGCGGAACTCGACCTTGAGCTGTTCAACAAGATCGTCGAAATCGGTCTGCTCAACCATGGCGCCCCTCAAACATATCCCGTGGATCTAGCCCGCGGGCGCGCCGGAGCGCAAGACGCGGACCGTCGCGGCGCTCCAGTGCATTGGTATCGGTTGGTAGTGCTTCAATGAAAAAGGCCGCCCGGGGTGGGCGGCCTTTCATCAGGTGGACGGCCTCAGGCCGCCTTGCGCAGTTCCAGCCGGCTCCACACGTCCAGCAAGGCGTCCACCAGGCGGGCCATGTGATGGTCGTCGTGGAAGGGCGTGGGCGTGATGCGCAGCCGCTCCGTGCCCCTGGGCACCGTGGGATAGTTGATGGGCTGGACATAGATGTCGTGCTTGGTCAGCAGATCGTCGCTGGCCTGCTTGCACAGGCGCGGATCGCCCACCAGCACCGGCACGATGTGGCTGACCGACGGCATGACCGGCAGCCCGGCCTCCGTCAGCAGGCGCTTCAGCGTGGCCGCCCGTTCCTGATGCAGCACGCGCAGCTCGTCATGCTCCTTCAGGTAGCGGACGGAGGCGGCGGCGCCGGCGGCGATGACCGGGGCGATGGAGGTGGTGAAGATGAAGCTGGAGGCGAAGCTGCGCACGCAATCGACCAGGGCGGCCGAACCGGTGATGTAGCCGCCCATCAGGCCAAATGCCTTGCCCAGCGTGCCCTCGATGACCGTCAGCCGGTCCAGCACGCCGTCACGCTCCGCCACGCCGGCACCCCGGGCGCCGTACATGCCCACGGCGTGGACCTCGTCCAGATAGGTCATGGCGCCGTGCTTGTCCGCCACGTCGCAGATCTCGGCGATGGGGGCGATGTCGCCGTCCATGCTGTAGACGCTTTCGAACGCCACCAGCTTGGGGCGGTCGGCCGGGTAGCGGCTCAGCAGCTGGTCCAGATGCTCGGGATCGTTGTGGCGGAAGATGTGCTTCTCAGCACCACTGTGACGGATGCCCTCGATCATCGAGGCGTGGTTCAGCGCGTCGGAGAAGACGACGCAATTGGGCAACAGCTTGGGCAGCGTCGATAGCGACGCCTCATTGGAGATGTAGCCCGAGGTGAACAGCAGCGCCGCTTCCTTGCGGTGCAGGTCCGCCAGCTCCCGCTCCAGCAGCACGTGGTAGTGGTTGGTGCCGGAGATGTTGCGGGTGCCGCCGGCGCCGGCGCCGGACTTGGCCAGCGCCTCGCGCATGGCCGCCAGCACCACCGGGTTCTGGCCCTGGCCCAGATAGTCGTTGCTGCACCACACGGTCACGTCGCGCGGCGGCTCATCCGGGGAGGGATAGTAGGAGGCGATCGGAAACTCACCCACGCGGCGTTCCAGATCGGCGAACACGCGATAGCGGCCCTCGCGGCGAAGGCCATCGATCTGGGAGCGGAAAAAGGCTTCGTAATCCATCTGTCCGATGGCTCCTTCGTGGAGCGGTCCTCTAATCCTAGAAGACCGGAGGCAAGCTACCGGTCGATACGACAACCATCACCGACCAAGTGCTCACTGTCCTCATAGTGGGCAGCGAAATCACCGCTGGCAAGTGCCGGCAGGCCGCGACCGAGCAGAAGTACCATGCCAGTGGACCGGGGCCATCAGCTTTGATGTTGATCAATTCGGCGGGCAAATGGACCTTAACCCCGAAAGCCCGGGGTGAAAAGCCCGGATCCGCTGGACAAATTGCCCAAGCGGTCCGTCTTTGGTCGAACACGGCCCCCTGAGCGGGCGCAACGATATTTTCCATCGACCGGGATGATGGGTAATCAATAGGCGCAGGCGGTACCACTGGCAGGCGCCTCCAGCGTCTCGGCCAGGCGCTGCGCCGCCTTCAGGATCAGGGGTGGGGGGAAGGCGGCGTAACCCAGCACCAGCCCCTGGGTACCGCCCCGGCCGGCGTGGAAGCTGCTAAGCGGCGTCACGTCGATGGACCGCGCGCGTGCCGCCTGGCGCAGGGCCATGTCGGGGGTCAGGCCGGGGGAAATGCCCGGCCCTGTCCTCAATGTCAGGCCATCGGCCAGCTTGGCCGCCATCTGCAGCCCGGCCGCCGCTGGCGTCAGGGTCAGCGCGCCGGCCCACAGGCGGCGGGCGGCGTCGATCAGCGTCTCGCGCCGTTCCTGGTAGGTCAGGCGAGAGCGGCGCAGGTGGGAGGCGAGGTGTCCTTCGTCGATGAACTCCGCCAGCGCGCTCTGCTCCACCACGGGGGCGTGCAACTCGAACAGGGCGCGCATCTCCAGCGCCCGGTCCAGCAGGTGTTCCGGCACCACCAGGTAGGCGATGCGCAGGCCGGGGTAGAGGATGCGCTCGAACCCGCCGACATGCAGCACGCGGCCGCTGCGCTGGGCGGCCCGGTCCCCCAGATGGGCCCCGGGGCGATCCCCCAAGCGGTCAAGGCTCATAAGGGTGGCCGGTGGGCGGGTTTCGAAGGTGAAGCCGCCGTCGCCGTCATCCTCGATCACATGGGCGTCGGCGCGCGCGGCCCAGTCCAGCAGGGCCTGGCGGCGTTCCAGGCTCATGACCGTGCCCAGCGGCATCTGGCAGTTGGCGGTGACCACGGCCAGCCGGGCGTCGGGCGCCAGGGTCACGCCTTTGGCGGGATCCAGCCCGTCGGCATCGGCTGGAACAGGTACGGGCGTCATGCCCAGGCGTCGCACCAGCGCCTGCGTCAGCGGGCAGCCCGGATCCTCCGTCCACACCCGGTCGCCCGGGCTGGCGGCCAGGCCCACCGCCAGGTCCAGGGCGGCGGCGCGGCCGGGCAGGATCAGGATCTGGTCGGGATGGCAGCGCAGGCCGCGGCTGGCCTCCAGGAAGCTGGCCAGGGCCACGCGCAGGGGACGCCAGCCGGGCGCGCTGTCCCGCTCCAGCGCGCGGGCCGAGAGGCTGCGCCAGGAACGGCTGAGCACCCGGCGCCAGGCCTCGATGTCCAGCTGGTCACCGGCGGCGATGCCGGGACGGAAAGGCAGGGTGGGCGACGGCAGGGCCGTTTCCGCCGGCGCCGGGCCCTGGGCGCGCGGCGCCGGGGCCCGAACCTCGGCCGGGGCGTAGTCGGGGGGCAGGTTCTCCACCACGAAGGTGCCGGAGCCCACGCGGGATTCCAGGTAGCCTTCGGCCGTCAGGCGCTCGATGGCGGCCACGGCGGTGTTGCGCGACAGGCCCATGTCGCGGGCCAGGGTACGGGTGGAGGGCAGGCGCTCGCCGGGCGCCACCACGCCGGTGGCGATGGCATGGCGCAGGCGGTCGAACAGGCGCTGTTGCAGGGAGCCGCCTTCACCGCCGTCCGTCAGCGTGAGCAGGGGCCCGCGTCGGCTTTTCATGGGGCGTCTCCGAAGGGGCAGGCAGGGGGCGGAACCATCGGCCGGAGGGAAACCGGCGGACGGCGCTACGCGCTCGCCGTCCGCCGGGTGCGATCGGGGATGGCCACACGACCATCAGGCCATCCCGTTTCGAACCGGCGGCGGGGAAGGGGCGCCACCACCACCGGTCTCGCATCGGTGCGGAGGGGCCGCCGGGCGGCCCATGACCCCCCGTGGGGGCTCCGCGGAAGGGAAGGGTTAGCGGTCCAGGACCTTGCCGCTGGTGGCGTCGACGCGGAAGGACTTCAGGGGAATGCCCTCGGCGGTGACGACGGGGACGTTGTAGTACTCGTCCTTGCGGGTGGCGCTGCCGACGCGCAGGTTGGCCTTGTCGTGGGCCTGCAGATAGGCCTGGACGGCCTTGCGGGCGTCAGAGCTGCTGACCATCGCGTCGTCGGCGAAGGCCGGGGCGGCGGCGCCCACCAGCAGGGCGGTGGCGGTCATCAGGGCGGCGAAACGGTTCATGGTGGTTCTCCTCGGGTGGGGGCTTTTAGCGGGCCGCCGGGTGGGTTTGGCTGAAGTTTGGCCCCCGGGGCCTCAGGCTTTCCTGTTTTCGTTGACGGTCCCATCTGACCATGGCCCTGTTTCGCCGAGATTTCCGCCAAGCCGGTCGAATGAAACAGTGCGTAACCGGCCTTGCGGGCATTTACAGTGTCGTTACAACATCCCCGTCGGACGCGGCGGGGATTGCCGGTACAGTTGTCCATGCCCGGATACGTCCTTGGGGAGCGCCTTGTGAGGGCGTTGCCCGGCGGGTGGGTTCGGGCCCGCATATGGGACGAGAGATGTCTGAGAACATTCATCTGCTGGTGGTCGATGACGACCGGGAAATCCGCGATCTGCTGACCCGCTACCTGACCCGCCACGGCTATCGCGTCACCGCCGCCCGCGACGGCCAGGAAATGCGCAAGTTCCTGGCCGACCGGAACATCGACCTGATCGTCCTTGACCTGATGCTGCCCGGCGAGGATGGCCTGGCCCTCTGTCGCGCCATCCGCGCGGAATCCGGCCCGCCGGTGGTCATGCTGTCGGCCATGGGGGAGGACGCCGACCGCATCCTGGGCCTGGAGATCGGGGCCGACGACTACCTGCCCAAGCCCTTCAACCCGCGCGAACTGGTGGCGCGCATCAAGGCCGTGCTGCGCCGGTCGCAGGCGGCCAACGTGGGCGGCAGCCCGGCGGCGGGCGCCTTCAGCTTCGCCGGCTACATGCTGGACCCCGCCCAGCGCCGCCTCAGCGCCGCCTCGGGCGAGGAGATCGCGCTGACCGCCGGGGAATATGAGCTGCTGCTGGCCTTGGTGCAGCGGCCGCGCCGCGTGCTGTCGCGCGACGATCTGCTGGAAATCACCCGCGGCCGCGCCGCCGGCCCCTTCGACCGGTCCATCGACGTGCAGATCAGCCGCCTGCGCCGCAAGATCGAGACCGACCCCGCCGACCCCGCCATCATCAAGACGGTGCGATCCGGCGGCTATATCTTCTCCGCCGAGGTCGGCACGCCATGAGGGCCGTCACCGACCGCATGTCTTACTCCATCTTCGCCGTGCTGGTCGGCGGCATCCTGCTGAGCCAAGCCATCGCGCTGGGGCTTTACCGCACCGATCGGGCGGAGGCCGTGGCCGCGGCGCAGAGCGGGCAGCTGGCCGGGTGTCTCGCCAGCATCGCCGGCGTGGTGGACCACCAGCCGGCCGACATCCGTGACAAGATGCTGGCGGGCCTGCGCGACGGCAATTTCAAGGTCAACGTCGCCGGCACCACCCAGGACGTATCGCTGGACGTGTATGAGAAGCCCAAGGTGAATCCACCGGGCCCCCATCACACGGACATGATCGCCTTGCCGCCCTTCGGCACCATCACCACCCCGCCGCCGGAGCCCAAGTACGTCATGGCCAGCCACCAGCTGGCTGATGGCAGTTGGCTGAACGTGCACATCCCCATGGCCGGGGCCGACGCCCTGTCGGAACCGGGCTTCCTGGCCTCGCTGGCCGGAAGCGCCGCCGTGGCCATCCTGCTGTCCGCCTGGGTGCTGGGCTTCACCACCCGGCCGTTGCGCCGCTTCGCCGCCGCCGCCGACCGGCTGGGCGTGGACATGAACGCCCCCTCGCTGGATGAGACGGGCCCGCGTGAGGTGCGTCTGGCCGCCGCCGCCTTCAACAAGATGCAGCGCCGGCTGCGCGCCTTCGTGGAGGATCGCACGCGCATGCTGGCCGCCGTGTCGCACGACCTGCGCACGCCGCTGACCCGCATGCGCCTGCGGGCCGAGTTCGTGGATGACGACGGCGTGCGCGAGAAGATGCTGGAAGATCTGGGCGAGATGGAGTCGATGATCGGCGCCACGCTGGCCTTCGCCCGGGACGAAGCGGCGCAGGAAACGCTGGAGCCCCTGGACCTCAACCTGCTGCTGTCGCGCGCGGCCGAGGATTATCGTGACGCCGGCAAGCCCGTGGGTTTCAGTCCGGCGCCGGGCCCGGTGCGGGTGGTCGGACGGCGCACGGCGCTGAAACGCGCCTTCACCAACGTGGTGGAAAACGCCCTGAAATACGGCGTCAGCGCCGACGTGGCCGTGGCCGTGCAGGGTGAGACGGTGGCCGTCTCCGTCACCGACCAGGGGCCGGGCATCCCGGAGGCGGAGTGGGACAACGTCTTCCGCCCCTTCTACCGGCTGGAGGCGTCACGCTCCCGCGACACCGGTGGCACCGGCCTGGGCCTGTCGGTCGCCAATGACGTGGTGCGTGCCCACGGCGGTGAAATCCGCCTGGAGAACCGGGCGGAGGGCGGCCTCAAGGTCATCCTGCACCTGCCGCTGGAGACGGCGCGATAAAACCGCACACGCGCCGGTGCGGGCTACCTCTTCCCGTAGGCGGTGGGCGCCGTTGGGGCGGCCCACACGGCCGGGGGCGCATAACGGGCGGGTGAAGCCCCTGGCGGTTCCCCCCTGGGCGTGGCTATGATGCGGTGGTTGAACCCGTATGACTCGCCTTCGTGTGCCCTTGAGATTCCGTTATGGCCATTCAGAACCGCATCGCCGATTTCCACGCCGATATGACGGCTTGGCGGCATCACATCCACGAAAACCCCGAGGTGGCGTTCGAAGAGACGCAGACTTCCGCCTTCGTGGCCGGGAAGCTGAGCGAGTTCGGGATTGAAGTGCACCGCGGCCTGGCCGGCACGGGCGTGGTGGGCGTGCTGCAGGGGGAGGGCCGGGACACCGGCAAGACCATCGGCCTGCGCGCGGACATGGACGCCCTGCCCATGCAGGAGGAGAACACCTTCGCCCACGCCTCCAAGGTGGCGGGTAAGATGCATGCCTGTGGCCATGACGGCCACACCACCATGCTGCTGGGTGCTGCCCGCTACCTCGCCGAGACCCGCAACTTCTCGGGCACCGTGAACTTCATCTTCCAACCGGCCGAGGAAGGGGCCGGTGGCGGCAAGCGCATGGTGGAGGAAGGGCTGTTCGACCGGTTCCCCTGCGACATGGTCTTCGGCATGCACAATTGGCCGGAACTGCCACCAGGCAAGATGGGTGTGCGCTCCGGGCCGGTCATGGCCGGCGCCGACCGGTTCGAGATCACCATCCAGGGGCGCGGCGGCCATGCCGCCCAGCCGCACCTGGGAGTGGACCCGGTGGTGGTCGCGGCCCAGCTGGTGGTGGCCGCGCAGACCCTGGTCAGCCGCGGCCTTTCGCCCGTGGAATGCGGCGTGGTCAGCATCACCCGCATCCATGCCGGCACGGCCTTCAACATCATCCCCAACGAGGTGAAGCTGGCCGGTACCGTTCGCGCGCTGACGCCCGAGATTCGCCAGCAGCTGGAGGATGGCTTGCGTAATCTGGTGCGGACCCTGCCACCGGTGTTCGGTGCCACGGGTGAGCTGGTTTACCACCTGGGCTATCCGCCTACCATCAACCATGCCGACCCCACGGTCATCGCCGCCGCCGTGGCCGCCAAGGTCGCGGGGGCGGAGAACGTGCTGGGCGACATGGGGCCCAGCATGGGGGCGGAAGATTTCGCCTACATGCTGAACGCCCGCCCCGGCTCCTATGTCTGGCTGGGCCAGGGCGGCAGCGCCCTGGGCTGCTCCCTGCACAACCCGCGCTATGACTTCAACGACGACGTTCTGCCGATGGGCGCCAGCTACTGGGCGACCCTGGTGGAAACCGTTCTGCCCCGGGCGGCATGATCCGGCCCTGGCCAATCCGCCGGGAGGGTTCCCGGGTCGCGGCTTCCGCCCGCTGTGACAGCCGGGCGGGAGATGGACGTCGTGGCCGCCGTGCACGGCCGGCGCGCCGCATGGCTGCGCTGGGGCTGGCTCTGGGTATGAGCGCCGCCTTGACAGGCTGTTCCGGCAGCTTGGCGTGGCTGGGGGGCGAGCCGCCGCCGGACGACAACGCCCTTCCCCCCGCCGTTTCCCCCAGTCTTGTTGGCCGCGGCGAATGGCACGGCGGGCTGAGCCGGGCGCAAAGCACGACATACCTGGTGGCCCGCAACGCCGCCGAATGGCAGTCGCTGTGGGACCTGGTGGGGATGCGTGTCCCTGGCGCTCTGCCGGAACGGCTGATGGCGCTGGGTGTTTTCCTCGGGTCCCGCAATTCCTCCGGTGCGGGGGTGGAGGTGGTCAACACCCGCGTGGAACATCGGGATGGCATGCGCGACCGCCTAGTGGTCGAATACCACGAGTTCGACCAGTCCTCGCGCAACACCGCGACGGGCAGCCTGACCAGCCCTTATGCCATCGTCCTGGTGGATTGGTCGGACGCGCCGGTGCGTTTCGCCCGGGTGCCGTAGTCGAAGCCTCAAACGCCGGCGGCCCCGGTCGGGGCCTACGGTGGCTTTGCCACCGGTCTGAATGCGAATTCCCAAAGCAAAAGGCCCGGAACTTGGCGGTTCCGGGCCTTCGCTTTTCAAGCCACAGAGCGTTACGCCTGATTTGGCAGCACGGTTTCCGAGGGCAGGGGGACCGGGTCAAGCTGGCTGTAGTCAGGGACGATATGGTGCAGCAGGGCCTGCAGGCGGACGGCGTCGGCGGTGGCGCAGGCCGCATCCAGCTCATCCAACGAGCGGCGCAGGATGGCCAAGTCCACCGCGCGGGGGGACGCCACCAGCACGCCTTCGGCCGAGGTCTGCTCCGGCGGTTCGGCGGCGGCAAACATCTCTTCGTACAGCTTTTCGCCGGGCCGCAGGCCGGTGAAGGTGATCTTGATGTCCTTGTCCGGGCGCAAGCCGGCCAAGCGTATCATCTGGCGGGCCAGGTCGACGATCTTCACCGGCTGGCCCATGTCCAGCACGAAGATGCGGCCACGGTCGTCGCGCCCGGCGTTCATGCCGTAGGCGGAGGCCTGCAGCACCAGTTCCACCGCCTCGCGCACGGTCATGAAGTAGCGGCAGACTTCGGGGTGGGTGACGGTCAGCGGGCCACCGGCGCGCAGCTGGCGGCTGAACAGCGGCACCACCGACCCGGTGGAGCCCAGCACGTTGCCGAACCGCACGGTCATGAACCGGGTTTGCCAGCCCTTGCCGACGCCGCTCGACGCCACGATGTCCAGGGCCTGGCAATAGCACTCGGCGATGCGCTTGGTGGCGCCCATGACGTTGGTGGACCGCACCGCCTTGTCCGTCGAGATCAGCACCATGGCGGCCGCGCCGGCGGCGATGGCGGCATCGGCGACGTTGCGCGTGCCCATGACGTTGGTCAGCACACCCTCGACCGGGTTCAGCTCCACCATGGGAACATGCTTCAGGGCGGCGGCGTGGAACACCAGTTCCGGCTTCTCCTCATGGAAGACTTCCATGAGGCGGTTGCGGTCGCGGACGTTGGCCAGCACGGCGCGGCAATCCAGGTCCGGGCAGTTCTCCCGCATCTCCATCTCGATGGAGTAGAGGTTGAACTCGCCATGATCCAACAGGATCAGACGGCGCGGCTTCAGCTGCGCGATCTGGCGGGTCAGTTCGGAACCGATGGTGCCGCCGGCACCCGTGACCAGCACGGTGCGCCCAGCGACCAGGCCGTCGATGGCACCTTTGTCCAGGGCCACCTGGGGGCGGCCCAGCAAGTCTTCGATGACGATGGGGCGCACGGTCATGGGCCCCTCGTTCACGGCGTCGCGGAAGTCGGTGAGGTCGGGCAGGCGGGCCAGAACCAGATTCAGCGCCTCACACTTTTCCACCAGCGCGCCCAGCCTGGTGCCCGACAGGCGGGCGCGGGGGCGGGTCAGGATCAGGCGGCGCGGGCATTGCCCTCCGGCGGCCAGGTCGCCAACCACGGACGACAGCTCAGCCAAACGGCCCAGCACCTTCACGCCGTGGATCTCGCGGCCGATGCGGCCGCCCTTGTCGTCCAGGATGCCGACGACGCGATAGGCGGCGTCGCGATCCGTGGCCATTGCGCGGATGAAAATCTCCGCCTCGTCGCCGGCGCCGACCAGCAGCACGGGGATGCGGTCGCGGGCGTTGCTTTCCAGGATGCCGGCCAGGCGGCGGTCCTTGGCCAGGCGGTACAGCAGGCGCGGGCCGCCCAGCAGGACGACCAGCACGAACCAGTTGATCAGCGGGACGGAGCGGGGCAGGGCGTCCAGCCGCGTCACCAGGAACATCAGCAGCAGGAACACCAGGATGGTGGTGGTGACGGCGCGGGCGATCGCCATTAGATCGCGCAACGAGGCGTAGCGCCAGACGCCCGAGTTCATGCCGAACAGTCGGTAGGCGACGGCGGCGATGATGGTGAAGAGTGCCGCGCCGGGAACCAGGGCTTGGGTATAGTGGATGATGCCATCCCCAACCCTCAGATACAGCGAAACAATAAACGAAACCCCGGCAACCAAAATGTCATGAAAATATGCAAGGAAGCGCCGGTCAAAAATAAGCGGCAGCTTGAAGGTTTCTTTTAATTTACGCATGGCTCCAGCCTGCGGTTGATTGTTTATGGGCGATTAACAGAGCGTGACGGGGGCACTGAAATCGCATATCGGAGAATGTATTTCTAAACGCCTGACGCGATCCTGACACTATCCGATACTCTGCTGCAAGTGCGAAAAAGGATTGGCAGGGCATATGCCTACTCCATTAGGCAGGTCGTTTTTCAACGTCCTGAATTGGCCAGTGGCGGCCAGGAGGACATCCGTGACCAATCCTTGTCAGCGGTACTCCTGAAAGCTTCCGGACGATAGTGGCCAGAAGCATGAAACCATTGGGAATCTAGAGACACGACCGGGCCGGAAAATAGGTCTTTTCGGCTAGAAGGGAAGCGATAAGGGGATGGGTCTGGGGTGCGCCTTCACGAGCGCAGCCACGCGAAAATCCCTTTGCTTTTGGGCTTCACAATGGCCGCTTTTCCGCCCGGCCGTTTGGCGCCGGCCGTGGCAGGGGTGGAAGAGCCGGGCGTTCTGATGCCGGCGTAGTCACGCTTGAACCGCTCCAGATCCTCGCGCAGGCCGAAACGGAAAGACACGTGCAAGACCTGGGAACGGCGGTTCAGGCCGGGGTCCAGTTTTTCTTCCATGCCCAGGAACTCGACGGCCCAGCGACCCCGAATATTGGCCCGAATCCAGTCTTCCGCCTTGTCCATGTCGCCAGCGGAGTTTAGTTGCAGTGTTGTCGTGAAATCTTGCTGCGCGTTCACGCTCGCCTCTCTGGTCATTTCCTGGTTGAACGGATCAGGCATGATCATCCTGGCGTCCCACGCGATCTCGCGACCAGGGACGGTCTGTCGGCCGGCGGGCCGGTTCCCCGAGTCGCCCCGCGACCCTGCTTCGCGGCGCAGACCTTAGACGACCCCGGCCGTGGGCGACTACGCATCTCCTGGACAGCAAGGGGCCGGACGCCGTATGGCCGATGGAGATAGACGTCCTACCGCCGTATCCCGGCGATGGCGGCGGACGCCATGGCCAGCGACCTCCTCCAGTGGCGCCCTCCAGCAAGCATTGAACGCGTCTGCGCCGGCGGCACTGGATCCGGTATCGACAGGACCACAGGATCGGGTAGGGTCCCCGCCTCGGTTTTCGCCAGCGGACGTTACCTCCAGATGTTCCCTACCTTGCTTCAGCGCGGCTTCCAGGTGGAGTTCCTGTCCCATGCCCGGGCCATCCTGGGCGTGGACTTCCCCGACGCCATGGCCGAGCTGGACGCCGTCATCGGTGCGCTGTCCATCCCCGTCACCGAAATCGTCGGGTCCGGCGGCGGCGAGGCCAAGATCACCCAGCGCCTTCGCCGCTCCCTGGCCGAGCATGGATGGGAGAAGGCGCACTTCACCATCGAGAAGCGGGTGAACGGCAAGCGGCGCGAGTCCATCAGCCACGAGGTGGACCATGTGCGCGACGTGCCCGGCGTCGGCGTCATCGCGCTGGAGATCGAGTGGAACAACAAGGACCCGTTTTTCGACCGCGACCTGGAGAACTTCAAGCGACTGCATGCCGAGGGCGTCATCTCCGTCGGCGTCATCGTCACCCGGGGCCGCAGCCTGCAGGATGAGATGGTGCCCATGGTGCGCCGCTTCGCCCAAAGCCGCGGCCTGACCTGCGACGCCGACGTGCTGGCCCTGGGCCTGCGTCCCACCACACGGCAGCAGGATGACGTGGCCCGCCGCATGGCCGGCGGCGCGCCCTCCTTCGCCGAGGCCTGGGCCGCCTCCTTCTGCCAGGACAAATATGGGGCGGCCACCACCCACTGGCGCAAGCTGGAGGACCGGGTGCATCGGGGCGTGGGCAACCCGTGCCCGCTGCTGCTGATCGGCATCCCGGCCGAGGTCGTCACCTTCGACATTCCCCTGTCGGACATGCCCAGGGCGCCGGTGCCGGAACCGGTGGAAGCGGAGCTGCCTTTTTTCTGATCCCTCAAGCGCCGACGGGCTGTCCGTCCCTTGGTTCATCCTCAATTCCTGGCCCGCCTTTGGCTTCCCAGAAATCCCCGGCGCCCTCGGTCGCGGGCTAGTCGCTGCGCTCCGGCTTCTCTCACAGCAGGTCGTGCAGGCGGTACCACAGGCCGGCCAGCACCAGCAGGGGCACGCGCCAAGGGCCGCGCACGAAAGGGTGCTGGGGCAGCCGGGCGAAGACGTCATAGCGCTCAGCCTGGCCCATGATGGCCTCGGCCAGCAGCTGGCCGCAGATGCCGGTCAGGGCGACGCCGTGGCCGCTGTAGCCGTGGGCGTAGTAGGTGGTGGGCGACAGGCGGCCCAGCTGGGGCAGGCGGCTGACGGTCATGCCCACGCTGCCGTGCCAGAAATGATCGATGCCCACGTCTTCGAGCTGAGGGAAGCAGTGGGCCAGGTCCCGCGCCAGCTTGGGCTTGGCGTCAGCCGTTGCCCGGTTGGCGTAGTTGACGCGGCCGCCGAACAGCAGGCGGTGATCGGCGCTGCGGCGGAAGTAGTGCAGGCCGACGTCGGTGTCCGACACCGCGTGGTCGCCCGGCAGCAGGGCTGCCGCCCGTTCCGCCCCCAGGGGCTGCGTCGCCAGCATGTAGGTGACGATGGGCACCAGGGTGCGCGTCAGCGGCGGCGCCAGGTCGCCCAGGTAGGCGTTGCCGGCCAGCACCAGGAAGCGGGACCGCACGCGGCCGCGGGGGGTGGTCACCACCGGGGCGGCACCCGTGGTGATGGCCAGCGCGGGCGTGTTCTCGTACAGGCGCGCGCCGGCCTCCCGTGCGGCGCGTCCCAGGCCTTGGGCGTAGGCCAGCGGGTGCAGGTGGCCGCTGCCCATATCCTCCAGCCCGCTATCATAGCGCGGGCTGGCCAGCAGGGCGCGTAGCGCCTCGCCCTCCACCAGGCGTAGGCGGTCATAGCCCACCCCGTCCGCGTCGCGCAGCTGGGCCAGCAAATCCCGGCGGTGGCGGGGCTTGGCGGCGGCGTTGATGTAGCCCCAGCGCAGGGCGCAGGCTATGCCGTGCCGCTCCACCCGCCGCACCAGCAGGGCCTTGGCTTCCTCCGCCAAGGCCCACAGGCGCCGCGCGTTGTCGGCGCCGCCAAGCCGCGCGATGGCGCCGATGGATTTGTTATAGCCGCTGATCAGCTGGCCGCCGTTTCGGCCGGAGGCACCCCAGCCCACCCGCTCCGCCTCAACCACCACCACGTCGTAGCCGCGTTCCGCCAAGGTCAGGGCGGCGGATAAGCCGGTGTAGCCCGCACCGACGACACAGACGTCGCAGTCCGTATTGCCGGCCAGCGCCGGGACGGCGGGGGCTGGCGGGGAGGAGTGGACGTACCAGCTGTCCGGCCAGTTGTCGGGTGGGGGAGTTGCCATGTCAGCCGGGCAGCCAGCGGCACCACAGCGCCAGGGTGGCCCGGCGGCCGTAAAGGGCGGCGTGCAGCAGGGCGCTGGTCAGCACCGCCAGCAGGCCGGCGTATAGGACGTCGCTGAAGAAATGGCCGCCCATGCCGATGCGCAGCAGGCCCGCGCCCGCCCCGACGCCCAGCCCGCCATAGAGCCACAGGCGCTGCCGCCGCCGCGCGGTGTAGGCGAAGCTGTGCAGGAAGAAGGCCAGCACGGCATCCCCCGACACGAAGGAGCAGTTGCGCCCGCAATTGGCCTTGGGCGCCGGCAGCACCGGCGGGGTGTAGGGGGCGGCCCCGCCGAAC
Organism: Nitrospirillum bahiense; assembly: GCF_007828025.1. Lineage (NCBI taxonomy): Bacteria > Pseudomonadati > Pseudomonadota > Alphaproteobacteria > Rhodospirillales > Azospirillaceae > Nitrospirillum > Nitrospirillum bahiense. The sequence continues at coordinate 106,655 of NZ_VITO01000004.1, forward strand.
TCCACCACCTGGACGGGGCGGGCGCGGTGCCAATGGTCCTTCAGCACGGCGTTGCCCAGGAGGCCGGGCCCGATGGCCAGCGACAGCAGCAGGAAGCCCCAGGCGCGCACGTCGGCCCCCAGCAGGGGCCGGCGGCGCCAGGCGGTCCAGGCGGTGCCAAGGACCAGCACGCCTGCCATCACCCGGGCGCCCACCTGCACCGCCTCGTGCAGCAGGTTGGCCACTGGATCCGCCCGCCAGGCGAAGCCCCCCTGCGGCGTCCAGAACCAGCCGGCCGCGGCCAAGTCCAGGGTGGGTGAAACCGTCGCGTAGGCCAGCAACGCCGCGAGGCCGATCAACGCCACGAAACTCAGGACGCGGGGAAGGGTTGGGGACGGCATGGCGGCGGGACGATCCGGGAGGATAAGGGGAGGTACCCGTCCGCACATACCATCCGATGGGGGCGCTGTCACCTCGGCATAGGCCGCAAGCGCTAGGGTTCCCGCCAGCTTTGGCCGCTGCCATGCCGCATTCCCGCCCCGATATGATGGGACGGTCCCTGTCGATTTTGTCCGGTTCGGAGCGCCCGGGAGCGGCGTTCCCATCCCCGATATCGAGGTGTACGACCCCATGGCCGTCCTGGAAGAATTCATCCGCAGCAACCGCATCACCGAGGTGGAATGCCTGGTGCCCGACCTGTCGGGCATCGCCCGGGGCAAGATCGTCCCGGCGGAAAAGTTCCTGCGCATCCTGCGGGATCGCGGCTTGCGCCTGCCTGAAAGCGTATTCATCCAGACCGTGACGGGCGACACTCCGAACAACAGCGTCACCAACCCGGAAAACTCAGATGTCTACATGCTGCCCGACCCCGGCAGCGTGCGCTTCGTTCCCTGGTATGAGGCGCCCACCGCCGCCGTCATCTGCGACTGCGTTTATGCCGACGGCACCAGTGTGGACATCAGCCCGCGCTGGGTGCTGAAGCGCGTGCTGGAGCTTTATGCCGAGCGCGGCTGGAAGCCCCTGGTGGCGCCGGAGCTGGAATTCTTCCTGGTGGCGGTGAACAAGGATCCGGACTATCCCCTGGTCCCGCCGGTCGGCCGCTCCGGCCGGCAGGAAAGCGGGCGCCAGGCCTTCGGCATCGACGCGGTCAACGAGTTCGATCCCATTTTCGAGGCGGTCTACGATTACTGCGAGCAGCAGGACATCGACGTCGATACCATGAGCCATGAGGCCGGCGCCGCCCAGATCGAGATCAACTTCAATCATGGCGACGCGCTGAGCCTGGCCGACCAGGTCTTCCTGTTCAAGCGCACGGTGCGTGAGGCGGCCATCCGCCACGGCATCTACGCCACCTTCATGGCCAAGCCCATGCAGAACGAGCCGGGCAGCGCCATGCACATCCACCAGTCGCTGGTGGACGCTAAAACGGGGCGCAACCTGTTCGGCCATCCCGATGGCGGCGACACGCCCCTGTTCATGAGCCATATCGCCGGCCTGCAGAAGTACCTGCCCAGCGCCATGCCCCTGCTGGCGCCCAACGTGAACAGCTATCGCCGGCTGGTGCAGGGGTCGGACGCGCCCATCAACGTCCATTGGGGGCGGGACAACCGCACCACCGGCTTCCGCGTGCCCCTGAGCCAGCCGGAGGCCCGGCGGGTGGAGAACCGCGTGGCTGGCGCCGACGCCAACCCTTACCTCGCCATCGCCGCCAGCCTGGCCTGCGGCTATCTGGGCATGGTGCAGGAACTGGAACCCACGGAACCGGTGAAGGGCACCGCCCACCGCCTGGCTTTCACCTTGCCCCGCCACCAGGGCGACGCCCTGGCCAAGCTGAACGCCAGCCGCCCCTTGCGGGAGATCTTCGGCGAGCGCTTCGTCGCCTGCGTCACGGCGGTGAAGCAAGCCGAGGACGCCGCCTACCAGCAGGTGATCTCCAGCTGGGAGCGGGAGAATTTATTACTTAATGTTTGATGCCCTGCGGGCGCCGGCATCCGCCGGCTTGCCATCCTCGATATCCGGTCCGCTGACGCTCCCCGGAAATCTCCGGCGCCCGCGGTCGCGGGCTACCAGGGGCAGGTGCCCCTGGATTTGTCCCGGGTGACTTAGCGGATGTTGGCCAGGAAGCCGTGCACCTGGCCGCGCAGGCGTTCGGCTTCCACCGACAGTTCGCCGGCGGCGGTGCGCACGGTGTGGGCGACCTGGCCGGTTTCGGTCACCGCCTGGCGGGCGGCGGTCACGTTGCCGGAGACCTGCTGCGTGCCGGTGGCCGCCTGCTGGACGTTGCCGGCGATCTCCGCCGTGGCGGCACCCTGTTCCTCAACGGCCGCCGCCACGGCGGCGGTGATCTCGTTCATGCGGTTCACGGTCTGACCGATGCCGGCGATGGCGTCCACGGCGGCATCCGTCATGCCCTGGATTTCCGCCACCTTGGCCTGGATCTCCTCCGTCGCCTTGGCGGTCTGGGTCGCGAGGTTCTTCACCTCCGACGCCACCACGGCGAAGCCCTTGCCAGCCTCACCCGCCCGTGCGGCCTCAATGGTGGCGTTCAGCGCCAGCAGGTTGGTCTGCCCGGCGATGCCGGTGATCAGCGCCACGATATCGCCCACCCGCGCGGCCGAGGCCGCCAGGTCGCCCATGGCGGTGCTGGTGCGGCCGACTTCGGCCACGGCGCCGGCCGCGATCTCCGACGACTGGGTGATCTGGCGGGCGATCTCATGGATGGAGGCGCTCAGCTCATCCGTCGCGGCGGCCACGGTGGCGACGTTGGCGCTGGTCTGCTCCGCGGCGGCGGCGGCCGAGGTGGTCTGGTCTTCCGCCCGGGCGGCGGCCGTCGTGGCCGCGTCTGCGCTGGCCGCCATCTCGGTCGTGGCGGCGGCGATGCCGTCCACCACCGTCTTCACGCTGCCCTCGAACTCGTCGGCCAGGCGGGCCAGGGCGGCCTTGCGCTCCCGCTCCGCCTCTTCCTTCATTCCTTCCTGGCGTTCGCGCAGGTGCACGGCCTCGGCCGAGCGGTCGCGCAGCACGTTTACCGCCTGGGCCAGGGTGCCGATCTCATCCGTGCGGCTGGTGCCCGGCACGGTGACACTGAGATCGCCGTCGGCCAGGCGGTTGGTGGTGTTGGTAAGGCGCAGCAGGGGGCCGGTGATGCCCCGGCTGAGCCACAGGGCCAGGCCGAAGGTCGCCAGCGCCAGCAGCCCCACCGTGCCGGCGGTGCGGTAGCCGCTGGCCCAGGCAGCCGCGTCCACGTCGTCGATGTAGATGCCGGAGGACACGACCCAGCCCCAGCCGCTGGTCAGCTTGTTGTAGGTGGCCTTGGGCGCCGGCGGCGCGCCCGTCTTGGGCGGCCAGACGTAATAGCTGAACCCGCCGCCCTCTTTGGCGCGCTGCAGCTGGTCCTGGGCGTAGTGGACCCCGTTGGCGTCGACGCTGTCCATGTTGCGCTTGCCCTCCAGCGTGCGGCTTTGCCCGCTGGCCAGTGTCAGGCCCGTGTCATCGTGGATGATCAGGTAGTGGTCGCCGTCGTAGCGGAACGCGCGGGCCAGATCCAAGGCCAGCTCCTTGGCCTTGTCCTCCGGCATTTCACCTGCCTTCGCCTTGGCTTCCAGCGTCTGGATTTGCGATATCGCCGCCTCCACCGCCACGCGGGCGCGGGCCTGCCGCTCCTCCATCAGGGTCCGGCTGGAGGTGACGACGGTGACGGCGCCCAGCGCCGTCAGCGCGATCACGGCCAGCAGCGGGATAAGCAGGATGCGGCCGCTGATGCCGCGCAGCGATTTCAGGAATGACATCGGTTACCACCAGCCAGAAGGGGGCCCAGAAAGGCGCCCGGAAAGGGGTGCGGCTTAACGCCGCCGCTCTAACAGCTGGCTATACCCGGACCTTGGACAAGGCACCGTTGCTATATTGACATCGTTGCCATCACGTTATGGGCGAATGGTTTAAAGAAACCGCCGCATATAAGTGGCATCCGAGCCGTACGACGACACGTCCACTTGTTCATCCAGCACCGGGCTGAAGGCGCGCCGCCGCCAGAAGGCCCCGGAATTATTGACCGACAGCAGCCGCATCTCATGGAAGCCGGCACCCCGCGCATGCGCCGCCAACAGATCCACCGCCACCTCGGCATGGCCCTGGCCGCGCGCGGCGGCGTCGATGGCGATGTCGTGGATGTAATAGATGTCGGCATCCGCCGGCAGGGCGCCCAGCAGGTGGTTCAGCTTGGGCACGCGGCCCCGCGCATAGGGGTGGCTGACCGCGTAGCCGGAAATGGCGCTGTCGGCCGTCTCCAACGTCAGGCAGCCGGCGGGGTAGGTCGCCAGCTTGTCGGCCATGACGTCCAGTGCCTCGAAGAAGTCGACGTGGATGGCGCAGGCCAGGGTGAAGGCGTGGGGCAGGTCGGCCGCCGTCATGGGACGCCAAGGCATGGGAGAGGCACCGGGTTGGACGGAATGGCGAAGCCATGTGCGCCATGGGCGTCACGGCGTCAAGGGGTGGTGGTGGGTGCGCCACCCGGCATGCGCGTTCAAACCGCTGTCTCGCACAATTATGCAGGACCTGACATGTCGCGGCGCCATTGGTGCCGGGACCGGCGCCGGCGCACCCTTCGTTGCGCGGGGATGCCCCGTTGAGCAGGGGCTTTTCAGAGTGGGCCGACTGATCGGGTGCACCCCCGGTGCCAACCCTTTGGGAACCAAATCCATGAAACGCAGTCACCACATCACGTTGGCGGCCCTGGCCGCCGCGACGACGCTGTCGTTGAGCGGATGTGATTCAAAGCATGATCAGGATTGCAAGGCGAACCAGCAGACGGACTGCCGTTCCGGCGGCGGCGGCCATGGCGGGGGCACGAGCTATGTCGCCGGGTCCAAGTCTGGCGGCGTTGAAACCGGTGGTTTCGGCGAAAGCGCCGCCGCCCACGGCGGGGGTGGCGGTGAGGGCGGTGGCGGCCACGGCGGCGGTGGAGGTGGCGAGTAGGGAGGGCCGCGATTATGGAACGCGTTCGCTTCACCCCCCGGGCCGACTGGATCGCCCGCATCGAATCCCAGGGCCTGACCTATCACTCTCTGGGTCTGCCGCCCGGCAGTGAGGCCGACGGCCTGTGGTGGGACGAATCCGCCGCCTACGCCTTCACCGCCGGGGAAGTCGACAGACTGGAGGCCGCGACCAACACGCTCCACCAATTATGCCTGCAGGCGGTGGCGGCCGTGGTGGCGACACCGCGCCTGATGGACCGCTTCGGGCTCAGCCCGGCTTACCGCGCCTATGTCATCGACAGCTGGCGGCGCGGCGATCCCGCCCTGTACGGCCGCTTCGACCTGGCCTTCAACCCGGACCGGGAGGAATTGGCCGAGCCCAAGATGCTGGAATACAACGCCGACACGCCCACCACCCTGATTGAATCGGCGGTGGTGCAATGGTTCTGGTTGCGCGACGTCCTGCCCGATGCCGACCAGTTCAATTCCATCCACGAGCGGCTGATCGCGCGCTGGCGGGAAATTGGCCGGCGCCAGCCACCCGGTGCCCTTATCCACCTGTCGTCCTACGCCGACTATGAGGAGGAGTTGCGGACGGTCGAGTATCTGGTGGACACCGCGCGCCAGGCGGGGCTGAACGCCACCCACCTGCCCATCACCCAGGTGGGCTGGGACAAGGACAAGACGCGCTTCGTCGACGAGGCGGGCCGGCCGCTGGCGCTGTGGTTCAAGCTCTATCCCTGGGAATGGCTGGCGGCGGAGCGCTTTGGCGCCCACCTCCCGACCGCCAACCTGATGGTGGTGGAGCCGCCGTGGAAGATGCTGCTGTCGCACAAGGCCATCCTGACCGTGCTGTGGGACCTGTTCCCCGGCCATCCCAACCTGCTGCCCACTGGCTTCACCGCCGAGGCCGTGGGGCCGGACTGGATCGCCAAGCCCATGCAGGCGCGCGAAGGCGCCAACATCCGGCTTGTCCGCGACGGGCGGGAGATGGCGCATACATCCGGTGGCTACGGGCAGGGGCCGGTGGTCTATCAGCGCGCGGTGGATTTGGCCCGTGACGACGGCCGGCATGTGGTGCTGGGCGCCTGGGTGGTGGGGGATGAGGCCGCCGGCCTCTGCGTGCGCGAGGATCCGGGGCCCATCATCACCGGCGCCTCACGCTTCCTGCCGCACTACTTCCGCTAATCGGAGGCGATGACCGGGGCCGCCTTGCTCCGGTCATCGCATCCTTGTTAGGGTCCACCCCATCGGGCCCCGAACCATTCGGGCGGGGGCCTTTTGGGGCAAGCCTGGGGGGTATCCCGCGTGACCGACACGTCGTCCGGCGTCGACCTGATGCAGATCGTGGCCGTGCTGGGCGCCGGCGTCGTGGCCGCCCCGCTGTTCAAACGGCTGGGTTTCGGTTCCATCCTGGGGTATCTGGCCGCCGGCCTGGCCATCGGCCCCTTCGGATTCCGCATCCTGGCCGATCCGGCGGCGGTACTGCACTTCGCCGAGCTGGGCGTCGTCATGTTCCTGTTCCTCATCGGGCTGGAGATGCGGCCGGCCAAGCTGTGGACCCTGCGGCGCCAGATCTTCGGCCTGGGCGTGGCGCAGGCGGCCGTCTGCGGCGCGCTCATGACCATCGCCGGCGTGCTGGCCGGCTTTTCCCCGGCCGTTGCCTTCGTCGCCGCCATGGGCTTCGCCCAGTCCTCCACCGCCGCCATCATCCAGACGCTGGAGGAGAAGGGGGAGATGTCGACGCCCTTCGGCCAGCGCGCCATGTCCATCCTGCTGCTTGAGGATCTGTCGGTGGTGCCCCTGCTGGCCGTCGTGGCGCTGTTGGCGCCGGAGGCCAGCCACGATCTGCGCGGCAGTTGGGTGGGCGTGGCGGTGGCCGCCGCCGCAGTGGCCGTGGTCATCGTGGCCGGGCGCTGGGTGCTGAACCCGCTGTTCGGTCTGCTGGCCGGGTCCCGGGTGCGTGAGGCGATGACGGCGGCGGCGCTGGCCGTGGTGCTGGGCGCCGCCCTGCTGATGGAAAGCTCCGGCCTGTCCATGGCCATGGGCGCCTTCCTGGCCGGCGTGCTGCTGTCGGGTTCCGGCTTCCGCCATCAGCTGGAGGCGGATATCGAGCCCTTCCGCGGCCTGCTGCTGGGCCTGTTCTTCATGGCCGTGGGCATGTCGCTGGATCTGTCGGTGGTGGCGGCGGAATGGCGCATGGTGCTGCTGGTGCTGGCGGGCTGCGTGGTCACCAAGGCGGCCGGCATCTATGCCGTGGCCCGCGTCTCGGGCGCCGACTGCCGGGAATCCGTCCAGCGTACCACCCTGTTCGCGCAGGGGGGCGAGTTCGCGTTCGTGCTCTACGGCGCCGGCATGGGCGTCGGCGTGCTGGATGGGCAGGTCAACGCCGTCATGACGGCCACCGTCATCCTGTCCATGGTGCTGACGCCCATGACCGTGCGCCTGGTGTGGAGCCTGCTGCCCGAACCGGCGCCGGATACCGCCGGCCTGGCGCGGCCGGATGGCCTCAACGGCGCGGTGCTGATCATCGGTTTCGGCCGTTTCGGCCAAGTGGTCAGCCAGACGCTGCTGGCGCGCGGACTGGACGTCACCATCATCGACACCGATGTGGAGATGATCCAGGCGGCCGCCGGCTTCGGCTTCCAGATTTATTATGGCGACGGCACCAACCTGGACGTGCTGCACGCGTCCGGCGCCGGGCGGGCGCGGGCGGTGGCGGTGTGCGTGGACGGCAAGGACACCGCCAACAAGATCGTGGACCTGGTGAAGTCCAGCTTCCCCCACGCCGGCCTGCTGGTGCGCGCCTACGACCGCCGCCACACCCTGCAGCTGATCGCGGCGGGCGTGGACCTGCAGGTGCGCGAGACCCTGGAATCGGCGCTGGCCTTCGGCCAGGGCGCGCTGGAGTTCCTGGGCCTGCCGGAGGACGAGGCGCGCGAGACGGCGGAGGAGGTGCGGCGCCGCGACCAGGAGCGCCTGGCGCTGGAGCAGGCCAGCGGCCAGCTGGAGGGCTTCAACCAGTTCCGGCCCAGGGAGCCCAAGCCCATGCCCCTGTTCCAGGCCGGCAAGGAGGCGCGGCCGCTCACCCCGGAGACGCGGGAGATCGCGGCGCGGGGCACACCGACCTGATGCCGGGCGGGTGGGCAAAGGTGTTTGTGTTTTCCGGGGTTTGTCCCATAGGGCGCGGACCTGCGCGCAGGGTGTAGTACAAATAGGCGACAGGCCGTCCCCGCTGCTTGACAGGGCCTGTCGCATGGGGTGCAAATGCCGCCGACCAGGGCCTGCAACGGGATACCGGTGGGGCCCGGCCGATTTCCAAGAACGGGGAAGTGGATGAAAAAGAAGCTGGTGCCGCTGCTGGCGGGATTGGTGGTGGCGGTGGCGGGTGCCGCCTGGGCGCAGAGCAAGACGGTCCACGTCTATAACTGGACCGACTACATCGGCGAGACCACGCTGGCCGATTTCACCAAGGCCACCGGCATCCAGACCAAGTACGACGTCTACACCGACCTGGAAACCCTGGAAGCCAAGCTGCTGACGGGCAATTCCGGCTACGACGTCATCGTCCCCACGGCCCAGCCCACCCTGCGCAAGTTCATCCAGGCGCAGGCGGTGCAGAAGCTGGACAAGTCCAAGATCCCCAACCTGAAGAATCTGGACCCGGTGCTGATGGCCCGCCTGGCGGAGGTGGACCCGGGCAACGAATACGCCGCCATCTACCAGTGGGGCACTGTCGGCATCGGCTACAACCCGGACAAGGTGAAGGCCGCCTTGGGCACCGCCACCATCGACAGCTGGAAGCAGGTGTTCGATCCGGAGAACGCCAAGAAGCTGGCCAGCTGCGGCATCGTCGTGCTGGACAGCCCGGCCGACATCCTGCCCTCGGTCCTCAACTATCTGGGCTTGCCGCCCAGCAGCGAGAAGTCGGACGACGTGAAGAAGGCGGGGGAGCTGATGTCCAGCATCCGCCCCTACATCAAGACCTTCGTCCCGTCCGTCATCGATCCGCTGGCCAGCGGCGACGCCTGTGTCGCCATCGGCTATTCCGGCGACGTGCTGCAGGCGCAGGCCCGCTCCGGCGGCAAGGTCAAGATCGACTACGCCATCCCGAAGGAAGGCGCCCAGCTGTGGTTCGACACCCTGGCCATCCCGGCCGGGGCGCCGAACGTGGCCGAGGCCTACGCCTACATCAATTATATGCTGGACCCCAAGGTGATGGCCGGCATCAGCAACGCCGTCTCCTACGCCAACGCCGTGCCGGCCTCGCTGCCCCTGCTGAAGCCGGAGATCAAGGACAACCCCCGCATCTATCCGCCCAAGGACGTGATGGACAAGCTGTTCACCATCAAGCAGTTGGCCCAGCGGGCGGAGCAAGAGCGCAACCGTACCTGGACCCGTATCAAGACCGGCCGTTAGGCCGCCCGGCCAGGGTCAGGGGAACGGGGCGCCGCCCGCCGGGGGCGCCCCTTTTCTTGAGCTTTGGCTTGTTTCACGTTTTTGGCATTTTCGCGCAAAATCGCGCCTGCGAAAAAACGCGCGGCCCAGGGCCGCAGACCCCATAGTTCCTGTGGACAGCGGGGGCGCACCCTGGCATTCAGCAGGTTCGGAACGCTATTCCGGGCAGGCGGTTCCCCCAATCAGGAAGCGCCCATCGGACGTCCGCCATCGGGCCCACTTCCAGCATCGTGATCCGCCGCCTCATGTCCGACGCCCCCGACCCTCGTCCCCGGCCGGCCGCCACCGGTCCCATCGGCAAATCACCGGCCGCCAAATCACCGGCCGTGAAGTTCGAGCCCTGGCATGATCCCGCCGCCAAGCCGTACATCCGGATCGAGAAGGTGACGAAGCGCTTCGGCGACTTCACGGCCGTGGACAATGTCAGCCTGTCGATCTACCGGGGCGAATTCTTCTCGCTGCTGGGCGGGTCGGGATCGGGCAAGACGACGCTGCTGCGCATGCTGGCGGGGTTCGAGCAGCCGACCGAGGGCCGCATCTTCATCGATGGCGTCGACATGGCGGGCATCCCGCCCTATGACCGCCCGGTCAACATGATGTTCCAGTCCTACGCCCTGTTCCCCCACATGACGGTGGAGAACAACGTGGCCTTCGGCCTGCGCCAGGACGGTGTGCCAAAGGATGAAATCCGCACCCGCGTGGCGGAGATGCTGGAACTGGTGAAGCTCACCCCCTTCGCCAAGCGCAAGCCGCACCAGCTGTCCGGCGGCCAGCGGCAGCGCGTGGCGCTGGCCCGCTCCCTGGTCAAGAAGCCCAAGCTGCTGCTGCTGGACGAGCCGCTGGGCGCCCTGGACAAGCGCCTGCGTGAGCAGACCCAGTTCGAGCTGGTGAACATCCAGGAAAAGTTGGGCGTCACCTTCGTGGTCGTGACCCACGACCAGGAGGAGGCCATGACCATGTCCACCCGCATTGCGGTCATGGACCATGGCGCCATCGCCCAGGTGGGCACGCCCACCGAGATCTACGAATACCCCAACAGCCGCTTCACGGCGGAGTTCATCGGGTCGGTGAACATGTTCGAGGGCAACATCGTGGAATCGGAGCCCGATCACTCCCTCATCCGCTCGGCGGAAGCCGGCTGCGACCTCTATGTCACCCACACCGCCCATCTGGCGGCGGGCAGCCACTGCTGGGTCGCCATCCGGCCAGAGAAGGTCAGCATCACCAAGGAAAAGCCGGCGGAGGCCGACGGCGGCCGCAACGTCACGCGCGGCGTGGTGCGCGAGATCGCCTATCTGGGCGACATCTCCATCTACCAGATCGATTTGGCCTCCGGTAAGCGCGTGCGGGCGACCGCGCCCAACGTGACCCGCCGCACCGAGCTGCCCATCACCTGGGACGATGAGGTCTGGCTGAGCTGGCGCCCGTTCGCCGGCGTCGTCCTGACGGACTGAGGGGAGGGCACCCGCCTTGGCCGTACCTCCGCCTTCTGCCGCACCGCAGCCGTCCGCCGCCCTGCCGCCCCTGGCGCCGCGCACTGTGAAGGACCATGTGCTGCGCGTCACCCGCCGCCTGGGCCTCACCGGCCGGGGGGGCGTCATCCTGGGCCCCTACGCCTGGCTGGTCCTGTTCTTCTTCATCCCCTTCCTGATCGTGCTCAAGATCAGCGTGGCGGAGCCGGCGGTGGGCATCCCGCCCTTCACCAAGCTGATCGGGTGGGTGGACGGCGGGCTGGACGTGCACATCCGCTTCAGCGGCTTCCAGGCGCTGTTCGACGACGACCTGTACCTGCTGGCTTATCTGAACTCGCTGAAGATCGCCTTCGTCTCGACGCTGTGCTGCCTCTTCATCGGCTACCCCATGGCCTACGCCATCGCCACGGCGCCGGAGAAGCGGCGCGGGCCGTTGCTGATGCTGATCATCCTGCCGTTCTGGACCAGCTTCCTCATCCGCGTTTACGCGTGGATGAGCATCCTGAAGGACGAGGGGCTGTTGAACAACCTGCTGCTCAGCCTCGGCATCATCCATGAACCGTTGAAGATCCTGTACACGGACCTCGCGGTCTATATCGGCATCACCTATTCCTACCTGCCCTTCATGATCCTGCCGCTGTACGCGACGCTGGAGAAGATGGACCATACTCTGCTGGAGGCGGCGGCCGACCTGGGCGCCAAGCCTTGGAAGGCGTTCCTGACCATCACCTTGCCGCTGTCGCTGCCGGGCATCGTGGCGGGCTCGCTGCTGGTGTTCATCCCGGCGGTGGGTGAGTTCGTCATCCCCTCGCTGCTGGGCGGGTCCGACACGCTCATGATCGGGCGTGAGCTGTGGAACCTGTTCTTCAACAGCCGTGACTGGCCCTCGGCCTCGGCGGTCGCCATCGCCCTGCTGGCCTTCCTGGTGGGCCCCATCATGATCTTCCAGCACTTCCAGGGCCGCGACCAGGACAAGGGGGCCGCCCGATGAAAAAGTCCCGCCTGCCGATGGTGCTGCTGGGCGTCGGCCTGGCCTTCCTGTACCTGCCCATTCTTTTGCTGGTGGTCTATTCCTTCAACGACAACCGCTCGCTGACCGTCTGGACCGGCGCCTCCCTGCGCTGGTACCACGAGCTGATCCAGGATGGGCAGATGCTGGAGGCGGCGTGGCTGTCGCTGCGCATCGCCTTCGCCACCGCCTGCGGCGCCGTGGTGCTGGGCACGGTGGCCGGCCTGATGCTGGCCCGCTTCGGCGCCTTCCGCGGCCGGGCGCTGTTCGCCGGCATGATCTCCGCCCCCCTGGTCATGCCTGAGGTCATCATGGGCTTGGCGCTGCTGCTGCTGTTCGTCAGCGCGGAGCAGCTGATCGGCTGGCCGGCGGGACGTGGGGTGCTGACCATCGTCCTGGCGCACATCACCTTCACCATGTCCTTCGTGGCCGTGGTCATCCAGTCGCGCCTGGTCAGCATGGACGCCTCGCTGGAGGAGGCGGCGATGGATCTCGGCGCGCGGCCGGCCAAGGTGTTCTTCGTCATCACCCTGCCCATCATCGCGCCCGCCATCGTCTCGGGCTGGCTGCTGGCCTTCACCCTGTCGCTGGACGACCTGGTCATCACCAGCTTCGTCTCCGGCCCCGGTTCCACCACCCTGCCGATGATCGTCTTCTCCTCCATCCGTCTGGGCCTGAAGCCGGAGATCAACGCGCTGGCCACCATCGTGGTGGCGGTGGTCGCCACCGGCATCGGCCTGGCGGGTTTCCTGGAGGCCCGCCGCGCCCGCATCCGCGAGCGTGAGGAAAGCCAGGCGGGGCGGGTCTGACCCTCTCATCCAAAGCGCTGATTGCCAGCCTGTAGCACAGGCGGAATACTATTCTTTGCAACCGCCCCGATCCGGGGCGGTGGAGGATCGGACGCCATGACCTACACCCCCGGTTCCCCCGCTGCGGCGGGCTTTGTCATGCCCGGCGAGTGGCACCCGCACGACCGCTGCTGGATGGCCTGGCCCAACCGGGCGGAAACATTTCCCAACGGGCTGGACGCCGCCCGCCGGGCCTATGCCGCCGTGGCCAAGGCCATCGCGCAGTTCGAGCCGGTGACCATCGTGGCCCCGCCGGGGGAGGTGGCCGACGCCTCCATCCTGTGCTCGGGCGCGCCCGTCAGCGTCATCCCGGTGCCACTGTCCGACAGCTGGATCCGCGACAATGGCCCCAGCTTCGTCATCGATGGCAAGGGCGGCATCGGTGGGGTGGACTGGGATTTCAACGCCTGGGGCCGCAACTACGATGATTTCGCGGCCGACACCCAGGTGGCGGCGGAAATCCTGAAGGGCTTGGGACTTCCCCGCTTCAAGGCGCCGCTGATCATGGAGGGCGGCTCCTTCCATGTGGATGGCGAGGGCACGCTGATCACCACCGAGGAATGCCTGCTGAACCCCAACCGCAACCCCGGCCTGACGCGGGGGGAGATCGAGGGGCACTTGCGCGACTTTTTGGGGATTCGCCAGATCATCTGGCTGGGCAGGGGGTATGAGCAGGACGAAACCGACGGCCACATTGATGAGATCGCCTGCTTCATCCGCCCGGGCCTGGTGCTGGCCATGACCACGGACGATCCCGACGATCCCAACTTCGACACCTTCCAGGACAATATCGAGCGGCTGTCCATGGCGACCGACGCCCAGGGGCGGGAGTTGGACATCGTCACCCTGCGCACGCCGGCGCGCCAGGAACAGGCGGGCGTGCGCCTGACCCTATCCTACACCAACTTCTACCTGGCCAACGGCGGCGTGGTCCTGCCCGCCTTCGAAGACCCCATGGACGCGGAGGCCGCCAAGCTGTTCAGCCGCCTCTACCCCGACCGCCAGATCGTGCAGGTCCCGGCGCTGGACATCGTGCGCGGCGGCGGCGGCATCCATTGCATCACCCAGCAGCAGCCCAAGCCCTGACGCGACAACGCCCTTGGTAGCCAAGGAAAAACCTTGGCTGCCCGTGTTGACTCATAAACTCTACATATGTTGATAATGTGCCATTCCCGGTTACGGGGCGGGATGGGGAGAGGGCATGTTCGCCATGATCGGCCTGGGGGCCGTGTTCCTGTGCGTGTTCGGGTCATACGCAGTCGGCGGCGGCAAGATTGCGGTTATCCTGGATGCTCTGCCGGGGGAGGTGGTGACCATCGGTGGCGCCGCCGTCTGCGCCTTCCTCACCGCCAACAGCACCGATGTCATCCGCCATTCCACCGCGGCGGTGAAGCGCATCTTTCGGGGCGCCCGCTACGGCAAGCGCGAGTACATGGATCTGCTGGCCCTGCTGTACCGCATGCTGAGATCCATCAAGACCAAGGGTGTGTTGTCCATCGAACAGCATATCGAAAAGCCGTTCGAGAGCAGTCTTTTCAACGCTCATCCCCTGGTGTTGCGCGACGTGGCGACGGTGGAGTTCATTACCGACTATATGCGCATGTTCTCCACCGGTGTGGACAGCCCGCTGGAACTGGATGCCCTGATGGAACGGGAGATTGAAAAGGCGCGGCATGAGGATTTGCACCCCGCGCACGCCTTTTCTGTCATGGCGGACGGCATGCCGGCGCTGGGCATCGTCGCGGCGGTCCTGGGCGTCATCAAGACCATGGGATCGATCACCGAGCCGCCGGAGGTCCTCGGCGGGCTGATCGGCCATGCGCTGGTGGGCACCTTTATGGGCATCTTCCTGGCTTATTGCATCGTGGCGCCGGTGGCCGCCCGCCTGCGCGGCATCGCGGAGGAGGAGAACCGCTTCCGCCATGTGGTGCGGGCTGCCATCACCGCCCACCTGGCGGGCTACGCCCCCCAGGTGTCCATCGAGGCGGCGCGCAAGGAAATCCCCACTGAACACATGCCCAAATTCTATGAGTTGGAGGAGGCGCTGGCGGCCGTCGCTTGACGGTGGCCGGCCGTACCAAGGAACCGCCCCATGCCCCGACGTCCCAATATCTCTCGTCAAACCCGGCTGCTGTTCGTGGCCTTGCTGGAACGCCCGCTGGACTGGCGCCACGGCTATGACTTGTCCAAGGAGACGGGATTGAAGTCCGGCACCCTATACCCCCTGCTCATGCGCCTGCATGACCAGGGGCTGATGGCCGCGCGGTGGGAGGAGGCTACCCGGCCCGGCCTGCCGCCCCGCCATGCCTATCGCCTGACGGCGGAAGGGGCGGCGCTGGCGCGAGAGCTGGCGCTGCCAGAGGAGAAGGCTGCCGACGGTGCGGATGGGACGGTGCCGGCATGACCGCCCTTGTTGCCCCGCTGCGTCGGCGGTTGGCCCGCGCGCTCACCCGTCACGCAGCCGATAGCCTGCCGACGCACCGCGCCGCCTGGGGGGAGGCCATGCGGGCGGAGGTGGACGGCATGGCCGATGGGGACGGCCTTTTGCGCTGGGCCCTGGGCTGTGTGATGGCGGGGTATCGTGAGCGCCTAGGTACCGCCGCGTCCGTGTCCGGTGGCATGGTCGTACGGATGGTGCTGCTGCCGTTGCTGCTGATCGGTCTCGACGCCGTGTTTGGTGGGCGGACGACGGTGATCCTGCATGCTTTGCCCGGCTGCGGTTTCACTGTTCTGGCCGGTGCCTGGGCGGTGATGGCCATCGGCCGGCGCAGGGGGGATGACGGCGTGATTGCGGCCCTACGCGTCGTCCTGGCTGGCTCAAGGCAAGCGCGGCTGGGGCCGGATGAGCTGGAGAACTTCTTAGCCCAACTGATGGCGGCGCTGTGTCAGGGCGACAGTCCGGATCTGGTGCGACGCGAATTGAGCCTGCCGCTCGGCCGGTCGATGTTCGGCGCCTATCCCACCCTGCTGCACGATCCGCATGTGCGGATGGTGATGGCGGCCGGCCTGGCCAAGCAACCGCTTGGGCCCGTGCTGGAAGGCATCCAGGTGGCGCGGTCGCGGCCTGAGGCGGTGTTGCGACGCTATGGTGATGCGTTGGTTTGGATGGGGCTGGTGACGACGCTGATGGGTGTCATGAAGGCGCTGGACGTGCTGGGCCGACCGGAGGTTTTTGGCCCTTTGGTGGCCGGGGCTCTGGTGGGTATCGGTTTTGGCCTAGTCTGCGCCAAGGGGGTGGTGCGCCCCCTAGCGGATCGGTTTGCCCACGATGTCGAGGATGACATGGCGGTCTATCGCCGCATTGGCGCCGCCCTGGCCGCCGAGGTGCGCTGAAGGTGCGCCTCGTCTGGCGGCCAGGGTGTGCGGTCGCTCATCAATTGACCGTCGTCTGGGCCTGCTGCAGCGCGCCGCTCAGGTTGGTGACGCAGCGGTCGTAGGCTTCCGTGCCGGCGGTCAGGCCGGCTTCGGTGCAGGCGGTCTGGCTGCGTTGCTCGTGCATCTTCTTGGTCATGGACAGCGTCTCCTTGAGGCTGGCGACGCAGGCGGCGTACTGGGTGTCGGCGGGGCTGACGTGCAGGGCGTCCTGGCAGGCGCGGTCGATCGACGGATGCACGGTGACGGTCGGCGTGGCGTCGGCGGCCAGGACCGGCTGGGCGGCCAAGGCGACCAGGGCGGCGATCGCGACAACGGAAGATTTCAACATAGCATGATATCCTTCAGGGTTGGGCGTGCCACGCATCCGGCACGCTATGGGTGTGTGAGTCTTTTGTAAGGGTAGGGTCGTTTACTGGATTGGATAATTCAGTTGTTTATGGAACAATCACTGATGTTATTTTTGTGAATATTTGTACAATCCGGCTTTCTTTTTATATTCCCGCTGGACTGCCACCATTAAGGCACCTGACTCAAGGATACGGATGGCAGCTGCCTGATTTTGCGTTTGGATTCGGCGCGGCGGCGGGCGCATCGTCCTAGGTGCCGCTGGCTGTCGCCGGCGTCAGTCAATGGAAAGCATCCACCATGATCGTCCGGGACCGGCCCGGCCTGCTGCGGCTGTTCTTCATCCTGCGGGGCTCCATCGTTCTGCGCATCCTGCCCCAGGTGCTGGTCATCTTCGTGCTGTCGGCGGGTGTGGTATGGGTGCGCACCACCCATCCGGGCTGGGCGCCCGCCTTCAATGGCGCGCCCTTTGCCTTGCTGGGCATTGCCTTGTCGGTGTTCCTGGGCTTCCGCAACAACGCTTGCTACGACCGCTGGTGGGAGGCGCGCAAGGATTGGGGGCAACTGCTCTATGCCGTGCGCGACCTGGGCCGGCAGACGCTGATGCTGGACCGGGACGGCGCGCCGAGAGCCGCGCGGCGCCAGCTGTTGCGCCTGGCCATGGCCTTCGGCCACGCCCTGGTCTGCCATCTGCGGCCCGGCGGCGACGCCACCAAGCCCCGTCGCTTCCTGTCGGCCGGCCAGTTGGCGGGCTTCGAATCCTCCCGCAACCGGCCGGATTTCCTGCTGCGCCAGATGGGCCAGGTGCTGGCGGAGCTGCTGGCCGGCGGCCATGTCAGCGACATCCAATACACGGTGCTGGAGGGCACGCTGGGTCGCATGTCGGCCGTCCTGGCGGCGTGCGAGCGCATTCGCAACACGCCGGTTCCCTTCGGCTACACCTTGTTGCTGCATCGCACGGCCTATCTGTTCTGCTTCCTGCTGCCCTTCGGCTTCGCCGACGTCCTGCACTGGGGCACGCCCTTCATCACCGGGCTGGTGGCCTACACCTTCTTCGGCCTGGATGCCTTGGGGGACGAACTGGAGGAGCCGTTCGGCACCCGGCTCAACGCCCTGCCCATCGAGGCCCTGGCCGACACCATGGAGATCAATTTGCGCGAGGCCTTGGGGGAGACGGACCTGCCATCCCTGCCGCAGCCCAAGGGCCACGTGCTGATGTGACCGCCGGCGGCCCGCGCCCTGGAATAGGGCGCGGGGCCGGAAGGTGGTCAGTTCGGGGCCAGCAGCACTTGGTTCAACGCGCCGTCCAGGTTGGCGACGCAACGGCCGTAGTCGGCGCTGCCGGGAGCCAGGCCCACGTCGGCGCAGGCGGTGTTGGCGGGCGTCTGCGGCTGGGTGCTGGTGGCGCGCGCCTGGGTCAGCGTGGCGACGCAGGCGGCGTAGCCGCTGTCGTTGACGGTCAGGCCCAGGGTCTGTTCACAGGTGTGCTGGATGGTGGTGGCCTCGGGGGTGGCGGCCGGGGCGGCGAAGGCCGGGGCGACCAGGGTGGCGGGGCCCATCAGGGCGGCGGCGACGGTGATCCTGATCGACGCAGACAGAGTCCGGGTGTTCATGGCCTAAGCTCCTTTAATTTGACATCGCGTTGAGGGGGTTTGGTTTTTCCCGCACTGGGGATGCCAATAAGACGCCGGCCGGGTCGCTTTATTCCCGGGCACGCAAATTTTTTTGAATTTTTTTGAGGAGCGGAAAAACTCAGCCTTCCACGAAGGCGCGCAGGCGGGACAGCGCGTCGTCCCACTGTGCCGATACGGCGTCGAGATAGCCGCGCGCCGCCGCCACCGGCTCCGGCTGGAAGGCGAAGCGGCTTTCCCGGCCCACCCGCACGCAGGCCACCAGGCCGGCATCCTGCAGCACGTGCAGATGCTTGGTTACCGCCTGGCGGGTCAGGGTGGTGTCGGCCGACAGGGCGGCGATGGACCGCGCGTGGCCATCGCTGAGGCGGGACAGCAGGGACAGGCGGGTGGGATCGCCCAGGGCGGCGAAGACCGTGGCGGGGTTGGCGGCGGGGTTGGCCGCCGCGACGGCCTCAGTCATCCAGCGGCCCCTCGATATGGGCGCGGATGTTGTGCGCCTGGGCCGTCCACCCGCCCTCGTTCATGCGCAGCGCCTCCACCCGGCGATGGTCGGGCAGGGTGTCGAAGCCGCTTTCAGTGATGGTCAGCAGGGTGCCACCGTCCCGCTCCTCCAGCTTGAATTCCACCAGGGTCGGTGTTTCGCTGGAATAATCCTTCTCCGGATCCACGGCATAGGGATGCCAGGTGAAGGAGAACAGGTGCGGTTCCTCCATCCGCACCACGGTGGCCCGCCACTTCACATGCTCATAGCCGGGGTGGGTGATACGGCCGGTGGCGTCCTGCCCTGGAACGAAGGGCCCGTCCAGCTTGACCCTGAACCAGGTGCCGAATTCATCGTGGTCGGTCAGGGCGCGCCATACCCGGGCGATGGGGGCCTTCAATTCGATATATTTGCGAATATGATCGGACATTTTGCGCAACCTCCTGGTTGCTGTTTTATAGCCTGCCCAAACAAAAACGGCAACCTGGTGGTTGCCGTTCTGGTCCAGTAACCGATCTGTATAAGCGCGGGGGCGACGTTTGGTTCGCCGCCATGCCCGAGAAAGCTCAAATCTTCGTGCGCAGCTGCCGTCGCGCCTCGTCCGCCAGGGGGTGCAGCGCCTGGGCCGAGGCGTCGGCCACCAGGCTGTAGCCCATGCCGCGATTGCACCAGGTGACGCCGCCGACATCGTCCTTCTGGTGTTCCGTCATGGGGGCGTCGCCGTCCTGCTTCATGGGCCGCACCAGCATGGCGATGCGGTTGCCGCTGCTGTCGTCGTAGAAGAACATGGCGCCCGGGCCGTGGGCGGTGGCGACCAGGCGCCCGCCCATGAACCGGTAGCCCGAGGCCGACAGGTCGGGCACCGCCACCTTGCGGTCCAGCCGCTGCGACACCCAGCGCAGCAGCTGCTCCTGCTCGCCCGCGTGCATCTCCACCGGTCGCGCGGCGTCGGCGGCGTAGACGCGGTAATTGTCCATGGCCTCCTGCGTCAGCATGGTCTCAGGGTTCATCGACGCCTTGCCGGCGGTGATGCCGTGCATGGACCAGCCGCCGGCCCCGCCGATCAGCACCAGGGCCACGGCGGCGGCGATGTTGCGCCAGGGGCCGGCCCCCGGAGCGGACAGCCACGAGCGCGCCTGCCGGTGTTGCCGCGCCTCGACCAGGCGGGCCAGGTTCAGGTGGTCGGGCACCGGCTCTTCCGCGATGGGGGCCAGGGCGGCGCGCAGGGCCTCACGCTGGGCGGCGTAGGCGGCCACCCGCCGGGCGGCGTCGGGGTGGGTGGACAGGTACTCCTCAACCTCCTCCCGGCGCCGCTCGTCCAGGGCATGGTCGACGTAGGCCTGGAAATCTTCCTCGGTGATGGGGCGGCCGGCGTTCATTTCACTCTCCTGAAAATTCCAGCGCCGAAAACGGGGCGATGGATGGTGGCGCCGCCCTTCGCAGTCTCCTGCGCGGGGGCGCCCTCCATCTTCTGCAACAGCTTTTCCCGCGCCCGGGCCAGGCGGGACATGACGGTGCCGATGGGGATGTCCAGAACCCGCGCCGCTTCGGCATAGGTCAGGTCTTCCACCGACACCAGCAACAGCACGCTGCGCTGATCCTCCGGCAGGGTTTGCAGGGCCTGCATCACATCGGCGTGGTGCAGCGCGTCCTCCTGCGTCGCGGGCCGGGCGATCATGGCCTCATCCACCCCGTCGTCCAGGGTGACGTGGCTGCCGCGCCGCCGGTTCTGGCGCATGTGGCTGACGGCCAGGTTGTGCAGGATGGTGAACAGCCAGGTGCGGGCGTCACCGTCCTGCCGCCGCTGGTGCCAGCGGGTGATGGCCCGCTCCAGACAATCCTGCACCAGATCGTCCGCCGTGGCGTGATCCTTCACCAGCGCCCGGGCGTAGCGCCTGAGCGGAGGAATCAGCGGCTCGACCAGCAGCATCATGTCGTTCATGGCACGCATCCCTCGGTCCGGAGTCCACCGTCAGCGACGGGTGCGCCAGGCCGCCATGCTCTGGAACACGCCATCCCTGAAAATGAGGCCATGCATCAGGGCGGCGGACAAGTGGGCGATCACCGTGAGGAACAAAGCGTACGCCAGATAGGTGTGCAGGTGGCGCAGGGACGCGTACAGCCCCCTGTCCGGCGACAGCAGCGGCGGCAGGTGCACGGCACCCCAGACGGTGATGGGGTAGCCGCCGGCCGACAGCATGGACCAGCCCACCAGCGGCAGGGCGATCATCAGGGCGTACAGCACCAGGTGCGACAGGTGGGCGACGGCCTTCTGCGGCGCCGGCATGTCCGCCGGCAGCGGCGGCGTGCCCCTGGTGGCCCGCACGGCCAGGCGGATCAGCACCAGCAGCAACAGGGTGACGCCCACCGACTTGTGCAGCGGCACCAGCCAGTTGTGGCTGGCCCCGACGGTGGAGACCATGCCCACGCCGATGAACAGCATGGCGATGATCAGGACGGCCATCAGCCAATGCAGCAGCCGGGCGGCGCCGCTGAACGTGGTCGACTTCATTGCGCGGACTCCTTGGCGGCGGGCTGGCTGGCAGCGGGTTGATGGGTAGCGGGGGCGGGGAAGGCCTTGTCGGTGGCCAGCGCGCTGGCGGCCGCGGGTTCACCCGTGCGGCGGGTGTAGCCCACGGCGTAGACGGAGGAACGTGCGGCCAGCAGCGGATCGTCGGAGGGCGACACGCCGGCGGGCAGGATGGTGGGGTCGAAGTTCACGTCGCGGCAGGGGCCGTCATCCTCGGTCACCGCGCGGTCGATGGTCAGGGTGCCGACCTCCACCCGTTGGCGATCGTCCGGCCAGGGCTTGGTGGCGTCGTCCGTGGGGTCGCCGGCGTTGGGCAGGATGACGGACAGGTGCCAGACCAGCGGGCCCTGGGCCAGGCGCCCGGCGACCTCATCGAACAGGAAGTCGCGCGGGCGGTCGGCCAGCGTCGCCTTGTCCAGCTCTTCGAACGGCGCCTCGGGCGTGAAAATCCAGCGCACCACCCGGGTTTGGCCCTGGTCGTTGGTGAAGCGGAAGGCGTCGACGCTGTTGTAGTTGGCGTTGGCGAAGCTGCTGGGCAGGGGGGTCTTGGCCATGTAGTCGGCGAAGGCCTTGGTCTCCGGATGCTGGGCCATATAGGCCTGCACCTTGGCCGGGTCGGGCTTGCCGGTGGCGGGATCGGGCGTGGTCGCCAGCTGGAAGTCCAGGAACGCCTGCGGCGTGGCCACGGGGAACACGGGCACATGGTTCAGCGCCATGCGCCATTGTTCGCCCCGCGGCAGGTCGAACTTCAGCGCCAGGCTGTGGAAGGTGATGCGGCCATCACCGGCGTTGGGTACGCCGCCGGCCAGCGAGAAGCGGCCGATGACCGGGGTGGTGGCCTGGCGGAACAGGCTGGCCTTGCTGAGGGCAAGGCCTTGGCCGTTGCCGTCGAAATGGCCGACCACGCATAGCCCTTTGGCGTGGGCGCGACGGAAGCCCTCATGTTTGCCGTCATGGCCCTCCAGCGCGTTCACGATCTGGGCCGGCTGCAGCCGGCCGGGCGTCAACCAGCCGCCGGCATAGGCGAAGGCGGCGGTGGCCCCGCCCGCGACGGCGGCGATGGCCAGCAGCGAAACCAGGCTGCGGCGGCTGAGGATGTCCTGAACTCTATAGCCAGGCATGGGCGGGGTCCCTTTCGGCCGTGGAAACGGGCCCCCAAGGGGGCCGCACCCCCCATTGACGCCGCCGCCGGTGGATTATTCCAGGCGGGGCGAAAATTTTTTACCGAAGCGACGTCAATGCGCGAATCCGGGGCAGGCGTCGTCGTCCTGCACACCATCTGCATGTGTGCCGCCCTTGTCCGTGGCGGCTGCGATGGCGGTCAGGCTGAGGGCACAGACGGCCAGGCCGGCGCCCAACCAGGGCAAATTCCCGTAGGCCACGCCATGGTCGATGGCGATGCCGCCGAACCAGGCGCCCAGCGCGTTGCCCATGTTGAAGGCGCCCTGGTTCAGGGTGGACGCCAGGTTGGGCGCGCCGCGCGCCTGGTCCACCACCCGCATCTGCAAGGGGGATCCGACGGAGAAGGCGGCGATGCCCCACAGCACCAGCGTGGGCACGACGCCCAGGGGCGTGGCGCTGGTCCACACCAAGGCCACCAGGATCAGGGTGATGATGCCGAAGGTGGTCATGACCACGGGCATCATCTTCCAGTCGGCCAGGCGCCCACCCACCAGGTTGCCCACCGTCAGCCCCACGCCGAACAACAGCAGGACGTAGGTGACCTGGTCGGGGGTGAAGCCGGTGACACGCTCCAGCAGCGGGGTGATGTAGGTCAGCACGCTGAACAGGCTGGCGGAGGAGATGACGCTGATCATCATGGCCATGGCGACCTGGGGGCGGCCCAGCACGCGGAACTCGCCCAGCAGGCTGCCGCCGCTGCTGCCGGGCAGGCCGCGCGGCAGCCACAGGGCCAGGGCGGCGGCGGCGATGACGCCGATGGCGACCACGGCCCAGAAGGTGGCGCGCCAGCCCAGCTCATGCCCCAGCGCCGTACCCAGGGGCACACCCAGCACGTTGGCCAGCGTCAGGCCGGAAAACATGAGGGAGATGGCCTGGCCGCGCTTGTGCCGCGGCACCAGACCGGCCGCCACCACGGCGCCAATGCCGAAGAAGGTGCCGTGCGACAGGGCGGTGATGATGCGCGCCGTCATCAGCAGTCCGTACGTGGGCGCCACGGCGCAGCAGAAGTTGCCGAAGATGAAGATGCCCATCAGGCCGATCAGCGCGCTCTTGCGCGGCAGCCGCGCGGTCGATACCGCCAGGATGGGGGCGCCCACCACCACGCTCAAGGCATAGGCGGTGACCAGCATGCCGGCCTGCGGGATGGTGACGCGCAGATCCTGCGCCAGATCCGGCAGCATGCCCATGATCACGAACTCGGTCGTGCCGATGCCGAAGGAGGCGATGGCGAGGGCGAGCAGGGGCAAGGGCACTGGAACCACTCCGGAATCGGCGATGCTATCGTGGATGCCCTTAGCATCGCCGAAAATAGGTAAGCGCTGTCATGCTGCGTTGCAGCAGGAGGCATGACGCCATGGGATGACGGTCCGGGCCCCTTGGGAAGGCCGCTTATTCCGGCGCGCGCAGCCAGCGCTCGGCCGCCGCCGCCGCCCGCTCGGCATAGTTCGGCTGGTCCGGGCCGAGCAGGGGCAGGCCCCATTCCGCCACCACGCGCGCGATGCCGGCGGCGTCCACGGGCAGGCCCAGTTCCTTCAGGCGCCAGGCCATGTTCATCTCCTGGCCCCAGAAATAGATCCGGGTGGCGCCGGTGTTGGCGGCCATGGTCCGCATCTGGCCCTCACGGTCCAGGCCGTGCAGCGGCAGCCAGATGTCGGCCAGCAGGGTGTCGAAGGGCTGGCCGTCCACCGGTGTCCAGGTGTAGGCGTCGCCCTGGTGGATGGTGATCTTGGCGGCGGCCTCGGGCGGCAACTGCCGGAAGATGCCGGACTGTTCCACCGCCGCCAGCACTTCAGGATCGAACTCCACCACCGTGACGGCGGTGACGGCGGGGTTCAGGGCGGCGTTGGCGACGGCCCAGCCCATGCCCATTCCCATCACCACCGTACGCCCACTGGCCAGCTGGCAGCCGATTTCCTGGCTTTCCGTTTCCATGGGCGTCATCGACATCCAGGCGCGGGTATTGCCGCTGTCGTGGCGGATCAGCGCCGCCATGTTTTCTACCATGCGCGGTCCCGACCAATAGCCGGGGCAGATGACCAGGGCCGCCAGCCGCATCTCCCATCGTTCCCCCATGAAGGGCTGGTAGGTGGGGTAGAACAGGGGGAACGCGGCGGTGTCGGACATGCGGAACTCCGGACCTGAAGGGGGCGATCGGGGCCAAGAAAAAAGCCGCCGGCGCCGGGGGGCGCGGGCGGCTTTTATCGACGTCTCAAGGCATCGGGCCTCTGAAGCTCAAGGGTTTACTTCAGATCGTCGGCCTTGCTGATGATGTAGGTGACGATGCCATAGTCCTTGGCCTCTTCCGCCGACATCCAGAAGTTACGGTCCGTGTCCTGCTCGATCTTCTCGAGCGGCTGGCCGGTCTCACGTGCGATGATGCTGTTCAGACGCTTGCGCATCTTCACGATCTCGCGCGCCTCGATGGCGATGTCGGTGGCCTGGCCGCCGGTGCCGCCCATCGGCTGATGGATCAGAAAGCGGGTGTTGGGCAGGCAGTAGCGGTTTTCCTTGGCCGCACCCAGGAAGATGTGCGCGCCGGCGCTGGCCACCCAGCCGGTGCCCAGGACCAGGACGCGCGGGCGGATAAACTGCAGCACGTCGTGGATGCTGTCGCCGCTTTCGACATGGCCGCCTTGGGAGTTGATCACCAGGCGGATGGGGTCGTCGCTCTCGGCCGCCATGGCGAGCAGCTGGGCGACCGTGCTCTCGGCGATCTTCTGGTTGATCTCACCGAAAAGCAGGATGGTGCGGCTCTTGAACAGGCTTTGGGCCACGGGGGAGAAGGGCGCGCCTTTGGACTTCTCCTCCTTGCCGCCTTCCGGAGCGGACTCGGGGGCGTCGGGTTCTTCGTCGTCGAAGCGGATCGGCAGGGTCACCAGGATCTCCTTGGGAACGAACAAGGCGGGGGCCAGACCGGCGGCCCATCCACCCACCCTTATCAGGTAGCGGGATTCGCCGCCCCATTCAACCCGCCCGTGACAGAAGGCTTTTACCATGATCGGCTACCCCGGCCGGTCTAGCAAGGGTGGCGCGCCGCTCTCGGCATGGGTAAAGGTTAAAGCCGCATCGGCTGGAGACGGGATCACATGATGGGGCAGGGGCCGGCACCCTTCCTGGAATTGCAGGGCGTGACCAAGCGCTATCCCAACGGGACGTTGGCGCTGACCGACATCTCGCTGGCGGTGGGTGACGGGGAATTCCTGGCCATCGTCGGGGCCAGCGGCTGCGGCAAGAGCACCATCCTGCGCCATGTGGCCGGCCTGGTGGTGCCCACGGCCGGCCGCATCACCTGGTCCCAGCCACCCGCCGCCGGTGGAATTGGCCCAGGTGGGATAGGCATGGTGTTCCAAGAACCGACGCTCATGCCCTGGGCCCGCATCCAGGACAATGTCCGCCTGCCGCTGGACCTGGCCAAGGTGCCGCGCATTGAGGCCGACGCCCGCGTCGCGGCCTTGTTGGCCCAGGTGGGGTTGGCCGATTTCGCCCAGGCCTATCCGCGTGAGCTGTCGGGCGGCATGAAGATGCGCGCCTCCATCGCCCGCGCCCTGGTCACCCGTCCGCGCCTGCTGCTGATGGATGAGCCGTTCGCGGCCCTGGATGAGATCACGCGGCAGAAGTTGAACGACGATCTGCTGGCCCTGTGGCGGGAGCAGCGTTTCACCGCGATGTTCGTGACCCACAGCGTCTATGAGGGCGTGTACCTGGCCAACCGCGCCATCGTCATGGCGCCACGGCCGGGGCGCATCCACGCCGATATTCCGCTGGACCTGCCCTATCCCCGGGATGAGTCCCTGCGCACCGACGCCCGATACGCCGCCGCGTGCCGCACGGTATCCCTGGCTCTGGCCGACGCCATGCGGGGGGCAGCATGAACGCGCTGCGCCGCCTGGCGCCGGTCATCCTGGGCGTGATCTTCCTGGCGGGGTGGGAGGGGTTGGTGCGCGTGCTGGCCGTGCCTGCCTTCGTCCTGCCGCCGCCCAGCGCGGTGGTGGCGGCCCTGCTGGCCGATCCTAACACGTTGGGCCTGTCGCTGTGGTTCACGCTGACCGTGACCCTGCAGGCCTTCGCCCTGGCGGTGGTGGGCGGGGTGGCGCTGGCTATCCTGTTCACCCGCTCGCCCCTGCTGGCCTCCGCCCTCTATCCCTACGCCGTCATCCTGCAAGTGACGCCGGTGATGGCCATAGCGCCCCTGCTGCTGGTCTGGGTGGGGTATGAGCGGGTGGATCTGGCGCAGCTGATCCTGGCCTGGATCGTCGCCTTCTTCCCCATCCTGGGCAACACCACCCTGGGCTTGCGCTCGGCCGACGCGGGCCTGCGCGACCTGTTCCGCCTCTATGGCGCCAGCAAGTGGCAGGTGCTGTGGCGGCTGGAGCTGCCCTCGGCCTTGCCCTACCTGCTGGCGGGCATGAAGATCTCGGGCGGCCTGGCGCTCATCGGCGCGGTGGTGGCGGAATTCGTGGCCGGCTCCGGCACGGGCAGCGGCCTCGCCTGGCGCATCGTGGATGCCAGCAACCGCCTGAACACCCCGCGCATGTTCGCGGCCCTGGCGCTGCTGTCCCTGCTGGGCATCGTGATTTTCGCCCTGCTGTCGCTGGTCCAGCGCCTGGCGCTCCGGCGGTGGCACGACAGCGAGGCAAGCCACCCTTAGACGCGCCAAGGGCATGAGAAGTCTCATGCCCTTGTAGGCCCCGGATGAAGCTTGCTGAACTATTTGTCGTAGTTCAGCAGCGACAGCACCGGCACGTCCAGCTTCTTGCGGCCTTCCAGGAAGTCCAGCTCGATCAGGAAGGCGGCGGCGCGCACGTCGGCGCCGACGTCGCGCAACAGCTTGATGGCGGCGTTCATGGTGCCGCCGGTGGCCAGCAGATCGTCGACCACCACCACGCGCTGGCCGGGCTTTACCAGGTCGGCCTGGATTTCCACCGTGTCGCTGCCGTACTCCAGGTCATAGGAGTGCCGCACGACGTCGCCCGGCAGCTTGCCCTTCTTGCGCACCATGGCGAAGCCCAGCCCCAGCTTCAGGGCTAAGGGGGCGGCCATCAGGAAGCCGCGGGACTCGATGCCCACGATGAAATCGACGCCCGTCTCCTGGATCAGCCGGGCCATGCGGCCCATGGCGACGGCCCAGGCATCGGCGTGCGCCAGCAGCGGCGAGATGTCGTAGAACAGGATACCGGGCTTGGGATAGTCCGGGACGCCGCGGATGTGGCTCTTCAGGTCCATGGGGAAAGGCCTCGGGGGAAACGGAAACGCCCCGGTCCCGGGGCGCGAAATCATAGGGGAGGCTGGTCTGGCATGCCAGCGCCAAGCCGCGCCAGCCACGTCCGGATGGTCCGGATGGGCGCCTCGCGGCCGCTGCTGTTGACCCGCAGCGGGCCTTTCTGTCAAGTGAAGGACGAGCAAGGCCGCCCGGCGCCCCCGTCAGGATGGGGGTGGGGGCCGGCGAAGGGGCGAGATGGCGGCGGCAGGCAGCGGCGTGATCAAGACGGCATGGGACGGCGACCACTGGTTGCTGGCCGCCCTGGGCCGTTGGGATCTGGCGGGGGCGGAGCATCTGGACACGGCGCTGACCCGCCTGAAGCCGGAGCGCAAGCCGGGCCAGGTGCTGCTGGACCTGTCCGGCCTGTCGGGCATGGACACCGCCGGCGCCTTGGTGCTGGACCGCCTGATCGAGCGCCTGCGGGCGGAGGGGGAGACGGTGGCCGTGGTCGGCGCGACGCCGGCCCAGTGCACCCTGCTGCGCGACGTGCGCCGCGCCGTGGTGCGCCATCCCGAGGTCACCACCCCGCATCGGCCATTCCATGACCTGCTGGAGCGGGTGGGCAAGGGCGCCTTCAGCCTGGCCGAGGACGCGTTCCAGTTGCTGAGCTTCTTCGGGCTGGTGTTCATCACCATCGCCCGTGTGGCCCGCGATCCGCGCCGTTTTCGCTGGACGGCCTTCTTCTTCCACCTGGAACAGGTGGGCCTGAACGCCCTGCCCATCATCGGCCTGCTGACCTTCCTGATCGGCGTGGTGCTAGCCTATCAGAGTGCTGACCAACTGCGGCGATTCGGCGCCGAAATCTTCGTCGTCAACCTCTTGGGCATCGGCATCCTGCGCGAGCTGGGGGTGCTGATCACCTCCATCATCGTTGCCGGCCGCTCCGGTTCCGCCTTCACGGCGCAGATCGGCACCATGAAGGTGAACCAGGAGGTGGACGCCATGCAGGTGCTGGGGCTGGACCCCATCGAGATGCTGGTGCTGCCCCGCCTGGCCGCCCTGTTCGTGGCCCTGCCGCTGGTCAGCTTCTACGCCGACGTGGTGGGCCTGTTTGGTGGGGCGGTCATGTCCTACGGCACCCTGGACATTACGCTGGGCCAGTTCCTGCGGCAGTTGCAGGTGGCGGTCAGCCCGACCACCATGCTGGTGGGCCTGATCAAGGCGCCGGTCTTCGCCATGGTCATTTCGCTGGTCGGCTGTTTCGAGGGCCTGAACGTGACCGGCAGCGCCGAGAGCGTGGGCAAGCTGACCACCCGGTCGGTGGTCGAATCCATCTTCCTGGTGATCGTGCTCGACGCGCTGTTCTCCATCCTCTTCTCCTATCTCAAGATCTGAGGGCGCCGATGATCCAGGACGGCCCGACGGACATGGCGGTGGGGAATAATGCTGAGCCCGTCATCCAGGTGCGCGGCCTGGTCACGCGCTTCGGCCGCCAGACGGTGCATGACGGCGTGGATCTGGACGTGCGGCGGGGCGAGGTCATGGGCGTCGTCGGCGGCTCGGGCACCGGCAAGTCGGTGCTGCTGAAGGAGATCATCGGCCTGTTGCGGCCCACCGCCGGCCGGGTGGAGGTGCTGGGCACCAACATGTGGACGGCCGACAGCGCCGCCCGTCGCACTATCCAGAGCCGCTGGGGCGTGCTGTTCCAGGACGGCGCGCTGTTCAGCTCCATGACCGTGGCGGAGAACGTCATGGTGGCGCTGAAGGAGCACACGGATCTTGAGGACTGCCTGATCCAGGAACTGGCCCGTATCAAGATTTCCATGGTGGGCCTGCCGCCGGACAGCTGCTCCAAGTACCCCTCGCAACTGTCGGGCGGCATGCGCAAGCGCGCCGGCCTGGCCCGTGCCCTGGCGCTGGACCCGGAAATCCTGTTCCTGGATGAGCCGACGGCTGGCCTGGACCCCATCGGCGCCGCCGCTTTCGATGAGTTGATCGGGACATTACAGCGCAGCTTGGGCCTGACCGTCGTCATGGTTACCCATGATTTGGACAGCCTTTATGCCATTTGCGATCGCATCGCGGTGCTGGTCGACCGTAAGATGAGAGTGGGAACCATTGACATGTTGCTGGCGGACACGCATCCCTGGATCCATGACTACTTCCATGGACCGCGCGGCCGCGCGGCCGTGAAGAGCTGAGCAGTTAGGGGCTGAATTCACATGGAAACGCGCGCCAGCTACGCGCTCGTCGGCGGGTTCATCCTGGCACTGACGGCGGCCCTGTTCATCGCCATCGTCTGGCTGGCCAAGGTCCAGTTCGACAAGGCGTCGACCCCGTACCGCATCTATTTCTCCGGCTCCGTCACCGGCCTGGTGGCGGGCAGCCCCGTGCGCTATCGCGGCGTGGCCGTGGGCCGCGTCACCGACATCCGCATCGATCCCGGCAACGTGGAACGCATCGAGGTGAAGGTGGAGGTGCCCAAGGACACCCCCATCAAGTCCGATGCCGTGGCCTCGCTGGAGCCGGTGGGCGTTACCGGCGGCGTCTATGTCGAGATCGCCGGCGGCAGCCAGGAGGCGCCGCTGCTGCGCGAGACCCAGAACGACGTCGACGTGCCCGTCATCCCCTCGCGCCCAAGCAACATCGCCTCATTGCTGCAGGAGGCGCCGCACCTGCTGGAAAACCTGATCAAGCTGTCGGACAGCCTGGCGGGCTTCATGACGCCGGACAATCAGAAGGCCTTCGCCTCCATGCTGGCCAACCTGGCGTCCACCGCCGGGGCCGCCAACGGCACGGTGCAGGACGCTGGCCACCTTGTGAACGAGCTGCGCGGCAGCGTGCGCGAGATCAGCAAGCAGACCGAGGCGCTGCTGGTGGACACCCGCACCACCGTGAACACAGTGGGCAGCGACGCCAGGCGCATCAGCGGCAACCTGAACCAGTCGGCGGAGGACGTGAAGGTCCTGACCCGCAACCTGAACCAGACCGTGGAGCAGCTGCGCGGCATGGTGGAGGAGAATCGCGGGCCCATCCGCGACTTCACCTCCAGCGGCCTCTACGACCTGACCCAGCTGATCGGTGACCTGCGCACGCTCAGCAACAACCTGTCGCGGGTGACCAACCGTATCGAGAACGATCCGTCCGGCTTCCTGT
This sequence comes from Nitrospirillum bahiense, assembly GCF_007828025.1. Lineage (NCBI taxonomy): Bacteria > Pseudomonadati > Pseudomonadota > Alphaproteobacteria > Rhodospirillales > Azospirillaceae > Nitrospirillum > Nitrospirillum bahiense. Next base: position 137,297 of record NZ_VITO01000004.1, read on the forward strand.
TCGGTGGCCGGCAGCGTGGGGTGGAGGTGAAATGAGGGGGGCCCACAAGGGTGCGATGAGCCGGCGCCGCCTGCTGGCGCGCGGCATGGGGGTGATGGGCGGTGGCCTGGCGCTGGGGGCGCTGCCCGCCTGTTCCGTGTTCGACAGCCCGCCGCACGTGGTGCGGCTGACGGCCGCGCGCGAGTTCTCGCCGGCCCCGCCCGTGGGCTGGCAGCTGCTGGTGGGCGTGCCCACCACCACCTCGGTGCTGAACACCACGCGAATCGCCTTGAGCCGCCTGGAGGGGGACTTCGGTTATTTCGATGCCGAGTGGCAGGACCCGATGCCGGAGATGGTGCAGGGCCTGCTGATCGAGTCTTTCGAGTATTCCGGCCGTATCTCGGGTGTGGGACGCGAGGGGTCGGGCCTGCGCGCCGACTATGTCCTGCTGACCGACATTCGCGATTTCCAGGCGGAATATCCCCACGCGACGGTGGAGGACGTGCCCACCGTGCATGTCCGTGTCCAGTGCAAGATGGTGACGCTGCCCCGCCGCACCATCCAGGAAAGCCAGGGCTTCGAAATCCGGGTGCCGGCCAAGTCCACGGGCTTCCCCGCCGTGCTGGCGGCCTATGACGAGGCCTTCCACACGCTGGCCCGGCAGGTGGCCGAATGGGCCCTGCAGCCCGGGCGGCGCGCCGGCGGCGGCGTCTAAGGGAAGGGAACGGCCATGCCCTTCCTTCGGGGCCCCGCGCGCGGCAGTTCCGTTGTCGATGGCCTGCCATACGAGACCCTGACCCGGCTGGTGGAGGCCGCGCGCGAAGTCAGCCTGTGCACGCGGGTGCTGGCCAAGACCGGCGACACGGTGCTGAGCGAGGTCTTGCGCGACGCGGTGCCGCCGCTGGACCCCTGGCACCATCATCCGCCAGGGGATGTCTACGACAGCGAATACCACGCCCAATACTACTTCCACGCCCACCCGGAGTCGGAACTGGTTGGTGAGGAGATGGGGCACTTTCACACCTTCATGCGGCCCTTGGGCATGCCGGAGGGGGTGGCGCCGGCGCCCTTGCCCGATCTCCAGCCCGACGCCGACGGCAACGCCGCGCTCAGCCACCTGGTGGGGATTTCGGTCGACGGCATGGGCCGGGTGACGCGGTTGTTCACCACCAACCGTTGGGTGACGGGGGAAACCTGGTACGCGGCGGCCGACGTGGTGCGGATGCTGGAGGGCTTCCAGATCGATCACGCCCGGCCGTCCTGGCCGCTGAACCGCTGGATCACCGCGGTTGTCAATCTATACCGTTATGAAATTATTGAGCTTTTGCAAGAAAGAGATGCGGCTGTCGGTCGCTGGCAGGCGGACCATCCCGGCAGTTACGTCTATGACGACCGCAATCTCGAGGTGACGTCGGAACGGCTGGTGGATGTGGATGGCCGCATCCAGGAGTTGGAGCGGGCGCTGCGTCGGCGCAACCGTCAACAATCCCCTATGGGAGAACCTGCGTAGCAGACCCTGGGGATAGGCGGGGAATATCACCCAAATGGCGTTGGCCAAGACGGGGAAGGCTGTATTATTACTGGGCAATGGTCACCCGGCGTGCATCGGGGGCCTTAATGGTGGTGAAGCCTGGTACCCCCGGTCCGGCCGCGCATGACGGCCGAGGGGTGGGGATGGAAAGCCAGGTGGCCGGTCGGTAGCGAAGGGAGCGGGTTGCCCTGCCAATGTCCGAGACCTTGACGCATCAGGATGTGCAACGGCTTCTGGCCGATCCGTCCGCCACGACCCGGGCCGAGATGGCCACCAAGGTTGCCGCCCAGTTCGGCGCCGATCAGCTTTCCCCTTCCGAACGGGCCTTGGCTGAGGACATCGTCCGCCTGATGGCGCGCGACGCCGCCGTGCGCGTCCGTTCCGCCCTGTCGGAGAGCCTGAAGACCTACCCCGCGATTCCCCGCGACGTCGCCCTGCAACTGGCGCGTGACGTGGAAGAGGTGTCGCTGCCCTTCATCGAACTGTCGTCGGTATTGACCGACGCCGACCTGATCGAGCTGATCAAGACCGGTTCGGAAGCCAAACAATCGGCCGTGGCCAAGCGTCCCGATGTGTCAGAGGGCGTGGCCGACGCGCTGGTGGATAATGGCGCCGAGACCGCCGTCGCCACCCTGATGGCCAACGAGGCCGCCAAGGTGAATGAGGCGGCGCTGACCCGCGTGCTGAACCGCTTCCCCAAGAGCGACGCCGTCCACGCCCCGATGATCGAGCGGGGCAGCCTGCCCGTCACCATTGCCGAGCGCCTGGTGACCATGGTGTCGGAACAGTTGCGCGAGCGGCTGGTGGAACGGCATGAACTGCCGGCCGACGTCGCCAGCGATATCGTCCTGCAGGGCCGCGAAAAGGCGACCTATGAGCTGGTGGGGGTGGCCACCGACGCCCAGCTGGAAACGCTGGTGGAACAGCTGTACCGCAACGGCCGCCTGTCGCCGTCGCTGCTGCTGCGGTCGCTGTGCATGGGCGACGTGGCCTTCTTCGAGGTGGCGCTGGCCCAGCTGGCCCGCATCCCCACGCCGAACGCCCGCATGCTGATCCACGATGCCGGCAAGCTGGGCATGAAGGCGCTGTTCGATCGCACCGGCATGCCGCAGTCGATCTACCCGGCCATCAAGGTGGCGCTGGACGTCGCCAACGAGACGGAGTTCGACGGCGGCGAGCATGACCTGGAGCGCCATCGCCGCAAGATGCTGGAACGCATCCTCACCCAGTTCGAGGAAATGGCCAGTGACGACCTGGACTATCTGCTGAGCAAGCTGACCGACCTGACCACCAAGGTCTGATGCTGGTCGGCTTGGCCGCCACGCTTCCACCATAGTTTGCGGGCACTCCTCCATGGCCGCCGATCTTCGGCGGGCCCGAGAGGGATGGGGACCTTTCCAATGCCGATATCGACGCTGCGCGCGGCCTGCGCCGCCGCCTTGTGCCTTGCCGTCACCGCGCCCGCCGGCGCCGGCACCCTGGACATGCCGGCGCTGCAGGCGCGCCTGGATCGCCTGGCCCAGGACTTCCCTGGCCGCGGCGGCATCGCTGTGCGTGACCCCGCCACCGGCACCGTGGCCGAGGTCAAGGCGCGGGAGCGCTTTCCCGAGCAGAGCGTGTTCAAGCTGACGGTGGCCATCGCGCTGTTGGATCTGGTGGATCACGGCCGCATGGACCTGGCGCAAAAGGTCACGCTCTACCCCCGGGACCGTTCCGTCTATTGGCAGCCGCTGGCCAAGAACATTACCCCCGCCGGTTGGACCACCACGCTGGACGACCTGATGGCGCGCATGGTGGCGGACAGCGACAACGTCGCCGCCGACACCGTGCTGCGCCTGATCGGCGGGCCGGCGGTGGTGCAGGCCGCGCTGACGGCCCGGGGGCTGGACGGCATCCGCGTGGACCGCGATGAGCGCCACCTGCAAAGCGACATCCTGGGCCTGACCTGGAAGGACGCCTATGTCGAGCCGGCGGCGTTCCGGGCCGCAGCCGACGCCGTGCCAGTCGCCACCCGCCTGGCCAAGCGCCAGGCCTATCTCAGCGACCCGCGCGACACGGCCCAGCCGGCCACCATGGCGCTGCTGCTTGAGCGGCTGGACAAGGGCGAGCTGCTGAGCCCGGCCAGCACCCGGCGCCTGCTGGACATCCTGGACCACACCACCACCCAGCCCAACCGTCTGAAGGCCGGCCTGGTGGCGGGCTGGACCGTTGCGCACAAGCCGGGAGCAGGGCCTTCTGTCGAAGGCGTGACCCTGGCCAACAACGACGTGGGCCTGATGACGGCGCCGGATGGCCACCGTTACGCCGTGGCGGTTTACGTCGCCAGTGTGCAAGGCCCACGGGAGCGGGCGGATGCCTTCATCGCCAGCGTGGCGCGGGCGGTGGTCGAAAGCTGGAAGCCGTAAGCGGCGAAGGCGCGGTCGGGCCGGCGTTTGAGGGTGCTGAAACTAAGTCCCGCGTCGCTTGGCCCTGGCCGTCGGCTCCGCCTCCAGCGGGTTGTCGGGCCAATAGTGGCGGGGGTAGCGGCCCGCCAGATCCTTCTTCACGTCGCGGTAGGTGTTGGCCCAGAAGGAGGCCAGGTCGCGGGTGACCTGGATGGGGCGGTGGGCGGGCGACAGCAGGTGCAGCAGCACGGGCACGCCCGCCACCGTCGGCGTCTGCGGCAGGCCGAACAGTTCCTGCAGGCGCACGGCCAGGGTGGGGATTTCACCGGAATAGTTGATCGGCAGGCGCGACCCGCTGGGCACGTCGATATGAGTGGGCGCCTGACGCTCCAGCTCCTGGCCCCGGGCCCAGCCCAGCATGCCGGTCAGCGCGCTGTGCAGATCCAGGCGCGGCAAATGGCTGGCGCGGCTGATGCCCGGCAGGTAGGGGGCCAGCCAGGTTTCCAGGGTGGCCAGCAGGCCCTCGTCCGACAGGTCCGGCCAGACATCCCGTCTGCCGGAGCGGTGCAGGAAGCGCACGCGCTCCCGCCACGCCTCCAGCGCCTTGGTCCAAGGTAGGGCCGCCAGCCCCATCTCGCGAATGCCGGCCATCATGGCGGCGGCCATGGCCTCGGCTGAGGGTTGGCTCAGCGCCTCGTCTTTCAGCACCAGGCCAAACAGGCGCCGGCGCCGGCGGGCCAGCACCGCCTGTTCCCGCCCGTCCCAGCTCACCAGCTCCTCCGTCACGATGCGGTCGGCGTAGACCTCCTCGATCTCCTCTCGCGTGATGGGAGCCGCCAGGTAGATGCGGGCCTCGCGCGCGTCGCCGTCCAGGTCGCCCACCGCCAGCCAATCCTGGCGGGACAGGGCGTCGGCGCTGTCCAGCACCGCACCCTTGCCATTGGCCAGGCGGTATTGGCCCTGGCTGCCGGGGCGCTTCTGCGCCAGGCGGTCGGGATAGGCCAACGCCAGCAGGCGGCCGGCATCCTCCCCCGTGAACGACCGGTCGGTGATGCGCAACTGGCGCATGGTCTGGCGGGCGCTTTCCCGGATCTGGCGCAAGGCGTTGCGGTCGGCAGCACCACCGTCCTGGCCGGACAGCAGATCCAGCCGGCGGCGCAAATCGGCATCCCGGGAAATGCCGCGCAGGGGGTCGCGCTCCTCCAGCAGGGCCGCCAGGTGGGCCGCCGCCGCACCCAGGCCCAGATCCATGCCCACCAGCACCATGTGGGCCAAGCGGGGATGCATGCCCAGCGTGGCCATGCGTCGGCCGTGGGGGGTGATCCTGGCCGCGTCGTCCAGGGCGCCCAACTGGCTCAGCAGCGTGCGGGCCTGGGCCAGGGGGGCCGCCGGCGGCAGGTCCAGCCAGGGCAGGGCGGTCACGTCATCGACCCCCCAGGCGGCCAGCTCCAGCGCCAGGGGGGCCAGGTCGGCGCGGAGGATTTCCGGCGGGGCGTAGGGCGTCAGCGCCCGGTCCGCCTGCTCGCTCCACAGCCGATAGCAGACGCCGGGTTGCAAGCGGCCGGCGCGTCCCCGGCGCTGATCGGCGGAGGCGCGGGAGACGCGGGCTGTCTCCAGCCGGTTCATGCCGCTGCCGGGATCGAAGCGGCCCAGGCGGGCCTGGCCGGCATCGACCACGATGCGGATGCCGTCGATGGTCAGGCTGGTTTCGGCGATGGCGGTGGCCAGCACCACCTTGCGCTGGCCGGCCGGGGCCGGGCGGATGGCCGCCTCCTGCTGGTCCAGCGCCAAGTCGCCATAGAGCGGGGCGACCATCACGTCGCGGGGCAGGCCCAAATCGGCCAGGGCCTTTTCCGTGCGCCGGATTTCGCCGGTTCCGGGCAGGAAGACCAGGGCGCTGCCCGGTTCCTCCATCAGGGCGCGCTTGGCCACGCGGGCCACGGCCGTCTCCAGCCGGTCGGTGGGTGCGGGCTCGACCCAGCGCGTCTCCACCGGGAAGGCGCGGCCCTCGCTGGTCACCACGGGCGCGTCGGCATGTCCCCCGTTGGCCAGCAGCTTGGCCACGGCGGCGCCATCCAGGGTGGCGGACATGACCAGCAGGCGCAGATCCTCGCGTAACAGGCCCTGGGCCTGCAGGCAAAAGGCAAGGGCGAGGTCGGCGTCCAGGCTGCGTTCATGGAATTCGTCGAACAGCACGGCACCCACGCCGTCCAGCGACGGGTCGCCCTGCAACTGGCGCAGGAACAGACCCTCCGTCACGACTTCGATGCGGGTCGCCGGCCCGACGCGCGTGTCCAGGCGGACCCGGTATCCCACCGTCCCGCCCACGGCCTCGCCCAGGGTGTCGGCCATGCGCTTGGCGGCGGCGCGGGCGGCCAGGCGCCGGGGTTCCAGCATGATGATCTTCCGGCCGGCCAGCCAGGGCTGGTCCAGCAGGGCCAGGGGCACGCGCGTGGTCTTGCCGGCGCCGGGGGCGGCCTGCAGCACGGCGTTGGGCGTGCCGGCCAGGACCCGCAGCAGGTCCGGCAGCACGGCATCGATGGGAAGGGCGGTGTGGTCGATGGGCAGCATGGTGCCGTCATAGCGCGCGGCCGTGCCGGCTGCCACCCCTATGGCCGAGCTTGCCCGCGCGCAGCGTCACGCTAAAGGTGATTCCCCCTTTGGGCGATCCGTGCCGGCGACGTTTTGGTATCATGCGAACCCACGCGTCATCCAAAGGGGAGGCTGGGTCATGTATGTCGTCGGGGTCGTCATTCCCGTGCCGGGGGACAAGAAGGACGCCTATCGCGCCTGGTCGGAAAACAGCGCCATGCTGTTCAAGGAATTTGGCTGCCTGGAAATCGTCGAGTCCTGGGAGGACCACGTCCCGGACGGCAAGCAGACCGACATGCGCCGGGCGGTGGCGGCCCAGCCGGGGGAGAAGATCGTGTTTTCCTGGCAGGTGTGGCCGGACAAGGAGACGCTGGACGCGGCCGAGGAGAAGATGCGCGACGATACGCGCTTCGATATTCCTGGTGACATCCCGTTCGATGCCAAGCGGCTGATTTACGGCTGTTTCAGCCCGCTGCACGTCATGGGGCGCGAATAACTCAGGCCAGGCTCAGGGCTTCCAGGCTGCGCTGGAAGTCCTCCGCCCGATAGGGCTTGGTGATGAACCCCAGGGAGATGGAATGGGTGCGGTTGCGCAGGATGTTGGCGTCGACGGCGCTGGTGAACAGACTGCGGATGCCGAAGCGCTTCCAGATGCGCTCCGCCGCTTCAATGCCGTCGTCACGCCCCCGCAACATCACGTCCATCAGCACCAGGTCGGGACGATGATGGTCCACCGCCTCGACCGCCTCTTCCACCGACGCGGCGACGGCGCAGACCTCATGGCCCTGCTGCAACAGGATTTGCTGGAGGCCGAGGGCGATCAGCGCCTCATCCTCGACGACCACGATGCGATAACGGGGATGACGGGCCGTGGAGGACCGCTGGGTCAGTTCCCGATCGATTGTCTGTTCGGCACGCACGGCTCAGCAACCTGTCAACGTCGCAAGAAACACCAGGACGCGCCGTTGCCAGGGGCCGACCCAGATTGACTACATTTTTCCGCAAAACGACGTGAAAGGGTATCCGCCCTTGCGGAAGAGACCGGTAGGCAACCTGTCATAGTTCACAGGGTCGAGCTCAGTGTGCAGCTGCCGACCTTGGCGTATGGCCAAAAAAGGCCTTGAACAGCTGGAACGGCTCCTCCGTTAACCCGAACGATATGCATTGACACTTAAAATCCGGACCGGCCCTGTCTACACTGCGCCGGTCTACCCATCTCCCTGGGGCCCGCCTATATCCCTCGGACCCATCCCCGGGGCCGCCTTTGGAAAGTGCAAATGTCCGCTCTCAGCACCGTCATCGTGCCGATCAACCGCGCCGGTTGGCCCTTCATCCTGGCCTTCGCCGTGGTGACCCTCATCCTGTTCTGGCTCTCCACCTTCCTGGGCTGGATCGGGGTGATCCTGACGGCATGGTGCGCCTACTTCTTCCGCGATCCCGACCGCGTGGTGCCCACCCGCCCCGGCCTGATGGTCAGCCCGGCCGACGGCCTGGTGCAGATGATCACCAAGGCGGTGCCGCCGCCGGAGCTGGGCATGGGGCCGGAGCCGCTGACCCGCATCAGCATTTTCCTGAACGTGTTCAACGTCCACATCAACCGCACCCCCATCGAGGGCACGGTTACGCGCGCCGAATACCACCCGGGCAAGTTCCTGAACGCCGCCCTGGACAAGGCCAGCGACCTGAACGAGCGCATGAGCATCCGCCTGGCCATGCCCGACGGGCGCGAGATCGCCTTCGTGCAGATCGCCGGCCTGGTGGCCCGTCGCATCATCTGCACCCTGAAGCCGGGGCAGAGCGTATCGACCGGTGAGCGCTATGGCCTGATCCGCTTCGGCAGCCGCACCGACATCTACCTGCCGGACGGCGTGCAGCCGCTGGTGGTCGTGGGGCAGAAGGCCCTGGGCGGCGAGACCATCCTGGCCGACCTGGCCAGCGCCGAACCGCAGCGTCAGGGCGTGGTGCGCTGATGGTGCAACGTCCCCCGAGGACAGGCGGGGGCGCGCTGGGACGGCGGCGCCGGGCCATCCGGCCGCCGCGCCTGGGTGGCCTCACCATCAACAAGCTGTTGCCCAACATGCTGACGGTGCTGGCCCTGTCGGCCGGCATGACGGGCATCCGCTTCGCCACCGAGCAGCGCTGGGAACATGCGGTTGTCGCCATCGTGGTCGCGGCCGTGCTGGACGCGTTGGACGGCCGCATCGCCCGCCTGCTGAACGCGCAGAGCAAGTTCGGGGCTGAGCTGGACAGCCTGTCCGACGTGGTCAGCTTCGGCGTGGCCCCGGCCATGATCCTGTACATGTGGGGCTTGAACGAGGCGCGCAGCTTTGGCTGGATCGCCTGCCTGCTGTTCGGGGCCTGCGCCGCCCTGCGCCTGGCGCGGTTCAACACCGCCCTGGGGTCGGCCGCGCAGAAGCCGGTGTGGGCCTACAACTACTTCACCGGCGTGCCGGCCCCGGCCGGCGCCGGTCTGGCCCTGTTGCCCATCGTCGCCAGTTTCGAGATGGGGCGGACGGTCGTGGGCCATCCGGCCTTCGTCGTGGTGTGGACCGTGGGCATGGCGGCGCTGATGATCAGCGCCATTCCCACCTTTTCCTTGAAGGGGCTGCGCATCCACCCGCGCTATGTCGTCTTCATTTTCCTGGGCCTGGTGCTGCTGGCGGCCGGTGTCGTCAGCGCGCCCTGGACCACCCTGCTGATCCTGGGCGTGGGCTATCTCGCCACGCTGCCTTTCAGCGTGCGCCAGTACCAGCGCCTAATGACCCAGGCGGAATCGCTGGTGGGTGCCGAGCCGGAAGGGCCAGAGGGCGTGATGACGGAGGGCGTAATGACGGAGGGCGCTGTGACGCCGGAAAGCGGGGCGATCCCGGTGGAGGATCCGACCATCGGTCAACCGCCGGTACCACCAGCGGATGGAACGGCGCCACAGCCCTGACCGACCCTTATTTGTGAGCCACCAGCAGCCGGGCATGGAGATGGACGGGTATTTTCCCGTCCATTTTCGTTTTCAGCGCCACCGCGGCGGTGATGCGGTCTTCCACCGCCGCGCGCGCCTCGACCGACATCCGTGCCAGGGCGGGGGTGAAGGCCATGTCCAGGGTGGGGCGCCAGAAGGGCTTGGCGGCGTCGGCCAGGGCCGACTGCTCCAGCGAGGTTTCCGACACGGTGTCGAAGCCCGCGCCCCGGAACAGGCGACCCAACGCGCCCTCTTCGGCGAAGCGGAACAGCACGGCCAACTCCGGCACGCCGCCCAGCGCCTCATCCAGAAGGCGGAACAGCGTGTTGCCGGCCTTCGGACCCCAGCACAGCAAGGCCGCGATGCCGCCCGGCCGCAGGACGCGATGCATCTCGGCCACGGCGCCGGCCGCGTCCGGGACGAACATCAGGCCGAAGCGGCAGCTGATCCGGTCCACGCTGGCGGGGGCCAGGGGCAGGGCCGTCATGTCGGCTGCCAGGAAGGAAAGGGCGGCGACGCCGGCCCCGCGCCGGCGGGCACCGGCCAGCATGGCGGGCACGAGGTCGCTGGCCAGCACGCGGCCCCCTTCGGCGCCCTGGGCCGGATTCATGCCCTTGGCCGCGGTGATCGCCGGCTCACCGGCGCCGCTGGCCAAATCCAGAAGGGTGTGATGTGGCTGCAGCGCCAGCGCGGCCAGCAACGGCTGGTTCAGGCGCGCGGCAGGGTCCGCCATGCTGTCGGCCCAGCGGTCCCAGGCCTGACCGCTGTCATGCCAGCGGCGGATCTCCCGTTCGCGAACGGGATGAGGATCGGCGGCCGGCGGGCCGCCGGCGCTCAATGCAGGACCCGGGGATAGTGGTCCTGCGGCTCATAGCCGCCATCGGCCAGGCGGTGGCGCAGCATGTCCACCTCTTCCGTTAGGCGTTGGTTGAACTCACCCAGCCGCTCCACCTGGCCAGCCAGGTCGGTCAGGTCGCGCTGCAGCCGTGTCAGGTGGTCCGAGGCGGTGCGGGCCAGGTTTGACTGGCGCACGGCCAGGCGGCCGAGGCGGCGCCAGACATAGCCGATGGTCATGCCCGCGGCGGCCAGCACGGCCACGCAGGCGAAGACCAGGAACAGGGCGGGGTGGGCATTGTCCAACTGCGAAAGCATGTGCGTTCAACCATGGCGGCCGCGGGTTCAGGGGCGGCGGTCGAAGGGGGCGGTGACCTCTTCTACAAATAAGCGTGGCACCGTCTGGTGAAAAGGCCGCGTGTGCGGCCGCGCCTCATGACAGGCTGGTCGTGGGCTCGGCCACGGTTTCCGGCGTCAGGGCGGCCAGCTTGTCACCGAAGGCGCGCAAAACCGGCAGGAAGCGGTCGATCTGATCGCGGGTGACGTGGGCGTCTGTGCGCAGAATGATGTCCGGTGCCGCCTGCAACAGCTGAGTCATGCGGAAAGGGCCGATTTGATCATCCAGGAACATGGACAGTCCCATCAGCATGCCCAGGGTCACGTCGTCCGGCGCGCTGGGGGTGTTCAGCACATCGTGCAGCTGTTCCATCAGCGTGTAGGTCAGGACGGACGTGCGTTCGATGAGGTTGTTCTGGGGGATAGGCCGGGACATGGGACTGGCGCTCCTTATCAACACCTGCCCGGGTGCAGGGACCCGCGTGCGGCGGGATCCATCCGGGGATGAGCGAACCATAGGCCGCCGCTCGTCACCAAACCGTTAACTGCGCGAGAACGGCGCGCATGCCGCACTGTGCGGGGGGATAGGGTGAAGATCGGATGCGGCGCGCGGTATGGTTCCCGCCGCATTAACCCCGCGCGCGGGGCAACGGAAGGGGCTACACTGCCGGCCACACAGGGGTCGGCTGGCATCAGGCGATATGGCATCAGCAAAGTCCGGAAAATACTACCGCCTGGACGGCTTGAGCGTTCTGGTGGCCGACGACAACCGCTTCGTGCGCACCATCCTGGTCACGGTGCTGCGGGGCCTGGGTGTCGGCCGCGTGCTGCAGGCGGAGAATGGCGAGGAGGCGACCGCCATCCTGGACGTGTCGACGCAAATCCAGGGGGCCAGCGACATCGACATCGTCTTTGCCGATCATCTCATGGGGCCGGTGGACGGGCTGGAGTTGCTGAAATGGGTGCGTGAGCACGACCACGACAAGCTGAAGTTCATGCCCTACATCATGATGAGCGGCGAGGCGGACGAAAACGCCGTGCGCATGGCGCGCGACGGCGGGGTCACTGAATATCTGGCCAAGCCCATGTCGGTGGCCAATGTCGCTTCGCGCCTGGTGGCCATCGTCGACAAGCCGCGGCCCTTCATTCGCGCGCCCGGCTATATCGGCCCTGACCGGCGGCGGCAGACCTTGCCCTATGCGGGGGACGATCGCCGCGTGATGACCGGCCACCGCGTGACGCTGGACGAGGCCCAGGCGTCCATCGGGGACGAGGCGCTGCCGCCCGTCGGCCAGGCCGTGCCCGAGGTGGCCGCCGAGGAGGCGGGCGGGGCCGTTGGGGCGGAAGCCGCACCCCCCTCGCCGGAAACTTTGGGCTAACACCGATGGTGGGACATGCCGACCGGCTTCTGGAAAGTTGTGATCCCTTATGGGAGGCGCGGGCCTTATGGGAGGGACAGGTATGACGGACAAGTCCGATAAAGGCCTGCCTGGGAAAGGCACCCGGGTGGTGGAGATCATCGAGCTGCCGAACAAGCTGCGCGCCAAGGTCGGCGGGGCCGCGGGCAAGCCCGGGCAGATCGACCCGGCGGCCATCGATCGCGCGAGCCGCCACGTGGCCCGCATGGCGGAGGCGCACCAGGCTCAGACCCGCATCGACCTTACCACGTTGCAGGCCGCCTTCGAACAGGCCAAGCGCGACACGGAACATCGCGTCCAGCATTTGCGCAAGGTCTACAAGATTTCCGATGGCATCATGACCCTGGGCCGGACCTTCGGCTATAACCTGCTGTCCGATTTCGCCAATTCCATGAACCACTTCCTGGTGGATCTGGAAAACCCCACGGATGCCCTGCTGACGGTGGTGGGCCTGCACATCGACGCCATGCATGTCGTGGTGCGCGACGACATCAAGGGCGACGGCGGCGAGTTGGGGCAGGCCCTGACCAAATCGCTGGCCCTGGCCCGCGCCAAGCTGATTCACAAGCGTTAACGGAGCCCGCTCAGCCGCCGGGCGGACGCGATCGCGTCCTGCACCCGCATGAGGACTGGCTTCATGCGGGTGGAAGCGTTCTTGGTTGCTTACTTGTCCTTGCGGGCGCGGGCGAAGGCGTCGGCCAGGGCGCCGCCGAAGGCGTTGCCGAAGCTGCCGCCGCGCGATTCCTGGGCCTTGCCGCCGCCCTGGTTGGGACGGGGGCCGCCGCCCGGCTTGCCGTCGCGGTCACCGCCCTTGGGGCTGTTGCCCGGTGCACCCTGGGGGCGGCTGCCGCTGGGGCCGCGATTGTCGTTGCGGTTCCCGGGGCGATTCCCGGGGCGGGCGTCGTCCTGGCGCGGGGCGTTGCCGGCCGGCCGGGCCGCCTGTTCCTCCAGCCGCATGGTCAGGGCGACGCGGCGGCGCTTCAGGTCCACCTCCAGCACCTTGACCTTGACGATGTCGCCGGCGGTGACGACGGCATGCGGATCCTTCACGAACTTGCCGGCCAGCTGGCTGATGTGCACCAGGCCGTCCTGGTGCACGCCCACATCGACGAAGGCGCCGAAGGCGGTGACATTGGTGACCACGCCTTCCAGCACCATGCCGGGCTGAAGGTCCTTCAGCTCCTCCACGCCGTCCTTGAAGGCGGCAGTCTTGAACTCGGGGCGCGGGTCGCGGCCGGGCTTCTCCAGTTCCTTAAGGATATCCTCAACCGTTGGGATACCGAAACGATCGTCGGCATAGTCGGCCGGATCCAGGCTGCGCAGGAAGGGCACGTCGCCGATCAGCGTCGCCAAGGTGCGCCCGGTCTTGGCCAGGATACGCTCCACCACCGTGTAGGATTCGGGGTGCACGGCAGACCCATCCAGGGCGGTGTCGCCGTCGCGGATGCGCAGGAAGCCGGCGGCCTGTTCGAAGGCCTTGGGGCCCAGGCGCGACACGTCCAACAGCTGGCGGCGGTTGCGGAAGGCGCCGTGGGCATCACGGTAATCGACGATGTTGCGGGCGATGCTGTCGCTCAGGCCTGACACCCGGGCCAGCAGGGGCACCGAGGCGGTGTTGAGGTCCACGCCAACGCCGTTCACGCAATCCTCGACCACGGCGTCCAGGGTGCGGGCCAGCTTGGTGGGACTGACATCATGCTGGTACTGGCCGACGCCGATGGACTTCGGATCGATCTTCACCAGTTCGGCCAGCGGATCCTGCAGGCGGCGCGCGATGGAGACGGCGCCGCGCAGGCTTACGTCCAGGTTGGGGAATTCCTTGGCCGCCACTTCCGATGCGGAATAGACCGAGGCGCCGGCCTCCGAGACCATGATCTTGGTCAGTTTCAGCTGCGGGAACTGGGCCATGACATCGGCGGCCAGCTTGTCCGTTTCGCGCGACGCCGTGCCGTTGCCGATGGCGATGAGGCCGACATTGTGCCGGCCGGCCAAGGCCGCCAGCGTGGCGACCGAGCCTGCCCAGTCGCGGCGCGGCTCGTGCGGGTAGATGGTGGTGGTCTCCAGCAGCTTGCCGGTGGCGTCCACCACGGCGACCTTCACGCCGGTGCGGATGCCGGGATCCAGCCCCAGGGTGGCGCGCTGGCCGGCGGGCGGCGCCAGCAGCAGGCCCTTCAGGTTGCGGCCGAAGACGGCGATGGCCTCGTCCTCCGCCCGGTCGCGCACCGTGCCCATCAGGTCCAGTTCCAGATGCAGGGCGATCTTGGTGCGCCAGGCCCAGCGGCAGGTGTCCAGCAGCCAGCGGTCGGCAGGCCGGCCCCGGTCCTGGATGCCGAATCGGTTGGCGATGGCCGCCTCGCAGGGGTGCTGCTGGCCGGGGGCGGGGTCCTCGCCCACCTTCATGGCCAGGTCCAGGATGCCGCTGGCGCGGCCGCGGAACAGGGCCAGGGCGCGGTGCGAGGGCAGGTTGGCCAGAGGCTCCGCCTTGTCGAAATAGTCGGAGAACTTGGCGCCCTCCTCAGCCTTGCCCTCCACGACGGTGGAGACGATGCGGCCGTGTTCCTGGCAATAGCCGCGCAGGAAGCCCAGCAGCTCGGCGTTCTCCCCCATGCGTTCCACCAGGATGGCGCGGGCGCCGTCCAGGGCCGCCTTGGCGTCGGCCACGCCCTTTTCGGCATCGACATAGGGGGCGGCGCTGGTTTCGGGGTCGTGGGTCGGATCGTTCAGCAGCAGGTCGGCCAAGGGCTCCAGCCCCGCCTCCCGCGCGATCATGGCCTTGGTCCGGCGCTTGGGCTTGTAGGGCAGGTACAAATCCTCCAGCCGCGTCTTGGTGTCGGCGGTGGCGATCTGGGTCTGCAGCTCGGGCGTCAGCTTGCCCTGTTCCTCGATGGACTTGAGGATGGTGGCGCGCCGCTCTTCCATCTCACGCAGGTAGCGCAGGCGTTCATCCAGGGTGCGCAGTTGCGTGTCATCCAGGCCGCCGGTCGCCTCCTTGCGGTAGCGGGCGATGAAGGGCACGGTCGAGCCTTCGTCCAACAGGGCGACCGCCGCGGCCACCTGTTCGGGGCGGGCGGAAAGTTCGGTGGCGATAAGGCCGACGATGCGGCGCGCGGTATCGGTCATGGCGGCTTTGAATCAGGCGTGGTGGCAGCGGCAGGCGCCCCCGGACGGGGGCCTAGGGTCATTACCGCGCCGCGGCGGGGATCGCCAGTCTTTGCTGCGTCTAACTCCCTTGGGCAGGGCTTATCCACCTTTCGGGCAGGGAATCGGGTCGGTCGCCCGGGAACTATCAGTGGCTTTTTCAGAACATCCGCCACTATTCCTGGGGCATCGTACCGGTAGGCCTTTCTCTTTTGGACAGGGGAGGGACGTTTTTCCGTGTGTCGCTCCACAGACTTATCCACAGGTTCGGTTTATTTCGCGCGGCAAAAACAACCGACCGATAGGAAATGCCCTCTCCGCCCGTGCCAAGGGCGATTGATTTAATCTATGCTGCCCGCCCGGCCGCAATTGGCGGGGCAACGCCGCAGGCCTTCCGGGGATGGCAGGCAGGGGAATAAGGGGGACATCCGTCCGGACTTTCCTTGACCGTCACGCGCCCCTCTGGTATCGGCGCGGATTGCTGTTATGGTGCCGGCCTCGGTGTCGAAGAGTGAGCTGATGAGCGATATTTTTCGCGAGGTCGATGACGACCTTCGCCGTGAACGACTGGAAAAACTGTGGCGCCAGGTGGGGCCTTATCTGCTGGCGGGGGCTGTGGCCATCCTGGCGGGCACGGCCGCCTATGTGGCCTGGGACCAGTACCGCACCCGCCAGGCGATCGAGCGCACCAGCGCCCTGATATCCGCCACGGAAAAGGTGTCGCCCGCGATTGAGAGCGGCAACGCCAAGGACGCGCTGGCCGCCCTGGCGGCGGTGACGCCGAAGCTGGGGGGCGCGCCGGCCACGCTGGCCCGCCTGCAGGAGGCCGGGCTGAAGGCCGCCAGCGACGACGCCGCCGGCGCCATCGCCATCTATGACCAGATCGCCGGCAGCGCCGACAACGATCCGCTGTTCCGCGACCTGGCGCAGATCCTGGCCGTGATGCAGCAGGTGGACACCGGCAACCCCGCGCAGCTGCAGTCCCGCATCGCGGGCCTGACCAAGGGGCCGTGGCGCTACACCGCGCAGGAGCTGTCGGGCCTGCTGTATCTGCGTGCCAACGACCTGGCCAAGGCCAGGGAGATTTTCCAGTCCCTGTCCGTCGATCCGGCCGCACCTCAGGGCGTCCGCGCCCGTGCCGCCGATCTCGTCGCCCTCTACGCCGAGCAGAAATGACCAATAAGAACGCCGTCACCGGCCTGCCCTCCACCGAGGCCTTCGCCCGTGCCCCCGCCGCCCGGTCGCCGTCCGCCCGCCCCATGCGGGTCCGCCGCGCCGTCGGTCTCAGCACCGCGCTGGTGGCGTGCATGCTGCTGACCGGCTGCGGCATGTTCGATTGGCTGGGCTTCGGCGATGACAACAAGCCGAAGGAAAAGCTGGCGGGCAATCGCATCTCGGTGCTGCAGCTGGACCAGCAGATCGAACCGGACAGCCAGGCCCAGGCCAAGCAGGTGACCCTGCCGGACGCGGTGACCAACACCGACTGGGCCCAGCCTGGCGGCAACGCGGCCCACAATCCGGGCCACGTCACGCTGCCCAAGACCCTGAAAGAGGCCTGGAAGGTCAGCATCGAGGGTTCCTCCAGCGACAACCGGCTGCTGGACGGCCCGGTCGTTTCCGAGGGCAGGGTCTATCTGCTGGACACCGACTTCGTGCTGCACGCCTTCGACGAGGCCACCGGCAAGAAGATCTGGGAAAGCGAGATGAAGCGGCCGGAGCAGGAAGGCTCCGCCATGGGTGGCGGCGTCGCGGTTGGCGACGGCGCGGTGTTCGTCACCACCGGTTACGGCGAGGCCATCAAGGTCGATCCCAAGGACGGCAAGGTTACGTGGCGGCAGCGTATCGCCGCCCCCATCCGTTCCGGCCCCACGGTCGCCGGCGGGCGCGTGTTCGTCGTGACCATCGACAATCAGTGCATCGTCCTGGCCTCCAACAACCGCGTGCTGCAGTGGACGCACGCCGGTTTCCCGGAGCCGGCGGCCCTGCTGGGCGGCGCCAGCGCAGCCGTCGAGAACGATATCACCATCATTCCGTATTCCTCGGGTGAGCTGTACGCCCTGCGTGTCGACAACGGCCATCCGGCATGGAGCGACAACCTGGCGTCCTCGCGCCGGGGCGCCAACCTGGCCAACCTGGCGGACATCAAGGGCCTGCCCGTGGTGGATCGCGGGCTTGTCTATGCCATCAGCTATTCCGGCCGCATGGTGGCCATCGACCAGCGCACCGGCCAGCATGTCTGGGAACAGGACGTGGGCGGCCAGAACCAGCCGGCCGTAGTCGGCGACTGGGTGTTCGTCCTGAACAACGAGGCCCAGCTGGTCGCGCTGACGCGCGACACCGGCCGTGTCCGCTGGATCAAGCAGCTGGAACGCTGGGAGAATCCGGAGAAGCGCAAGGATCCGATTAACTGGGTTGGTCCTATTGCAGCCGGTGGACGCTTGATTATGGCCAACAGCCTGGGGCAGGTTGTGGAAGCGTCGCCCGCCAACGGCGACATCCTCAACAAGATGGAGTTCGACGACCCGATCAGCGTTGCCCCCATTGTGGTCAACAACACCCTGTTTGTGCTGACGGACGACGGCGATCTCTTCGCGTATCGATAAGGCGTTTTAGTTATGGCGAGTCCCCGCCGCTTGACGGTCGCTATCATCGGCCGGCCCAATGTCGGCAAGTCGACTCTGTTCAATCGACTTGCCGGTAAGAAGCTGGCCATTGTCGACGATACCCCGGGCGTCACCCGGGACTGGCGATCCGCCGACGGCTACCTCGCCGGCATCGAGCTGACGGTGGTGGACACCGCCGGCCTGGAAGAGGCGTTCGACGACAGCCTGGAGGCGCGCATGCGCCGCCAGACTGAACGCGCGATCGAACGGGCCGACGTCGGCCTGTTCATCGTGGACGCGCGGGCTGGCATCACGCCCCTGGACCGCCACTTCGCCGCCTGGCTGCGCAAGGGCAAGACGCCCATCATCCTGGTGGCCAACAAGTGCGAGGGCAACGCCGGCAAGCCCGGGCTCATGGAATGCTATGAGCTGGGGCTGGGCGATCCGGTGCCGCTGTCCGCCGAGCATGGCGAGGGCATGGCCGACCTGGTGGATGCCCTGACCCCCTACCTGCCCCCCGACGCGCCGGAGGAAGAGGAGGAGGAGGCCGAAGGCCCCCTGGACGACGAGGCGGCCGAGGCCCGGGACAACGCCAAGCCCCTGCAACTGGCCATCGTCGGCCGGCCCAACGTGGGCAAGTCCACCCTGCTGAACAGCCTGCTGGGTGAGGAGCGCGTGCTGACCGGCCCCGAGGCCGGCATGACCCGCGACGCCATCGCGGCGGAGTGGACCTGGCGCGACCGGCCGGTGAAGCTGGTCGATACCGCCGGCCTGCGCCGCCGCGCCCGCGTGGAAGACAAGCTGGAAAAGCTGGCGGTGGCCGACACCCTGCGGGTCGTGCGCATGGCCCACGTGGTGGTGCTGGTGCTGGATGCCGACGCCATCCTGGACAAGCAGGACCTGACCATCGCCCGCCAGGTGATCGAGGAAGGCCGCGGCCTGGTCATCGCCGTCAACAAGTGGGACGCCGTGGCCAACCGTGCCGAGGCCCTGCAGCAGCTGAGCGACCGGCTGGAGACATCGCTGCCGCAGGCGCGGGGCATTCCCACCATCACCATCTCCGCCCTGAAGCAGCAGAAGCTGGACGTCCTGCTGGACGCGGCGTTCGAGGTCTACCGCCTGTGGAACCGCCGCATCCCCACGGCCCAGCTGAACCGCTGGCTGCAGGGCATGCTCGAATCGCACCCGCCGCCCCTGGTGGACGGCCGCCGCCTGAAGATCCGCTACATGACCCAGGTGAAGGCCCGCCCGCCGACCTTCGCCCTGTTCAGCAGCCGCCCGGTGGAAATTCCGGAACATTACACGCGGTACCTGATCAACGGCCTGCGCGAGACGTTCAAGCTGCCGGCCGTTCCCCTACGCTTCCTGCTGCGCAAGGGTAGCGACAACCCGTTCGACTGAACGGGCGGGGGCCAGGTCTTATGGCCCGGTTATTGGGATTGATTGCCTGTCGCAAAAGGGAAGCGGTCATTCGCTTCCCTTTTTTGTTCGAATATCCGGAAGGCGGGGGCTTTTCTATTTTCTTCTGGGGACGGGGGCGATCGCCTATAGTGTCGTTGAAAGTCGAATCCGGGCCGCCGGGTCGCGAGGCTGGAGACGCAGGGCTGGGACATGGGATTGAAATTCCGCAGCTGCAAGTTTGAGCTGCTGGGCCTGGAAGAGGGCCGCTGGACCATCCTTTTCATTGGCGACACCGAGGAAATGGCGGTGGCCGAGGCCAATCGCCGGCTGGCCCAGGGCAAGCTGAAGGCGGTGCGCGTCATGGCCGTGCGCACGGTCATGAACGCCTTTCCCACTGGCACCCTGGTGTTCGAGAAGACCGCGCCCGAGGTGGTGAAGCCCAGCGTGCTGCGCGAGGCGCCGGATGGCACACCGCTCTGCTCTTCGCCGGAGGACCTGTACGGCCGCCAGTCGCGCCGGGCCATCGCACTGATCTTGAAGGATTACCTGACGCGCCAGCAGATATGCCCGACAGAGCTGCTGCACGGTGCCACCCACCTCCGCCGGTTGCAGGATACCGGCGCCATGCTGCAGGCGGCCCTGCACAAGGCCGCCACGGTGCAGTCCAAGGTGACGGGCCAGAATACCCGTGCCCGCATCGCCGACCTGGACCGTTATGTCGACGTCGTTGCCCAGAAAGCCCGCGACTTCCAGGCGAACAGCCGCAAATGGTCCGTGCCCCTGAACGGCGATGCGGCCGAGCTCAGCGCCGCGGTGGAACGGCTGGTGGGGCCGGAAGGCCACGACCATGCCTTCTACAGCCTGCTGACCGTGCGCCTGGCGGGCATCCGCACCCTGGGCGGCAAGCTGGAGGAGGTGATGCGGCTGGCCACGCCGGAGACGCCGTGGCGGCTGCAGGAAATGCTGGGCGGCATCGCTGCCGACCTTCTGCGTTTTTCCGATGTCATCCAGGACCTGTTCGGCAACCAGCGCTGCCTGTCCGATTTCCTGATCGCGCTGATCGACCTGTTGCGCGATCCGGCGGCCGTGGGGGCCAAGGCAGAGGCTGAGAGCAAGGTGCCCACGCCCATGGGCTTGCTGGCCCGGCTGCTGGCCGACGACCGGCTGCCGGAGGGGCGGGAAGTGTTGCTGGAATGGCTGACCACGGAGCTGGCCAGCGAGCATCCGTTGAACCGTCACGACCCCAAGAGCGAAGGCAGCGAGCTTACCCGCGTCGCCGTGGCGCTGACGGCCGATGGCGCCATTGTCGGGGGCGAGGTCGTGGAACAAGCGCTGGCGGCGCGCCGGCTGATCCAGCGCCAGCAGACCTTGCGCGGCGAAGGCCTTCACATGATCGCCGACAGTCTCAAGCCGAGTTGACACAGGCAGCCGGAAGGCGCCCGGAGAGGCGCCTTCGGGGGCGGGCGCTCAGCCCGCGGCCGCCAGAGGATCCTGGTCGTCGGCGCCGCCCATGCCGCGGCGATAATCCTGCAGGCGGGTGGTGCGCAGGGCCCTGGGGCCGTGGGCGTCAATCAGCCGCTGCCACGACAGGAACTCTTCCTCCGACAAGGTATAACGCGCGCAGGCCTCCTGCATGGTCAGCAGGCCGCTCCGCACCCCGTCCACCACCTGCGCCTTGCGGCGCATCACCCATCGCTTGGTGTCGGGCGGCGGAAGGTCGTTCAGGGTCAAGCCGGCGCCTTGCGCGGCGGCCTTGGCCGCATTACGACCGATCCCCCCGTTCAACAGCGCGCGGGGGCCGCGTCCGGCGTCCTGTGCCGACATGCCTTACCTCATACAGTGCCTATGCGCCCTGGACTCCACCAGGGCCTGCAGCACCATAAGGGCGGGGACGTTAAGAAGAACTGAACGCCCTATTACTTTCAGGCAGGTTCCCTTCGCGCTTACGCGCCGGCGAGCACGCTGGTGACATCGCTCATGTTCACGGTCATGTCGCCCATCTGCAGGGTGGGGGTGGTGCCGGACATATCGACACCGGTCACCTTGCCCGCCACTTTCACGGTGGTGTCCACCGGCTTGCCGCTGCTGTCGGTGGCGACGACCTTCACGCTGTAGGTGCCGTCGGGCAGCACCTTGCCGGAGCTGTCCTTGCCGTCCCAGGAATAGTTGTGGGTGCCGGCGGCGCCGGAAACGTCGGTGGTGCTGACCAGGGCGCCGGTGCTGTCATAGACCGACATGGTGGCGGAGGCGGCGGTGCCGCCATAGGTGACGGAGACGTTCGCCGTGCTGTTCTGCAGCGGGAACTGGTCACCCTGCATCTCCACATACTTACCCAGGTAGTTCAGCGCCTGGCTGGACTGGCCCCCGGCCAGCGTAGACTGGATGGACTTCAGCTGGTTGTTGGCCTCGATCTGCTGTTCGACCGAGCTCATCTGCACCAGCTGCGAGGTCATCTGGTTGGTGTCCATGGGCGACGTCGGATCCTGGTTCTTCAGCTGCGTGGTCAGCAGCGTCAGGAACGTCGTGTAGTTGTTCGTCAGATCGCTCAGCGGGTTGCTGGCTGGCGTGTTGCTGCCCGACGAACCGCTGGGGTTGACGTTGTTGGTGTTGCTGGAACCGCTGACGGCATCGGTCATGATCGCTACTCCCTCAAATCTATCGTCAGATCCGCACGTCGACGCGGCCGAGCGACGGTATGATGGTGTCTTGTGACGGGGCCTCCTCGGGGGCGGCCGCGTCGTCCATGGAGAATTGGGCGCCGTTCTGCCCGCTGCGGCGTTCCTGCTGCTGCTGGGCCTGGCTGTCGTCCTTCAGGTTGAAGGACAGGCTGTCGTTGTCGGTCTGCAAGCCGGCATCCTGAAGGGCGGTCTTCAGGTCGTCGGAGTTGCGCTGCAGCAGGTCCAGCGTCTTGGCGTTGTCCGCCGTCACGCTGGCCCGCACCTTGCCGTCCTTGTGGAAGTCCAGCTTCACGTCGATGCTGCCCATGTCGTCCGGGCTCAGCTGGATGGTGACGCTGTCCATGCCGTTGCTGGCGGCCTTCTGAAAGCCCATCGTTACCTGTTGCAGTACCGGCGGGTATTGCACCGGGCGGGCCGCCTGGGCCGTGCTTGCCAGCTGGGCGGCGAAGCCCGTGGGGAAGGTGTGCTGGCCATCGACCAGGCCCATGAAGCCGCTGGCGTTCAGTGCCGCGTCGCTGGCCGAGGCCGAGCCGCTGGTGCCGTCCGTGGCGGCGGGCAGCAGGCCGTTCTCCGTCGTGGTCAGCAGGCCGTTGCTGGCGGTGTTGGTCCGCCCGGCCTGCTGCTGTTGCAGCAGCGCCTGCAAGGTGGCCTGGGCCGAGGTCGCGGTGTTGGCGGTCGCGTTGCCGTTGCCGGCCGCGTTGGTCAGTGCCGCCATGGGCGTAGTCGCCGCCGGCGTGGCCGTGTCGCCCACCTTGGCCAGGGGGGCCGCGGCGGCCGCATGGGCGTCGGCGTAGATCATGCCGTTGTCGGCAGGTGCCGCCAGAACGCCGTTGCTGCTGCTGTCGTCGGTGGCGCTGTCGGCCGTCTGTTGCCGGGCTTGGTCCGCAGTGGCGGCCCCGGACTTCTGGTCGGGCAGGGTCGTGGCGGTCACGGTGGCACCCTGCGGCTTCGCCGTGTCGCCCTTAGCGCCCTTGGGAGCGCCGGTCTTGAGGCCGGAGCCCGAGGCGGCGACGCCGTCGGCCTTGCCCGTCTTGGTGGCGCCGTCAGTCGCCGTGGTGGCGGCCGTGGCGGCCAGCGCGGCGGCATCGGCCACGGTACCTGCCTGGGCCTTGGTCGCCTGGGCCTGAACAGCCTGGGCCGCCTGGGTCTGAGCCGCCTGGGTCTGGGCTGCCTGGGTCTGGGTGGGGGCGGCGGTGGATGCGCGGCTCGTGGCCGGCGGGATGCCGGCGGCCAGCGCCGCGGCCTTCTGGTCAGCCACGGCCAAGCTGGCGGCGGCCGTGGAGGCGGCGCTGCCTTTGGCGGGCTGGGCTGGGCTGGCCTGCATGGCCTGGGCCGCCAGCGCCGCGTCGGCGGCGGTGGGCTCGGTCACTGGCGTCATTCCAGGAAGCGCCATGCCGGCCTGGACCGCGCCGGTCTGGATCGCACCCGTCTGGGCCGCGCCAACCTGGACCGCATCGGTTTTGGCGGTGTTGGCCTGGATCGCATCCGCCTGGGCGGTAGCGGCCTGGGCGACCGTTTGACCGGCAACGGCTTGACCGGCGGCCGTCGCGTCAGTGGCCATGGCGGCATCTGCCTTGATGGCGTCCGACGGCATCTGGCCGGCGGCGGTCTGCGCGGCCGGCGCGGGAGGGGTGGGCTGCGGTTGCCCGCCCATGGTGGCAGCCAGTGCCGCCAGCGTGGTGTCGGTGGCGGTGCTGTCCTGCGTATCGGTGGCGGTCTGTCCGTCGGTGGCGCCGTCGGCCGCATCGGCGATGACGGTCTTGGCTGACCAGTGGGTTTGCGTCCAGCCGGTGGCGGCCTGCAGGGCTGACGGCGTGTTGGCGGTCATGCCGGTCATCAGGGCGGTCACGGCGGTGCCCGTGGTGGCGCTCGCCGGGGCCGGACCCCCCTTGGCCTGCACGCCCCCCTTGCCTAGGGCGAAGGGAATGGTGGATGGCGTCAAGGGCGAGGGGATCGCCGCGCCACTGGCGCCGCCCGTGCCCTGCCCGGCGGTGAGAAAGGCGGCGCTCTGGCCCGCCGACTGGCTGCCGACGGTGTTGGCGTCGACCATGCCGCTCAGCAACTGGGTGAACAGGTCCGCCGCCTCGCCGCCCGCCGCCGTCCCGCCCAGGATGCCGGACGCGGTGGTCCCCTGGGTGGGGAACAGGCTTTGAACGGACTGGAAACCGGTCATGTGTCGCTTCCTCGGGCCTGGGCGTGTCCATCGCCGGATGGCGGGGACGGTGGCGGGCAAGACGCCCCATCGCCTGGGAAAGCAATCGACGTGCCAGGCGTTGGAAAGGGCCCAGCCCAGGTTTTCCGAGGGTTTTTCAGGATGGCGCGGCCGGGTGGCGGGAAAAACGTCCACCGAGGATGGGAGCTTCTTGCCGCAGCGGGCAGAATCTGCCGCCCCTTGGGCGCCCCCATATGCCAGCGCCCGCCGCCGGCACGGCGGCCGGGGCGGGTGAGGGCGCAAGCCAGGGAGGTGGCGGCTCAGGTCAGAGGCATTGGTTCACGGCCAGGGGCGGGATACCGGCCCGGCGATAGCCCGCCGGACGGGCGGCGCCGTGCTTGGCGACGTAACCCTGTTCCTGGTTGCGCTGTTTGTTGATGGTGTTGACCATGATGTTGACCACCGACTGCGCCACGGCCGCCGCGGCGCGTAGCGTGGTCGCGTTCTCCATGGATTCCTTGTGGAACAATTCGGCCAGGCTTTTCATGCGTGCCTTCAGTTCCGGATTGAGGGCGCGCAGGCCCACCATGTCCAGGCTGATGATGCGCACCGCGTCTTCATAGCTTTTGGTCAGCAGGTGCTTGCGTTCCACCAGGGCCAGCATGGCCTTGATGTCGCGCTTTTTCAGCAGCGCCGTCTCTTCCTGGTACAGCGCCATCAGCCGCTCCATGGCGGCGATCAGCGACAGGGCGCGGGCTTCGGCCGGGCTGGCCATGGCCGGGGCGGGCGGGGGCAGGGAGGGGGTGTCGCTGGGGGTCATGGCGTATCATCCGATGCGGCGTCGGAACCGATGGGGGCGTTGGCGGCGGCGTCCAGCGGCATGTGCTGGGCCAGCGTGGCCTGCGCCTGGGCATAGGCGTTCTTGGGGGCGTTCTTGGGCGCCGCGGACCCCGCGGCGGCGTTCTGGGAACGATGCAGCGGGTCGGCGCCGGCCGCCTTCTCCTGCATGCGCATCATTTCCTTCTTGATCTCGTCGGCGATGCCCAGGCCGCCGCCCTTGGTGATGGCCTTGGCCTGCTCTTCGATCATCATGCCGCGGAACATTTCCTCCGCATGGCCACCGCCGAAGTTCTCGTCGACCTTCACGCCTTCCCACATGTGCTGCAGCATCTGGCTGATGAAGACGGACTCGAACTCCTTGGCCGCCTTCTCGATGGCCGCGTCGTCCTTCATGCCGCTTCCGGGGCCGGCCTGCGGCTTGGGCGTCCCCTTTGCGTCCATGAGCGCCTTGGCATCGTAGCCGGGGGGCGACAGCTTTATGTCGTCGCTCATCACATCACCTTCAGTTCGGCCTGCAGGGCGCCGGCGGCCTTGATCGACTGCAGGATGGAGATCATGTCGCGGGGGCTGACGCCCAGGGCGTTCAGGCTCTGCACCAGATCCTGCAGGGACACGCCGGAGGGCAGGATGGCCAGCTTCTTGCCCTGTCCGTCGTCCACCTGGATGTTGGTGCGGGGCACGGTGGTGGTGGTGCCGCCACTCAAGGGGCCGGGCTGGGAGACCTGCGGCGTCTCCGTGATCTTGATGGTCAGGTTGCCCTGGGCGATGGCGACCGTGTTGATGCGGACGTTCTCACCCATCACGATCACGCCTGAGGCCTCGTCGATGACCACGGTGGCCGGGTTGTCGGGGGCCACCTTCAGCTGCTCGATGTCGCGCATGAAGCCCACCAGGTCCATCTTGCGGCCGGCCGGCACGTTCACCGTCACGTTGGACGGGTCCATGGCCATGGCCGTGCCCATGCCGATGGCGGCGTTGATGGCGTCGGCGATGCGCTTGGCGGTGGTGAAGTCGGGATTGTGCAGGGCCAGGTGCAGGGCCTGCATGTCGGACATCCGGAAGTCCACGGTGCGTTCCACCAGGGCGCCGGCGGCGATGCGGCCGGCGGTGGGGACGCCGCGCGTGACGCTGGCGGCGGCACCCTGCGCGGTGAAGCCGGAAATGGCCACGGGGCCCTGAGCCACCGCGTAGACGTCGCCGTCGGGCGCCAGCAGGGGCGTGCCCACCAGGATGCCGCCCTGCAGACTCTTGGCGTCACCCAGCGTGCCCACCTGCACGTCGATGCGCGTGCCTTGCGCCGCGAAAGGGGGCAGGGTGGCGGTGACCATGACGGCTGCCACGTTCTTGGTGGTCAGCGTGGTGCCGCGGATGTTCACGCCCAGGCGTTCCAGCATGCCGTACAGGCTCTGCTGCGTGAAGGGCGCGTTGTTGATGGTATCGCCGGTGCCGTTCAGGCCGACGACCAGGCCGTAGCCCACCAGGACGTTGTCACGCACGCCCTCCACATCCACGATGTCCTTCAGGCGCGACTGCGCGCCGGCCGGCTGGGCGGCACCCAGGGCCAGGACGGCGGCCAGCACGACGACGGCGCGCTTGAGGGCGCGGCCGAGGGCGGTGGTGGAACGGATGCGGGCGTTCGTGGACACGGGGGGGATACTCCCTGAAACAGATGCCGCTCCTCTAGCGAACTTCATGCCAACCGCAGCATGCGCCCAAACCCGGCGGTTTCCCAGGGGCCGCCGCCGGAACCAGGGCCGTTGGCCCGCCGTCATGACCAAAGGCGGCCGAATATCCCCGGCAAAAATTGCCCTATGCGCGTCTTCCCTGCGGATGGTAACAATAAGACAGGCTGCAGGCCCGCCAAACCGGCGGAATCGCCCCCTTTTCTGGTTCTTGTCCGGGAGGGGACGGGTGACAAGGTCCGGGTGTTCCGGGTGGCTGGCCCAGATTGCGGTGGCGGCACGATATGAAGATCCAAGGTCCCGGTTCCTCCCTTCCCTCCAGCCAGACGCGCAAAACGCAACGGGCCGGCGGCGACAGCTTCCGCACCCAGGTATCGGAAGGTGACGGTGATGAGGGCGTGAAGTCCGTGACCGGTGCGCAGACCGCGATGGCCATCACGCCGCTGCTGGCCCTGCAGGAGGTTGACGACGCGCTGAACTCCAAGCGCAAGGCCCGCCAGCGCGCGGAAAACCTGTTGGACAAGCTGGAGGAACTGCGGCTAGGCCTGCTGGCCGGCACCTTCCCGCGTGAACGGCTGCAGGATTTGGTGCGCATGGTGCAGAGCCGGCGCGAGACGGTGGCCGACCCCCGCCTGCAGGAAGTGCTGGATGAGATCGACCTGCGCGCCCAGGTGGAACTGGCCAAGCTCGAATCGGCGTCGCGCTAAGGCGCGGGGGGAGGGGGCGGCTCAGCGCGGGCGCCCGCGGACGGAGAGCCGTTCTATTCTTATACGCTTATACCTGTAATCCGAATGGCCGGCCGCCTTCTCGCTTTGGGCGGGAGTGGGCATAATTGCCATCCATTTCAGTGACTTAAACATCGCATGCCGGCGCTGCGCGCAGTATTGCGGGTTGCGTTGCGTCTCCCTATACTCCGCGCCGTCTCGATCACACTGGATTCGGACCAAAACATATGTCGTCTCCGATACTTCCCCCGGATTACCGCCCGTCCGAGGATGAGCCGTACATGAGCCCCGTGATGACGGAGTACTTCCGTCAGAAGCTGCTGCAATGGCGCGCGGAGCTTTTGAAAGAGTCCACCGAAACCCTGGTCAATCTTCAGGATGGCGGCATTCAGGAACCGGACATCGCCGACCGCGCCTCGGCGGAAACCGACCGGTCCCTGGAACTGCGCACCCGCGACCGGGAGCGCAAGCTGATCAGCAAGATCGATGAGGCTATCGAACGAATCGAACTGGGCGAATACGGCTATTGCGAGGAGACGGGGGAGCCCATCGGCGTCCGCCGTCTGGAGGCCCGCCCCATCGCCACCCTGTCGGTGGAAGCCCAGGAGCGGCATGAGCGGATGGAGCGCACGCAGCGCGACGATTGAACCCGCAGCTGGGCGTGGCGGCCTTGGGGCCGTCACGTCGCCAGTTCAGTATACACTCCGGTGCCGGCGCAGAACGGTGGATGGCGTTTCGCCGAACGCCGCCAGGAAATCCTTGCTGAAACGACTTAGATCGCCGTAACCGCAGGAAAGGGCGATCTCCGTCACGGTAAGCGCGGGCAGTCCGCTCTCCGCCATCAGGCGCGCGCGTTTCAGTCGCGTCCGTTTCAGGAACTCCATGGGTGAATAACCGCGGTGTTCGGCGAAAGCGCGAAAGACGCTGCGTGCGCTGGCTCCGGTGGCCGTGACGATATCCTCGACTGTCAGGGGATCGTCGGCGTGGGCTTCAATGAAGTCTTCCGCCCGCCGGACTTGCCATGGCGCGATCCCACGAACAGGGCCGTCGAGGATGGGCCGGTAGTTATGCGTGCCGGTGACCAGCAATGAGGTCGTCAGCGCCTGCTCCAACTCCGCCAGAACCAGACGACCGGCGGGCCCGGGCAAGTTGTTCGCCGCGTTGGCCAAGTTTGAGAGGATCTCCCTCAAGGCGCGCCCGTTTGGGGTCTGGAGGTCCAGCGCGGCTGTGAAGTTCAACGGACCATCTATGGCCTCGCCGGTCAGGGCGGCGAGTTTTCGGGTCAACATGGCAACCGGCACGCGCCAGGCGAATTGCTGGAATCCCTGATGAAAATCGATCTTCGCATCAGCGGAGGAGACGCAGGCCATGGTTGGGGCCAAGGCGACATCCTGACCAGCGGTGCTTGTCTGGCCGCTTCCCGTCCAAGGGATTTGCAGCCTCATGTACGTCCCTTCACCGAAGCTCAGTGTGACGGGGAAGCCATAAGAACAAAACCAGAGGTCACTTCCCGGTAGGCGGCAGTGGTTCGCCCGGGTGTCGCAGGTCGGCATTGAGACCGGCCCCCGCACTACGGTGGCGGCAAGGCGGCTCTCGGCGAACGCCACCGCTTCGTCCGTCTTCGACGTGTTGAAGGACAAGTGATTGGACAGCGGTAAGGGGGCTGTTCCCGCGTCCATGCGTGTTGCAGCCAACGTCCTGTCGTCCTCGCGCTCAGGTCACACGATATTCGTGCTGGGCGTCGATTCGTACCATCTCCAAGGTGGCGGGGCCATTGAGCGAGATCAAACCTAACCCAATGATCTAGGGATTTGGCGCTTGGTGCCAAGCTTTGGCATCGTACGACAAGTAAAAATCCTCAGGATTGTTAGGATAAAATGTCGCGTTGCCAACAAATATAAGAGAATTTAGAGCAGTCAAAGCAGCATAACATCATTGCAAATTGACCGGTATATATCATTTTTATTGTGGGAAAATTTTCCATGTCAACACTAAATTAACGAATAATGCTTTAAATCGACATTGTGTGGATCGGGAAGGGAGATTTCTGACAGCGATACGCTGTCGACGCCCGCCAGATCAGCCATAAATACATGGAGGTGCCCAATGTTCGAAACGCGTCACAGCCGTGAAATGGCTGGGAAGCTGGCAGCCTTGGACAAGTCTCAAGCCATCATCGAGTTTGCCCTCGATGGCACGATCCTGGCGGCCAACGCCAATTTCCTGAAGGTCATGGGCTATGCCTGGGATGAAATCAAAGGTCGTCACCACAGTCTGTTCATGGAGCCGAGGCTCAAGGAAAGTGCCGAGTACGCGCAGTTTTGGGACTCCCTGCGAAGGGGGGAGTTCCAGGCGGCGCAGTTCAAACGGATCGGCAAGAACGGCAAGGAGGTCTGGATCGAGGCGTCCTACAATCCGATCTGCGACGGCAGGGGGCGACCCTTCAAGGTCGTCAAGTTCGCCACCGATGTGACGGCGCAGAAGATGGAATATGTGGACCTGCGCGGCCAGGTGGAGGCGATCAACAAATCCCAGGCGGTGATCGAGTTCGCGATGGATGGGACGATCCTTACGGCCAACGGGAATTTCCTCCGGACCATGGGGTACGCGCTCGATGAGATAAGAGACCGCCACCACAGCTTATTTGTCGATGCGGAGACGCGGGACAGCGGCGCCTATCACGCTTTTTGGCGGGACCTGCAGCGGGGTGAATTCCGTGCGGCGCAATTCAAGCGCCTCGGCAAAGGCGGGAAAGAGGTTTGGATCGAGGCATCCTACAATCCCATTCTCGACCTCAACGGCAAGCCCTTCAAAGTGGTGAAGTATGCGACCGACATCACCGCCCATGTCCAGACGATGGCGGATCTGAAGACCCTCATCGATCGGAACTTCGGTGAGATCGATCAAGCCGTGACGCAGTCGAACCAGCAGTCCGAGGACGCCGCTCAGGCCGCGGGCGAGACGTCCGGCGCGGTCCAGATGATGGCGTCAAGCGCGGAGGAACTGGCCGCTTCCATCCGCGAAATCGCGCAGAGCATGACCCAGTCCCGGTCGGCGACGGAAAATACCGCCGAACTGGCGGTGCGCGCCGACGCGGCCACCCAGCGCCTGGCTGCGGTCGCCAAGTCGATGGAAGGCGTGGTTGACGTCATCCGCACCATCGCCGGACAGATCAATTTGCTGGCGTTGAACGCGACCATCGAGGCCGCGCGGGCGGGGGACGCCGGCAAGGGCTTCGCCGTGGTGGCGACGGAGGTCAAGAACCTGGCCAACCAATCCGCGAAGGCCACCCAGAAGATCTCGGAGGAGATCGAGGGCATGCAGGCCGTGTCCGGTGACGTGGTCGGCTCGCTGGACGCCATCCGCCAATCCATCAGCACGGTGCGAGAGTTCGTGGCATCGACCGCCAGCGCCGTGGAGGAGCAGAGCGCCGTCACCCGCGACATGTCGTCGAACATGCAGAAGACGGCCGGTGCCGTGGAAACGGTGACCCGCAGCCTTTCCAGCATCTCGGCCGCCAATCAGCAGGTGGGCGAGGCGGTGGGGCGGACGAAGGAAGCCGCCCGCGTCCTGGCTCGTTAGCTTTGAGACCTGTCAGTATCTGGATAAAAGAAGGGCCGGTGCCACGCGACACCGGCCCTTTTCAGTTTGTTCGAGGTCAACAAAGGTCCACAGAGGCCCCGTGGATGCGGGGGACTAACAGGCGAAAATGGAACTCGGGTGATCCGCTGCGGCCGCGCGGGCCGGAAGGTTGCGGGCCGGAAGGTTGCGGGGAAGCCCGGCGGCGGGGGCACCGCCGGGCCGCTGACGTCTCAGAAGGTCATCAGAAGGGTAGGAGGACATCCAGCAGCTGCTGGCCATAGCGCTCCTGCTGCACGTCGGTGATCTGGCCGCGGCCGCCGTAGGAGATGCGGGCTTCGGCGATCTTCTCGTAGGAAATGGCGTTGGTGTTGTCGATGTCCTCGGGCCGGATGATGCCCTGGATGGTCAGCTCGCGCAGTTCGTAGTTCACCCGCACCTCCTGCTTGCCCTGGATCACCAGGTTGCCGTTGGGCAGGACCTGGGTGATCAGGGCGGCGATCTTCAGGTCGATCTTTTCGGAGCGGGCGACCGTGCCCTTGCCGTCCGACGCCTTGGCGCTGGTGGTCGATACCAGGCTGGAGGCCGACGTGGCGGAGTTCAGCACCTTGGGGATCTGGGCCTCCAGGCCGAAGAAGTTGGGGATGCCCATGCTGTCGGAATTGGCGCGCGACCGCTTGGTCTCGTTGGAGACGTCGGCGCTGTCGTTTATGGAGATGGCGATGGTCAGGATGTCGCCGGTCTGGCTGGCGCGCTGGTCCTTGAAGAAGGCGCGGGCGCCCGGGCGCCACAGCGAGTTGGCCTGGCGCTCCAGCACCGGCGGGGTGGGCATGGGCATGCGCACCGGCTGGTAGCCCTTCTGCGTCGTGGGGTCGGACAGGGTGCTCATGTCCGGCGCCTTGCCGATGTTGTTGATGCGGTCGACGGCGCCGCAGCCGCTGAGCGCCACGGTGGCGACGGTGGCGACGAGGAGAGCGCGGATGGTGGAAGGCACAGGCATGATGTCTCTCCTCAATTCAGGGCGGTGCGGGTGGTGCGGGCGGCCGCCACGGGGGCCTGAGCCGTCGGCTGCACCATGACAAGGTCGGGGCCGGCCACGCGGGCGTCGATGGTCCGGTTGCTGGCGGTGTTGGTGACGCGGATGATCTCGTTGACGCCGCCTTCGGTCTGGGCGCGGCCCTGGACCGTCAGGGTCATGTTGCCGGACTGCAGCATCATGGTGACCAGGGCGCCGCGGGTGACCACCACCGGCGCCCGCACCTCGTCGGTGCGCACCGGCTGGTAGGGGCTGGCGCCGTGGCGCACGGTCAGGCCGATCAGGTCGCGGGCCTCGGTCACCACGTCGCCGCTGATGCGGGTGCGCGGCACCTTGGTCCATTCCACGTCGCTGGCGGCGATGGTCTCGCCCGGGGCCACGCGGCGGTTCAGCACCGGCAGGGTGACCATGACGGCCACGCGGGCGCCGAAGCTCTGGCGGATGACGGGCTCGCCCTTGGCCGGGATCACCAGGTCACCGGTGGCGCGGCCGCGGGCGGCATCGTAGTTCACGTTGGTGAAGCCGATGCTGCTGTCGCTGTTGGCCGGCAGACGCAGGACGGTGCCGGGGTTGTCCAGCTGCACTTCCATACCGGCCGGGGCGCCGGCGTCGGCCAGGGCCTTGGTGAAGGCGGCCTGGATCTGGTCGGCGGTCACGTCCACCGAGGGGCGGCTGACGATCACGCGCTCATTACCGGTGGACTTCCAATCCACGCCGTTGGCGGCGGCGATGCGGTCCAGCACCGAGGCGTCGTAGGTGATGCGGTGGCCGGGCGCCGGGGCCTGGCCGATGACGATGGTGGCCTGGTTGGGGCCCAGCGCGTCGAACAGGTCGCCCAGGTGGATGGTGTCGGCGTTGACATCCACGTCGCCATGCAGGTCGGCGGCCGTGGCGGCGCCGGCGCTGAAGAGGATGCTGGTGCCCAGCAGGATGGTGGCCAAGGCTTTCATGACTGTTCTCCGCTTTCCGCCGCCGTCACTTCATGTTCGTGATGGACTGCAGCATCTGGTCCGTCGTGGTCACGACGCGCGAATTCATCTCGTAGGCGCGTTGCGCCTGGATCAGGTTGGTGATCTCGGTCACGACGTTGACGTTGGAGGTTTCCAGCGCGTTCTGGGTGATGCGGCCGAAACCGGTGGAGCCGGGGACGGCGGTGACAGGCTGGCCCGAGGCCGGGGTTTCCAGCAGCAGGTTGTCACCGACGGCTTCCAGGCCGGCCGCGTTGGGGAAGTTCGCCAGGGTCAGCTGGCCGACGATGGCCGGGTTCACCTGGCCGTCGATCTTGGCCTGCACCTGGCCCGAGGCGTCCACCGAGATGTCCACCGCGTTCTGCGGGATGGTAAAGCCGGGGTTCAGCAGGTAGCCGTCGGACGTGACCACCTGGCTGTTGGCGTTCAGCGAGAAGGAGCCGGCGCGGGTGTAGGCGATCTGGCCGCTGGGCAGCGTCACCTGGAAGAAGCCGTTGCCATTGATCGCCAGGTCCAGGCTGTTGCCGGTGGTGGTGATGTTGCCCTGCTCGTTGATGCGGTACACGGCCGCCGTCTTCACGCCCGCGCCGATCTGGATGCCGGTGGGGACGATGGTGCCGGCATCGGAGGAGTTGGAACCGACGCGGCGCATGTTCTGGTAGAGCAGGTCCTGGAATTCGGCGCGCTGCCGCTTGAACCCGGTCGTCGTCATGTTCGCGATGTTGTTCGAGATGACTTCGACGTTGGTCTGCTGGGCCTGCATGCCCGTGGCGGCGATGGAGAGGCTGCGCATGATCTGTTTCTCCTACTTCTTCGGCGTCACGGAGGCGTTATTGGGCTTTGGCGAGGTGGCTGATCGCGTTGCGGATGCGATCGTGTTCCTCTTCCACCAGCTTCTGGGTCATCTGGTATTGGCGCAGCACGTCGATCATCGCGGTGGATTCGACGATGGCCTGCACGTTGGAGGCCTCGACCGCACCCTGCGTCACCTGCGGGTTGGCTGACGGGCGCGGCGTCTGGGTCGTGGTCATCAGGCCGCCGCCCAGGGTCTGCATCTGCTGCTGGTCGTCGAAGCTGACGATCTTCAGCTTGCCCAGCTGGGCGCGGTCGGCCATCACGGTGCCGTCGCCCTGGATCTTCAGGTCGGTGGTGCCGTCGGGGACGGTGATGCGGTTGTCGTTGGTGTCCAGCACGGGCAGGCCGTTCTGGTCCACGATCTCACGACGGTCGTTCAGCTGGAAATTGCCGGCGCGGGTGTAGCGCGGGCCGGACAGCGTCTCCACCGTGAAGTAGCCGTCGCCCTTCAGCGCCAGGTCCAGGGTGTTGTTCGTCACCTGCAGGGCGCCGGCGCGGGTATCGCGCATCAGGCCGTAGTCCTGGACGAAGGAGACCCGTTCGCCGCGGGCCGGCTTCTCCAGGTATTCCTGGAACAGCATGCGCTGCTGCTTGTAGCCCGTCGTGTTCATGTTGGCGATGTTGTTCGCCACCACATCCAGCTGCCGGGACAGCGCCTCCTGACGGGACAGCGCCACGTAAATCGGGTTTTCCATTTTCGCCTCGAACGTCGCTGCCGGTCGATGCCGGCCGCTTGTTAGTCGCCTCCCTATATGCAGGGGGTGTGCCAACATTCGAGATCGATAAGAATCAATGGTTTAGCTTGAGGCAGCCTGGGCAAGGGCGGCAGGGGGTTCCCCTTGCGGCAGTTTCTGCCGGACCAGGGGGGCCAAGCTGGTTCCGGGCGGCGGTTTTTACCCCCCGATCCGGCACCGTCCCCAAAAGCCGACCGCCCGCCCCTTTAGGGGGCGGGCGGTCGAACCTTGAACCGGATGAGAGGTGCCAGGATCAGGCGGCGTCGGCCGCGACCTGCATCTTCACGATCTTGTCGGGGTCGGTGACGCTGCCGTTGTCACGACGGCTGCCCTTCTTCAGGGCGTCGACGAACTCCATGCCCTCGGTAACCTTGCCCCAGACGGTGTACTGGCGGTCCAGGAAGGTGGCGTCGTCGAAGCAGATGAAGAACTGGCTGTCGGCGCTGTCCGGGTTCATGGCGCGGGCCATGGAGCAGACGCCGCGCACATGCGGCTCGGCCGAGAATTCCGCTTTCAGCTTCTTGCCCGAACCGCCGGTGCCGTCGCCGATGGGGCAGCCGCCCTGGGCCATGAAGCCCTCGATGACGCGGTGGAAGCTCAGGCCGTTGTAGAAGCCGTCGCGGGCCAGTTCCTTGATACGGGCGACATGGTTGGGGGCCAGGTCGGGGCGGAGCGCGATGACGACGCGGCCGGCCGGCAGGTCGAGATACAGGGTGTTCTCAAGATCCATTTTGGGAAGCTCGTTCTTGTGGTGGGCGCGTCCGTGTCCGGCTTTGCCGGTCGGCGGACCATAGCGCCCCCGCCGGCCGATTTGAACCGCCCTTCTGGCGCAGCCGCCCCCCGCCTGCGGCAAAATTCGCGGGTTGGGGTGCCAAAATCGGCAAGCGACTTGCATGAGGGGACGGTCGAGGTCGGTGACCGGACCTTCTTGCCGCACACAGGGGGCTGTGGTGCGGCTTGTGGTCCGTCGCTGGTCTTGCCACTCTCCACCACGGTTCCGGGTACCACCGGGGCCGGGAAGGGACTTGTACACCCCATGTCCATGCCGCCGTTACGGCCGCCGCCCGGAATGCGGCCCCCCAACCTGCGCGCGCCCAAGGCCAAGCGCCGCATGACGCCCGGCGTGTGGCGCCTGCCGTCGTGGCGGGCCGCGCTGCGGGGGTGGCGGTGGCCGATCTCGTTCAAGGCCGGCCTGCCGCCGTGGGGGGCTCGCTGGCTGTGGGGCCTGGTTCCTGTCACCCTGACCATCGCGGGGGGCATTTTGGCCGGCCGGCTGATTCTGCCGGCCACGGCGGAACAGCGGCTGAAGGCCGCCCTGGTCGAGGCTGGCTTCGCCGATGCCCAGGTGACGGTGCGGCATGCCGGCTGGGGCTGGCTGGAGGCTGGCGTGCGCCTGCAACCAGGGCTGGAGGCGGACACCGTGCTGGTGACCTTCGCCGGCCTGGTGCCCTGGGGCCGGCCGGCGCGCCTGGCGCTGACCGGGGTCAGCCTGGATGCCGGCCATCTGGATGGGCAGGCCCTGGCGCGCTTGACGGATCTGCCCATCGACCATGTGGACATTGGCTCGGCCCAGCTGATCCACGGTGACTGGTCGATGCCCTTGGCCCTGCACGCCACGCTCGATCATAGGGCGGGGGACGGGGCGGAGGCGGGCGCGTGGCAAGGGCAGGCGGTGATGGAGCCGGCAGCCGGCTGGCCGGCGCTTGCCGTGACCGTCAGCCTGACCAGGACGTCGGATGGTCCCGCGCTGCGGCTGGCCGCGGCGCCGGGCGCCACCCCGATGGTGTCGGGCACCCTGGCCGCCGGCCCCAACGGCACGGCCAAGGCTGAACTGACGGTGACGGACCTGCGCGTGCGTGATTGGGGTGGCCCCATTTCAGCCCATCTGGCGGCGCAGGGCGGTGGGGACCACTGGACCGTGAGTGCCACCGCCGAGACGCCCGACGCCCACCTAGCCCTGGAGGGCGCCAAGCCCTGGACGGGCATTCAGGGGATCGGCACACAGGGGACGGGCATGCAGGCCACCATGCCCCCCGCGCCGTGGGGGCTTACCCTGCGCGCCCGGGGGGCCGGGACCTGGAGCGGCGAGGGTCTGCTGACCGTGGCCGGCACCGGCGAGGGGCGCGCCCTGGCCGTGACCGTCGCGGCGGAGGGGATGACGGCGCCGGAACTGCCGCTGATGGCCGCTTTCCTCAACGGCGGCGGAAACCTGACGCCGGAAGGCGATGGCGCCTGGCGCCTGGACCTGACCCGCGCGGCGCAGCTGGGTGGGCGGTTGCGGGACGGGCAGGGGACGCCGGTCAGCGTGGGCTGGGACCCTGGTGCCGACGGCCACCTTGCGGTGGCCTGGCGCGGCGGTTGGGGCAAGGAACGCCGGGGACATGCCGAGGCGCAAGGCGCCCTGGTGGGGCGCCTGGGGCCGGCGGCCACGCCCCTCGTCGCCGGTGGCACCACCGGCCTGCATATCGCCGCCGATTGGGATGCCGGGGGCTTGAGCGCCCTGGAGGCGTCCGCCGCGTCGGTGGAGGCGCCGGTGCTGCTGGGCGGTACGCTGGAAGGGGCGCATCTGTCCGCCGGCTTCGATCGCGCCAACCGCGCCAATCCCTGGCAATTGACCCTGGATGGCGGCCGTGTGGCAGGCACGATGCTGCCGCCCCTGGCCCTGGCTGTCACCTTGTCCGGCGATCCGGCTGCCACGCTGACCCTGGCGGGCCAGGCCCGGGGACTAGGCACGCCCCTGGTCCTGGGGCTCAGTGGGCATTGGACCGGGGCGGAGAAGCGGGGGGAGGCGGCGGCGGTGCTGGAGCCGCTGACGCTGTCCAACGTGCCGGATCTCAGCCGCCTGCTGCCTGGCGCCGGCCTGGCGGGACCAATCCAGGGCCTGGGCACGGTGGCGGGCCGCGCCCATCTGTCGTGGGAGCAGGGGCATCTGACCGGGTCGGGGGAGGTGCGGGCCGGTGCCGTCAGCCTCGCCGGCCCATCGTTGGCCATCGACGGCCTCAAGGGGGCGGTGGCGCTGGACGGGCTGTTCCCGCTGCACAGCCCGCCTGCCCAGCATATCGAGGCCAAGGCCGTGCGTGCCGCCCTGGCGCTGGAGGACGTCGGGTTGGATTTCCAGCTGGCGGACGGCCGGGTGCTGCTGCAAGGCGGCGATTTGGCCTGGGCCGGCGGCCACGTGCATCTGTCGCCGGAGGAGGGCGGCGGCTTCAGCGCCACGGCGGCGGGGGTGGATTTGGCCCAAGCCCTGCCGGCATGGACGGCGGCTGGCTACACCCTGCAAGGAAAGCTGGCTGGGCGCCTGCTGGGACGCTTCGACGGCATGGCGCCGGTGCTGGCCTATGGCGGCCTGCAGGCGGAAGCGCCTGGCCACATCGGCTATGCGGATACGACCGGCGCCGGTGTGCCGGTGGTGCTGAACCCCGACCACAATGGCAAGGTTGCCCTGGTGACCCGGGCGCTGGCCGATTACGACTATCAGGCGCTGACCCTGGAGCCCAAGGGCCCGATCCTGACCGATCCCCGCGCTCGCCTGCTGCTGCGCGGCGTCAACCCGGGGTTCTACGGCGGCTATCCGGTCGACCTGGATCTGGAATTGGACGCCGGCGACCTATCGGGCACCGGTGCCTCAGAACGACGGCAATAAGGACTGTTGGGCGTCACCCGGCGCCTGGGATCCCCCCGATCATGATCGACCAAGGGCTGTGCATCAGGGGAACGGGCAGTGATCGCCCACCACGTCCACGAAGGAGCGTGAGCCGGGGCTGATCTTGAAGCGGTATTCGGTGTCGTCGATGATCACCGAATGCTGCAGCGGCAGCATGCCCGTGGTCTGGGTTTCCTTGCCGTTCTTGTCGGTGAACTTCAGGGTGACCGGCTTGGCCGGGTCGAACCAGGACTGCGGCGCGCCGTCAGGGCTGCGCGACGTGGCGCCCTCGCCGGAGACGGTGATGGCGCCGTCGGCGAAGCCGGCCGAGGTGTTGGGCCCCTTGTACAGCGAGGTCGACAGGACGAAGCGCTTGGTCTCCGCCTTGCCGCAGGAGCGGGGGGTGCCCGTCTGCTCGATGATCAGGGCCAGGCGGCCGGCATCGACGCCCTCCACCATCTTCTTGGCCAACAGATCCTTCAACCGGCCCAGGTCGCCCGTGGGCACGTCGCGGTCATAGCGCACCTGCAGTTCGCTGACGCGCACCTCGGCGGTTTGCAGCGCCGCTTGCAGCTGGGCGACCTTGCGCTCGGTCTCCTCCTTGGCGGACTGGGCCTGGGTCAGCTGCGTCTGCAGGCTTTGTTCCCGCCGGATCAGCTGTTCCTGCCCCACCTCATAGCTGAAGGCGCAGGCGACGCCGACGACACCGGCCAGCAGCAGGAACTTGCCCAGACGCCCCCAGAAACGGCGGCGGGCCCGGCGGCTGTGATCATAGAGGCCATAACTCATGGTGGCGCCAACACCCAGCAGATAGGTCAGGGAGAACAAGGAATTAGTAAGCCCGGGAAACGAAGTCTCCCGGGCCTGACCCTAGCGGGGCCGCCTCCCAAACTCAAGCGGCTGTCGGCCTATACGCAATCCGGGCCAATGGCGCGGGCGGTGGCACATCCCGCCGCGTCCACGTCGGCTCTCAACCGTTGTGCGACAGCGCCGCGTCGATGGCGGCTTTCAGTTCCGGCGATTCCGGTTCCACCTTGCTGGGGAAGGCGGCGATCAGCGCGCCCTCGGGGCTGATCAGGTACTTATGGAAATTCCACTTTGGCGCGCCCTTGGCGCTGCTGACCCACTTATAGAAGGGGTGGGCCTTGTCGCCGGTCACCGTTTCCTTCTCCGTCATGGGAAAGTCGACGGCGAAGTTCGCGTCGCAGAAGTGCTTGATCTCCTTGTTGCTGCCCGGTTCCTGGTCGGAGAAATCGTTGGCGGGCACGCCCAGCACCACCAGGCCCTTGTCCTTGTAGGCGGTGTAGAGGGCCTCAAGGCCCTTGTACTGCGGGGTGAAGCCGCAGAGGGAGGCGGTGTTCACCACCAGGATGGCCTTGCCCTTGAACTGGCTAAGGGGCAGCGGGTCACCGTCGATGGAGGTGAACTTGTAATCATATGCCGAGCCCGCGGCCGAGCTGGGCAACGGGGTGGCGGCATCGACATGGCGGGCGGTGGCCAGGCCGGCAACGGCCAAGGCGGCCATGGCCAGGCCCCGGAACAGGACGCGGCGGGTCAGCAGGGAAGCGGGCATGGGGTTCTTCCTCGGATATCGGTGGCGGGGCCCCGCTGCCAGGGGCCCGCCTGGTCGCGATACCGGACTATAAACCCCGTAACCGGGTTACCTGCAAAACTAATGCGAGGTGCCGGTGAAGGCCGGGCTGACGAACGTGCCCAGCTTGTTGAAGATCATCCGGAAGTAAATGCGGTTGCCGGACGCCAGGCCGACACGCTGGGCGTAATCACGCTCCATGATCAGGGAGAAGGTGTAGCAGTCGTCCTGGTAGGTGGTGGTCAGACTGGTGGAGACGGGCCCGCCGCCTTCGGCCAGGTTGTACCGGGTGGAAAGGCCCACCGTGTAGTACTTCAGGAAGGACGAGGTCACGCCGCCGCTGACTTCCTGCAGGTTGGCGGTGGTGTCGGCCGTCGTGCCGTTCTGCAGTTCCAGCTTGTTGATGTACAGGTAGCTGCCCGACACGCGGAAGATGGACGGGCCGAACGATCCGGTGAAATCGTGCATGCGCTGGGCGCCGCTGGTCGGATCCAGTCGGAAACCATAGCTGATGTCCATCCATGGGCTGGGGGTCAGTTCCAGGCGGCCGACATAGTCGGACTGGCGGCTGTACAGGCCGGAATTGACCGCGAAGTCGGTGTTGTGCTGCAGGCGGTAGCTCTGACCGAAGAACAGGGTGCTGCTGCCGCCACCATTGCCGTAGACGCCGGCACGGACACCGTAGGTCACGCGCTGGCCGCCATCGAGAAGATCGACGCCGGGGTAGCGGCTGAGGCGGAACAGGTTGGTGGAATCGAACTCGATGTCCTCGCTGTCCTCGTTCGGCAGGTCGCGGCTGTTGTGATAGTTGGGCGCGGCGGTGAAGGCCACGATGGGCTCGATCATTTCCGATACGGTGCCGTCCTCGCGCACGAAGGGCAGGCGGGTCATGATCTGGCCCTGGGGGAAGATGCGGACGCGGGTGAAGTCGTCCCGGGGGCCGCCGTTGGCCGCGTCCTTCAGGTTGCCGATGGCGTAGGCGTCGGTCCGCAGCAGGGCGTTCACGGTGGTGACCATGCCCAGGCTGTTGGTGTAGTCGCCTTGCCAGCCCGAGACCTGGGAAGCGCGGCGGGACCGCACGCCCTGCTCGCGCCACAGGTCCAGGTACTGCGCGTCGAAAGACCAGCGGCCACCTAGCGTATCGCCCGGCTCGCCCAGGGCGCTGTAGGTGATCAGTGGCAGGGCAACCGGCTCTTCCAACGTGTTGGACGGGCGCAGGTCCTGGAAGCCGTAGATGCCGGCGTTGAAGTAGTCGCGGCCGGCGAAATGCTCGGTGTAGAGGCGGCTGGTCAGCAGCTGTTCGGCACTGTAGTTGTAGCGCAACAGGAAGTTGTTGTCGGTGACCCGGTTTAGGTCGAAACCCCAGCGCCAGGAATCGTCGATGTCGAAGCGGCCGATGCCCTGGACCCAGCCGCGCAGTTCCGTCGGGCTGATGGTGCCGGTGGACGACGCCTGCGGGTTCTGCGTGTAGGTCGCAGCCCCCTGAAGTTCCAGATAGCCGTTGGTGAAGCGCTGGCGATATTTCGTGCCCAAAAGCAGGCCATCGTTGGCGCTGGGCAGCAGGTCGAACAGCAGGTCCTTGTCGGGCGAGATGTCGTAGTAATACTTCACCCGCGCGAACATGCCCAAATTGGTATTGTAGCCGATGGTGGGCGTCAGGAAGCCGCTGCGCCGGTCCACCGTGGGATCGGGCATGGAGAAGGCGGGCAGGTAGGTGATGGGCACGCCCGCCACCTCGATGGTGGCGTCGCGGAAGTAGATGTCGTGCGACGTATTGTCGTGCGTCACCTGCTTGGCGCGAATCTGCCAGGTGGGCGGCCGCGTGGGATCGTCCTCGCACAGCTTGCAGGGGCTGTAGGTGCCGCGGGTGACGCGGGTGTAGCGGCCATCGATGCGTTCGGCCTGGTAGCCGGCCAGGCGGCTGTTGTCCTGCAGCAGCATGCGCGACTGGTCGACGAAGGCCTGCTTCTGGTCTTCCGTCAGTTCCGCATAATCGCCGAACATCACCTCGCCGTCCGGCTGGATCATGACGACGTGGCCGCTGGCGGTGATGACGTTGGATCGCTCGCTGTAGCTGATGGTGTCGGCCAGCACGACGTGGCCGCCCTGCGACAGCTGCACGTTGCCGGTCGCGGTGGTGATGCCCAGGTCGTTGTCGGTGTCGACCTGGTCGGCCTCCAGCAGGACGGGCGGCTGCTCCTTCTTCGGTGAGGCCTGCGGGGGCGCAGCCTGGGGGGCGGCGGGCGCTCCCGTGGCAGGCGCCGTTGGCTGCTGTTGCGCCAGTGCCGTGCTGCACAACAGGCCGGCGATCAGGGTGGCGGCGATGGCGGCACGCCGCCGCGCGGCGGCCGTGGGGGGCTGTCCGGTGAGGGGGCTCAACGCGTCGCGCTCCCCGTCAGTTCGCCCGAGCGCACGCAGGGGCTGGGGGTGGGGATGCCGCCGTTCCGGGCCATGTGGCCGATGTCCTTGCTCCGCTTCATGGATCACCTTCTTGCCCATGCCGTGGGCCAAGTCAACACGGCTGGCCCGTTCCACGGGTTCATCTCCCGATATCGTCGGCGCGTGGCCCAGAAACACCATGCTGGGAAACGCCACGGCGGCAGCAGCCCCGCAAGGGGACGGCGGGAATGTCAGGTGAAGGCCTTGAAGGTGATGATGGTGAAGGTGTCCTTGACGCCCGGCAGCGTCTGCAGGCGCTGGGTGACGAAATGGCCGATGTCGGCCTCGTCACCCAGATAGCACTTCATCATCAGGTCGTACTGACCGGAGATGGAATGGACCTCGGAAACCTCTTCCAAGGTTTCCACGGCCGAATCGGCCACGTCGTAGGCCTTGCCCAGTTCGCACTTGATCTGCACGAAGATGGTCTGCATGGG
The DNA here is from genome assembly GCF_007828025.1 of Nitrospirillum bahiense. Lineage (NCBI taxonomy): Bacteria > Pseudomonadati > Pseudomonadota > Alphaproteobacteria > Rhodospirillales > Azospirillaceae > Nitrospirillum > Nitrospirillum bahiense. Next base: position 179,828 of record NZ_VITO01000004.1, read on the forward strand.
ATGCTTCCAAGCCTCCGCCGTTCGCCGTCACGCCTCGGGCGTGTCGGAACCGTCAAAAGTTTCCGGTGGAACGGCGCGGGCCACGGGACGGGCCACACGCAGCATGAAGGCCGGCACGTCGTCGCCGAAGCCGACGACCGTCGGGCCATCATCCTCGTCCCGCCAGCGGCGGCGCGGCTCGCCCCGGTCATCCTGGCGCGGGGGACGGGTATCGTTGCGGCTCCCCTCGCTCCGGTTGCCCTCGCGGGCTTCGCCCCGGGTGTCGCGGTTCCGGTTGCGGTCGCGGTCACGGCCGCTCCGCTCCGAGCGGTCCTGGCGTTCAGGCCGTTCCTGGCGTTCAGGTCGCTCCGGCCGGCGGGCCTCCACCGTCTCTTCCGCCACGGTCCCAGCTTCAGCCTGGACCTCGCGCGGGGGTTCGGCGGCGGCGTCGCTCCGGCTGCTGCCACGGCGGCGGGGGCCCTTGGTTTCGCCACGCGGGCTGGCGCTCCGGGCGGAACGACGGCGGCGTCCGCCGTCGCCCTCGCCCTCGGACATGTCCGGGGTTTCCAGGCCGTCGATCATGATGCGCGGGATTTCCCGGCCGATCAGCTTTTCGATGGCGCCCAGGGTGCGGCTGTCGTCGGGGGTCGCCAGCATGAAGGCGCGGCCGGTCTTGCCGGCGCGGCCGGTGCGGCCGATGCGGTGGACGTAGTCGTCGGCGTGGTGGGGCACGTCGAAATTGAACACGTGGCTGACGCCGGCGATGTCGATGCCGCGGGCAGCCACGTCGCTGCAGCACAGCAGGGCGATCTCACCCTGGCGGAACTGCTCCAGCGTCTCGGTGCGCTTGGACTGCACCATGTCGCCGTGCAACGCGCCGGCGTTGAAGCCGTGCTTGGTCAGGGACTGGTGCAGCACGGCGACGTCGCGCTTGCGGTTGCAGAAGATGAAGGCGTTCTTCACCTCTTCCGTCCGCAGCAGGTGGCGCAGGGCCTCGCGCTTGTCCTCATTGCGCACCATGGCCACCGCCTGCGTGACCGTGGCGGCGGGGGAGGCCGGCGGGGCCACCGTGATCTCGCGCGGGTTCATCAGGAAGGCGTCGGCCAGGCGGCGGATCTCCGGCGGCATGGTGGCCGAGAAGAACAGCGTCTGGCGCATCTTGGGCAGCAGTCCGACGATGCGCTCGATATCCGGGATGAAGCCCATGTCCAGCATGCGGTCGGCTTCGTCGATCACCAGGATCTTGATGTCCGACAGCAGGATGTTGCCGCGGTCGAACAGGTCCATCATGCGGCCGGGGGTGGCGATCAGGACGTCGACGCCACGCTCCAGCTTCTTGATCTGGTCGCCGAAGGATTCGCCACCGATCAGCAGCGCCATGTTCAGCTTGTGGTACTTGCCGTAGACCTCGAAGTTCTCGGCCACCTGCGCCGCCAGCTCGCGCGTCGGCTCCAGGATCAGCGAGCGCGGCATGCGGGCGCGGGCGCGGCCGGACGCCAGGATGTCGATCATGGGCAGGGTGAACGATGCCGTCTTGCCGGTGCCGGTCTGGGCGCAGCCCAGCACGTCGCGGCCCTGCAGCACCCAGGGGATCGCCTTTTCCTGAATCGGGGTCGGCTGGCTATAGCCCGCGTCTTCAACCGCGCGAAGGACTTCCGGGCCTAGCCCAATTTCCGAGAAAAGCATGCGACCTTATATCTGTATGGTGTGCTTCGTTAAAGGACGGGACCCGGCGGAACCGCCGCGCCCCCCTTTGGATCAAGCGCCGGGCCGGCGGGGCCGCCATCCCGCGCCAAGCCCGTCTTCAAACGGGATCGGGGCCGCATCCAGGCCTGTACACGGCGGCCCGGCGCCGCCCATACCGGAACCACGCGCGACTTGGCGGAAGTCGCGGCATGATCTAGGGTCGCGCGTTCGATATCAATTCCAGCCCGCAAGGGCAAGGATTTCCTTTAATGTCAACTGTTGTGTCACCTTCCGCGCCCGAGTCCGGGGCGGAAGGGAAGCCAGTTCTTATCCGGTTGCCGGGTTAATCGTGCGACGCGGCCCATGGCGCTCCCCAGATGCACTGGTCGGCGACAGGGCGGAGGGGCGGATGCTCGACCGGGCCGCCGCCGAGTCGATTGTCGGGGCCGTCCCGGCGCCCGCGTGGCGGCAGTCGACCGGTGCGGCCATCTGCCACCCCCATCTGCCGCTCCTGGAACAGCCGCCGGAAACGACAAGTCCCGGGCAGGAATGGCTAAGCGTGACGTGAGGCGGCGCCAAGGGGATGTTGAGCACCGGACGGCCCTTGTTTTGGCCGGCCGAAGCCCCATCATCATCAATAGATGACACGACTTTGTCACCTGGCCGGTTGCGCAGCCCGCGAGAACTGGTCTAGGCTTCCCTTGTTGGCTCAACCGCCCCTTGCTTCATAAGGACGATATCCATGGTCACCATCGGCATCGCTGCTTTCCTCGGCCTCAGCCTGCTCGCCGCGCTGTCCATCGCCGCCGTGAAGCCGGCCGAAGCGAATGCCCATCATGGGCATGGCGGCCACGGCCATGACGATCATAATCACGGCGGCCACGGCCACTGAGCTTTTCCACTTCTGATTTCCGGTGATGGGCGGCGCCAGGCGGGCAGCCTGGCCGAACATCCGGTTTGTTTGAAAAAGGCCGCAGCGATGCGGCCTTTTTCTTGGCCGCGACCAAGCTGAGCCCCGATATAATCTTATGCGCGGTGTACAACAGTCCGGGTGATCGCCATATGGCCACCTTGCGTGTTTGTTGGGGAACGCACGATGGCCACCATTGTTACCGCAAATAATCGTTCGACGCTGGCGAACAGCGGCACGCTGGTCGTGCAAGGGAACCGCGACACCATCGTCGGATCCGGCAACACCATCACCCTGTTGCAATCGACCATCAGCGGCGTGACCAGCATCGTTGGCGGCGGCAACACCATCGTCGACAGTTTCGCGGGCAACACCATCGCCGTGGGGGGCGGGGTGATCTCCGTCACCGCCACCGCCGATGTGATCACCCTCATCGGCGGCGGCAACATCGTCAATATCAATAACAACAACACCGTCGTCGACAGCTATTCCGGCGACCATGTGTCCTTCAACGGCTTCGCCTCCAGTTTCACCGGCAGCCTGAATTTCCTGACCATCGCCAAAAGCGGCGGCCTGACGGTCAACGGCACCGGCAACCAGGTCACCATGAACGGCTCGGGCACGCTGAACCTCAACACCTCGGGCAACTCCGTCACCGACCTGGGCAGCAACTCCACCATCGTCCTGGCCGCGACCAACCTGGTGGAAACGGTGACGGGCACGGGCGATACCGTGTTCCTGAACTACGCCAGCAATGCCCTGTCGGTAGGCGGCAGCAACATGCTGGTCCAGGCCGCAGGCAACACCATCCATGTCCTGGCCGGCGCCAGCAACGTGACCGTGACTGGTTCGAAGAAGGGGGCCAACCGCCTTTATGCCGGTACCGGCACCATCACCACCCAGTCCGACCTGGCGCTGAACGGCGACGGCACCTCGCTGAACTTCCTGTCCGGCGGCAGCGCCACCTTGACCGGCCCGGCCAGCGCCCGCCCGACCACCATCCTGGGCCGCGACGCAACGCTCACCGCCGCCGGGCCGGGGTTCAACCTCAGCTTGGCGGCCAATGGCCAAACCGTGCTGGGCAATAGCGGGACCATCGGCGTGGCCGCGACCGGCGACCTCATCTCCGGGGGCGGCAACACCGTCACCGTGGCGCTAGGGGCCGCCGCCACCATCAATGGCACCAACAACATCGTCACCGTCGGCGATGGCGGCAGGGCCGTGGTGCAGGGCGCCGGCAATATCGTCACCGCCCTGGGTGGCGCCACCGTGGCCGCGACGGCCGCCGCCACGACGGTGGTGGGCAACGCCACCGGCGCGACGCTCTCGGGCTCGGCCGCCGCCACCATTCGCTACGACGCCAGCGGCATGACCATCAACCTGGTCAGCGGGCGCGCCTCCGTCACGGGGGGCAGCAAGGTCGATGCGCTGACCAACGTGGGCATCCTGCTGGCCACCGGCAACAACGACACGCTGATCGCGGGCAGCGGCGCCACACTGTCGCTGACCGGCACGGGCGACCAGGTCACCCTGGCCGGCGGCAAGAACGTCGTGGTGGGCAGCGCCGCCAGCCGCGCGACCATCACCATCACCGCCAGCAACAGTGCCGAGAGCATCAGCGCCACGGGCGATACCATCCTCGTGCAGGGGACGGGGGATACGCTGACCCTGGCAGGCACGGGCAACCAGGTGACCACCGCAGCGGGCGGCAGCGTGATCCTGGCCGCCAAGGCCAGCGCCACCCTCAATGGTGATGGCGACACCGCGACCATCGCCAGCGGCGCCAGCCTGACGGTGACCGGCGGCAGGAATACCATCACGGCCTCCGACGCGACGCTGACGGTGGCGGCACCCATTGGCGCGGCGGAGACGGTCAACGGCACCAGCAGCGCCATCGCCCTGACGGTCGCCGGCGAAACCCTGACCCTCAGCGGCACGGGCAATAACGTGACGGCGGGCGGTGACGCCATCACCCTGGCCGCCAAGTCCAGCAACACCGTCAACGGTTCCGGCAACGTGATCACGGTCGGCCCCCAGGGCGGCCTGAAGATGACGGGGACCGGCAACACCGTCACCCTGACCGGCAGCGGGGACACGCTGAACCTGACCGGCGCCGGCAACAAGATCGTCATGGCCGGCAGCGGCGCCGCCGTCTCCCTGTCCAGCAACGGGGTGGGACCCAGCGGTGAGCTGGACCTGTTCGTCACCCATGACAAGGTCTGGCTGCAGCGTGCGGGCAACGACCTAGTGGTGGAACAATTGGGGGCGGGGCAGGCGGCGCGCCTGGCGAATTGGTTCACCAGCACCAGCGCCGAGGTCGCCACCATCAAGGCCAGCGACGGCGTGCTGCTGACGCCCGCTGACGTGACCACCCTGCTGGGCAAGATGACCACCTTCACCAACGGCCATGCCGGCTTCAACCCGCTGACCACCAGCCAGACCAGCACCGGCAACAGCTATTACGCCGGTGCCCTGAACGGCGTCTGGCACACGTGAAAAACAAAACGCCCGGACGGTGACTTCCGTCCGGGCGTTCGCCTAAGCTTTCAGCCGGCGCTTAAACGTCCAGGTCCTGCGCGAACTTGGCGTTTTCCTGGATGAACTTGAAGCGCAGCTCCGGCTTGCGGCCCATCAGACTTTCCACCAGGCTGGCCGTGTTCTCCGCGTCGTCCTTCTGCTCGGGGTCGCGGACGTCCGGCACGGTCACGCGCAGCAGGGTGCGGCGCGTCGGGTCCATGGTGGTTTCCTTCAGCTGGCTGGGCTGCATTTCGCCCAGGCCCTTGAAGCGGCTGATCTCCACCTTCTGGTTGGCCTTGAACACGCTGGCCAGCAGCTCGTCCTTGTGGGCGTCGTCGCGGGCGTAGCGGACGTTGCTGCCCTGGGACAGGCGGTACAGCGGGGGCAGGGCCAGGTAGAGGTTGCCGTTCTGGATCAGCGCCGGCATCTCGCGATAGAAGAAGGTCATCAGCAGCGAGGCGATGTGGGCGCCGTCGACGTCGGCGTCCGTCATGATGACGATGCGCTCATAGCGCAGCCGCTCGGCGGAGAAGTCCTTGCCGGCGCCGCAGCCCAGGGCCTGCACCAGGTCGCTCAGTTCCTGGTTGCCGCGCAGCTTGTCCGTGCTGGCCGAGGCCACGTTCAGGATTTTGCCGCGCAGGGGCAGGATGGCCTGGGTTTCGCGGTTGCGCGCCTGCTTGGCGCTGCCGCCGGCGCTGTCGCCCTCGACGATGAAGATCTCGGTGCCTTCGGAGCTTTGGCGCGAGCAATCGGCCAGCTTGCCCGGCAGGCGCAGGCGGCGGGTAGGGGCCTTGCGCGCCATGTCCTTGGCGGCGCGGCGCCGCGCCCGCTCCTCCGCCTTTTCCACCAGGCGGTCCAGCAGCACCTTGGCGGCGTCGGGGGCGGCCGACAGCCAGTGGTCGAAATGGTCCTTGATGGCCGCCTCGGTCAGGCGCACGGCCTCCGCGCTCACCAGCTTTTCCTTGGTCTGGCCCTGGAACTGCGGGTCGCGGATGAAGACGGACAGCAGGATGGTGGCGCCGTCCACCACGTCCTCGGCGGTCAGGGACGGGCCCTTGCGGTTGCCCACCAGCTCGCCATAGCCCTTCAGGCCGCGCGTCAGCGCCTGCCGCAGGCCCTGCTCATGCGTGCCGCCCTGGGGCGTGGGGATGGTATTGCAGTAGGTGTGGCTGAAGCCCTCGTCATCCTCGGGCCAGGCCACCGCCCATTCCACACGGCCGGCCTGGTTGGGGAAGTCGGCCTGGCCCGCGAAGGCGGTGGGGGTGACGGTGCGCCGGTCCTTCAGGGCCGACATCAGATAATCGAGCAGGCCGTTGGGGAAGTGCAGGGTCTCGGCTGCCGGCACGGCGCTGTCATCGGCCAGCAGCGAGGGGTCGCAGCTCCAGCGGATTTCCACGCCCCGGAACAGATAGGCCTTGGACCGCGCCATGCGGTACAGCCGCTCCGCCTTGAAATGGGCGCCTTCGCCGAAAATCTGGGCGTCGGGGTGGAAGCGCACCAGGGTGCCGCGGCGGTTGTTCACCGGGCCGGCGTTCACCAAGGGCGTCAGGGGCACGCCGCGGCTGTAGCTTTGCGTGTACAGCGTGCGGTCGCGCGCCACCTCCACCGTCAGCTGGTCGGTCAGCGCGGTCACGACGGACAGGCCCACGCCGTGCAGGCCGCCGGAGGTGGCGTAGACCTTGCCGCTGAACTTGCCGCCGGAATGCAGGGTGGTGAGGATGACCTCCAGCGCCGACTTGCCCGGATATTTCGGGTGGTCATCCACCGGGATGCCGCGGCCGTTGTCGCGGATGGACACGGTGCCGTCGGACGCCAGTTCCAGGTCGATGCGGGTGGCGTGGCCGGCCACCGCCTCGTCCATGGCGTTGTCCAGCACCTCGGCCACCAGATGGTGCAGGGCGCGTTCGTCCGTGCCGCCAATGTACATGCCAGGGCGGCGGCGGACAGGCTCCAGCCCCTCCAGGACCTCGATGTCCTGGGCGGAATAGCTGTCTTGCTTGCGGGCGGTATTCTGAAACAGGTCGCTCATACCCCATTATAGGAGTGGGCGTCGCCGCAGTTCAAGGACCGGGGCGGCGGGTCAGCCCCGATAACCACCACATTTTGTAAGGATGGACGCGGGTATCCTCCAAATCAGGTGCCCGGCCAGGAGTGTGGACCCCAGGAGTATGGAACAATGAACGACCAACCGCCCACCCCCGATTTCTCCACGGCGCCGGCGCTGCGCACCTTCGCCATGCCGGCGGACACCAACGCCAACGGCGACATCTTCGGCGGCTGGGTGCTGTCGCAAATGGATCTGGCCGGCGCCGCCAAGGCTGTGCGCCGGGCGCGGGGCAAGGTGGCGACGGTGGGCATTGAGGCCATGAAGTTCTACCGCCCGGTGGCGGTGGGCGATGAGCTGAATTGCTACACCGAGATCCTGGCCGTTGGCCGCACCTCCCTCCGCGTGCGCATCGACACCTGGGTGCGCCGGGGCGCCACGGGCGAGGCGGTGCATGTGACCGAAGGCGTCTTCACCTACGTCGCCATCGGCGAAGACGGCCGCCCCCGCCCGGTTGAGGCGGAGTGATTTAACTTCCGGGCCAGCAAAAGCACCCCCCAGCAAAAGCCCCCCTAGGCCCCGACCGGGGCCGCCGCAGCGAGCACCGCTGTATACGGGAAAGGGGCGCGCAGCGAGGATAGCCAAGGGGCGGATGCCCCGCCGGCGCCTGAGGCAAACGAACAAACGAAAACAGGCCCGTTCCGATGCGGAACGGGCCTGTGAACGCTAGGCCAAAGCCCCGACGAAGTGCTTAGTTGCCCTTCGGGGGTTCGGTCGTGGAGGGCTCCGGCGTGGCCGGGGCCGGGGTGGCGTCGGACGGGGCCGGCGCCGGGGTGGCAGTGCTGTCAGCCGGGGCGGCGGCCGGCGGTTCGGCGGCCGGCGCCGCAGGGGCGGCAGCCGGGGCTTCGGTCTTGGCAGGGGCCGGGGCGTCGTGCTTGTCGCAAGCAGCCAGGCCAACCAACAGAACCGGGGCGAGCATCAGGGCTTTAAAGCGCATATTCCTCTCCTTCTATGCGTCTTTACGCGCGGATTGGTTCCGCACGTCTTGACGTCGTGGCCCGAGGCTCCCGAGCCACGACAATGATTTTGCAGCACCTTCCGGCGGAATTAAGGCAACGCGGCCGGCCAATGCGGGAAACCCTGCCGGCGCGTTAACCACGACGGAACGCTACCGCCTTGATAACACGCCAGTCTGGACATCATTCCAAGCAGGAATTCGTCCTAAGCCTTTTTGACCCGGGGGCGGGCGGCACTCAACGGGGATTTCCGTCTAGTCCTTGGGTGCGGCAAGCCGCCGCAACGCCAGGTCCAGGGCCGACTTCAACTGTCCCGCGGAATATGGCTTTTGCACGAAGCCCAACGGATAGGTCAGGCTGGCCCGGGCCATGGTCTGCTCGTCCGTGTAGGCCGATAGGAAGACTGATCGCAGGCTGAATTCGTTTCTGAGTCGCCGGGCCGTGTCGATTCCATCCACGGTGCCCTTCAGGCGAATGTCCATGAGGGCCAGGTCGGGATGGCTGCTGGCGGCCAGCGCGACGGCCTCGGGTTCTGACGCCGCGATGCCGCAGACGTAATAGCCCAGATCCTCGACCGTCAGGCGAATGCCCAAGGCCACCAGGGCGTCATCCTCCACGATCATCAAACGGACTGCGGCGTCATCGCCGTCGTCGGCGTCCCGGTTGATTTCTGCCTGACTCATGCTTCCCCTGACTGGTCATCCCCGACGCGATGCCTTGTGGAAGCCGCCCCCCGGCGTGCGCCCCACGCATATCCTCATACCCAGGCCTAATGGCCAGGTCAGGCCCCAAGGCCCCATTGCAACACTGTTCCTTCAGTAGGTACAGCAAGCCATGAGCCTAAACAATTCAGCCAGATGATCGAAACTTTCGGGGTTACACTTTAGGGATTATTGCTTTTGTTCCGGTGTTGGCGTTTGGGGCGGGGGGCCGGACCGTTGCGCCGCGCACAGGCGGATGCGCTCCACCGCCTGGTCCACCGTGCGTCCGCCGCCTTCCAACTCGGCGGCCATGGGCCGGAAGAAGCCCTCCACCTGGTCCGCCGCGGTGGTGCTGCACAGCCCCTCCAGCGGCAGGGTCAGCGCGCCCAAGGTGGCGGAGGAACCCCGGGCGCGCAGATGGGCCATATTGGCCTGTACCCAGGCCCAATAGGCGGGAACGTGACTGGATTCACGCCCCTGGCCGCGAATCAGCATGTTGACCTCGTTCAGTTTCAGCCAGGGCGCGAACACCATGTCGCGCACCTCCGCCGCCAGGGTGGGGTCGGTCACCCGGTTCAAGGCGTCCAGCGCCATTTCCCGCTCTTCCGCGTCGGTGGAGGATCGCAGCTGGTCGACCAGGCCGTTGATGTAGGGACGCCCCAGTTCCTGGGCCATGACCGCCATGCCCGTGGCCCGTATCTCCGCGGGCGGCTGGGTGTCGGACGTCCGCATCAACGCCATCAAGCGCATCCGCACGTCCTCGTCCCGCAGCTCCAGCGCCAGGAAAGCCACCAGCCGGTCGCGCAGCAGGGCGGTGTTTTCCGGCGCCACCCGGTCCAGCTTGCCTGGTGTCAGCCCCACGCGGGCCAGTACCGGCCGCCAGGCCTGCAGCAGGAACAGGCGCAGGGCGGCGCGGTCGCTGTCGGTCGGCGCCTGCTCCAGCAACTGCTTGAGCCGGGGGAAGGGGGCGGAGGCCACATCCCAGGCGGGCACGGTGGCCAGGCTGACGGCGGCGGTGAGGTATAGCGACTGGGGCTGGTGGCCGGCCGCGACTTCGCCCCACAGGCTTTCCAGCAGGGCCAGTTGCTCCGCCGCCGGCAGGCGCGGCAGCACGGCCAACAGCCGGCGCCAGTGTTCGGTCGTCAGCGACAGCCGGAAATAGCCGCTGCCGGTGGCGTTGGGAATCAGCACCGCCGGGCAAGCGGACTGGTTGAGGGGAAGGGCCTGGCGCGTCGCCGTCACCATCATGCAGGTGGTGGTGCCGGCCGCGCCCGGCCGCACGCACAAGGGCAGGGTCCAATGGGCCGCCGTGGCGGCCTCGGAACCCAGGGGGCGGTACCGGCGCTGGGCCGTCAGAACCTGCAGCCCGGTGCGGGGGCAGGTCCAGCCCAGCGACAGGCGCGGCACGCCCGGCAGGTTGATGTAGGAGCGCAGGGAATCGACCAGCACCGGGTCATGCACCGTGTCGGCCAGGGCGCCGAAGAAATCCTGGGCCGTCGCCACGCCGTCGATGTGGCGGCGCAGGTGCGTGGCCACCGCCTTGCGGAAGGCGTCGGGGCCGATATAGCCCTCCACCATCGACAGCACGCCGGCCCCCTTGCGGTAGGTGATGTTGTCGAAGGCGGTTTCGATGTCGCTGGTGGTGGCAATGGGCTGGTGGATGGTGCGCGTGGAGGCAAGGGAGTCCAGATCCATGGCCTCCAGCGCCTCCTGCTCCACCACGCGGGCGGTCAGCATGCGCGGCTGCCAGGCATCCACCGCTTTGGGCGCCAGCCAACTGGCGAACGCCTCGTTCAGCCAGATGTCCTCCCAGCCGGCCGGTGTCACCAGGTCGCCGAACCATTGGTGGGCGATTTCATGGGCGTGCAGCACCAGGAAGCGGCGGCGCGCGTCCACCGTGTCATCGGCCTTCACCAGCAGGCGCTGCTCGCTATAAATGATGGTGCCGGCGTTCTCCATGCCCACGGCGTCGAAGTCGGGGGCCGCGATCAGGTCCAGCTTGCCGTAGGCGTAGGGGATGCCGAAATAGCGTTCCATCGTCAGGAACAGGCCGGGCGTGACCGACAGGGCATAGGCCAGGCGCGGGCCCTTGCCATGCAGCGCCACGCCGCGCAGGGGGATGGGCCGGCGGCGGGCGCCGCTGGGCGGAATGGTCGGGCCCTTCACGATGTCCAGCGGCCCCACGGCGAAGGCCAGCAGATAGGTGGGCAAGGGCCGGGTGGGTGCGAAGGTCAGGCGCCTGCCGCCACCGGGCACCGCCTCCTCCCGCACGGGCAGGGTGTTGGTCACCGCCTCATCCCCCGCCTTCACCGTCAGCGTGATGTCATAGGGTGTCTTGAAGCGCGGCTCGTCGAAGCAGGGCCAGGCCTGGCGGGCGCTGATGGCCTCGAACTGGCTGAAGGCGTAGTTCAGCCCCTTCTCGCTGACCCGATAGAGGCCGTCCAGCGAGGGGTCGAAGGGGGCGGTGTAGGTGAAGCGCAGGGTCAGGGTCTGCGGTGCCAGCGACCGGGGGAAGCCCATGCGGGCCACGCCGTCCGGTGTCACCTGGTCCCAGGTGGCGGGCAGATGCTCCCCCGCCGCCGTCACCACCTCGGCGGACGCCATGTCCAGGTCGCGGCCGTTCAGCCAGATATGATCCGCCGCCTTGCTCAGCGCGACCTTGATTTCCACCTGGCCGGAATATTCGGTCTGGTCAGGGTCTATGGTCAGGTTCAAACGGTAGCGCAAGGGTCGCACCGTATCGGGCAGGCGCACGGTGGGCACCACCTCTTCCGTATCGGCCTGCGCCTTCAAGGGCTTGGGCTTGGCCGCCCAGGCGTCGGCCCGGGGCGGCAGCAGGGCCGCGAGGACTAGGGCCAGGAACAGGGCCGTGAGGCGGGGCAGGGTGGGCAAGGCGGTCGGTGTTTCCTGGCTGGGCGGTCGTCGAGTGCCGCGCACTATGACCGTGACGTTCCACAGCGCGCAACGTCCCGATGCGGCTAGGACTTCGGGCAAGGGGTGGTACCCGTGCATGGTCATGCAAGCGACGCTGTTCCCGTGTAGGGTGTCGCGACTTTAACGGACCGAAGGCTTGGAAATATGCGGTGCTGGGCGCGGGTAGCGGCGATTGCGGTGATGGCCGGAATGGCTTGGACGGGAGCGGCGCGGGCGGCGGAGCCCACGATGCCGGCGGCCAAGCCGCTGGTCTATAAACAGCCCCTGCGCGACAAGCTGTTCTATGGCTTGACCCTGCTGTCACGCGACCCGCAGGCGCTGGCGGCCGTGGCGACCGCGCCGGAACTGAACCGCCTGGCGGCAGAGCGCCGCGCCCGGGCGCGCGGGGCGGTGGAGGCCTGCGGCGGCGACACCGGCTGTTACATCCGCGGCTTCGACTGGTCGGACACGGAGGTGGCCGCCGCCGGCCAGGCTTTGGCCGCCGCCCTGAAGGCCCATCCGGAGGCAACGCGACGCCTGGCGACCGCCCTGGACGCCAGCGGCCTCTACCCCGCGGCGCCGGGCCAGGACGCCGACGTGGTGGTCCGCGCCTGGACGCAGGCCGCGACCACCGCCCACCACATCCTGGCGGTCTATGGCCTCGGCGAGAAACCACGCGGCCCGGCCATCGATGGCCCCGCCTATGACGTGGCCACGCCGGTCTATGGCACGCTGGTGAAAAGCGCGGTCTCCGTCCTGGTGGACGGCTTGGCGGATGACAGCCCGTTCTTTGAGCCGACCGAGGCGTTCGCCCTGCTGCTGTTGCAGATCAACCGCCGGGACGAGGCCGGCCGGTTCGAACCCATGGAGGCGGGCGAGAACAAGGCGGCGGTGGCCCGCCTGAAGACCGTCAACTGGGCCAAGTATCCCTACACCGCCCTGGTGGTGCCGGGCTATGGGCCGGAGACGGCGGGGGTGGCCCTGTCGGCGCCTGGGCTGCTGCGGGTGCAACTGGCGGCCAGGCGCTGGCGTGACGGCAAGGCGCCGGTCATCATCGTCAGCGGCGGGAACGTCCATCCCAACCAGACGCCCTATAATGAGGCGCTGGAGATGAAGAAGGCCCTGGTCCAGGACTATGGCATACCGGCGGACGCCATCCTGGTGGAGCCGCACGCCCGCCACACCACCACCAACCTGCGCAATGCCGACCGCCTGATCTATCGCTACGGCATGCCTATGGACCGCAAGGCCCTGGTGGTCACCGACCTGGGGCAGAGCGGCTACATCACCGAGGACCGCTTCGCCACCCGCAACCAGGAGGACCTGGGCTATGTCCCCTTCACCGGGCTGGAGCGGGTGTCGCCCTTCGACGTGGCCTACCTGCCCACCCTGTCGGCCCTGACGCTGGACGCCGGTGACCCGCTGGATCCCTGAAGCGCATCAGCCCTGCTTTCCCGCCGCTGGATCATAAAAAACCAGACGTTATGGTGTCGGCGCAATTAAACTGCGCCGACATCAGGCGCGGCGAACAATAGGGAACTGAAGCATGGGTAGGCAGAAGGTTGAGGTGGCGTCCGCCTGGGGGGAGGCCATCGGCTATTCGCGGGCGGTCAAGGCCGGCGACCTGATTTTCGTGTCCGGCACCACCGCCAGCGGCGGCCCGGACGGCAAGGCCTTCCACCCCGGCGATGCCGGCGGCCAGGCCAAGGTGATTCTGGAGCGCATCGTGGCCGCCCTGGCCGAGCTGGGCGCCGGGCCGGAGCATGTGGTGGAGACCCGCATCTACCTGACCGACATGGCCACCTGGCAGGATGTGGGTCGCGCCCACGGCGCCGTCTTCGGCGGGGGCAAGCCCGCCACCACCATCGTGCAGGTGGGGCCGCTGATCTCTCCCGACCTGCTGGTGGAGATCAGCGCCACGGCTTCGTTGGCGCCGTAAGGCTGGCGCGGGGCATGGCGCTGATCGTCAGGCAGGAGGGCCCGGATGACGCCGCCGCCATCGCGGCGGCGGTGCGGCGGGCCTACGCCGACGTGCCCTACAGCGACCATCGTGAGCATTTGATGATCGCCCGCCTGCGCAGCAGCGCCGCCTGGATACCGGCGCTGTCGCTGCTGGCGGAGGAGGACGGCCGGGTGGTGGGGCACATCTTGCTGACCCGGGCCGCCATACGCGGGGCCCGAGGCTCCACCCCGACCTTGGCCCTGGCGCCCCTGTCCGTCGTGCCGGAATGGCAGGGGCGGGGCGTGGGCGGCCGGCTGGTGAGGGCGGCACACCAGCGGGCGCGGGACTTGGGCTACGGCTCCGTCGTCCTGGTCGGCATCCCGGACTATTATCGCCGCTTCGGCTACCGGCCCATGGCGGACCATGCCATCGCCGTGCCCTTCACGGTGCCGGCGCGGAACTGCATGGTCCTGGCACTGACGCCCGATGGCCTGAGCGGCGTTGAAGGCATGGTGCAGTACGCGCCGGAATGGATGGACGGCTGAGGGACGGGCTAGCGACCGCTAGCGTCCATACTGGACAGCGACACCGTCACCGCCGATAGTTGGGCCACAATAATCTGGGAGGCCCGCCCGTGACTGGTACAGAAGCCATCGCCCACCGCATCTGCCCGCTGTGCGAGGCGTGCTGCGGCCTGGAGGTCACGCTGGTGGACGGCGCCGTCACCCGCATCCGGGGGCACGAGGCGGACGTGTTCAGCCACGGCTACATCTGCCCCAAGGGTGTGGCGCTCAAGGATTTGCATGAGGACCCCGACCGGCTGCGCACGCCGCTGATCAAGCGCGACGGCCGCTTCGTCGAGGCCACGTATGAGGAGGCCTTCGCCGAAATCGAGCGGCGGCTGACCCCTCTGCTGGAAACCCACGGCCGGGACGCGGCGGCGACCTACATCGGCAACCCCGCCGCCCACAAGATGGGCCTGCTGCTGTACACGCCGGTGCTGGCGCGGGCCCTGGGCACGCGCAACATCTATTCCGCCTCCACCCTGGACCAGATGCCCAAGCAGTTGTCCAGCGGCCTGATGTTCGGCCATTGGCTGAGCATTCCCGTGCCGGATATCGAGCGCACCAAGCTCATGGTCATCCTGGGGGGCAACCCCATGGCGTCCAACGGCAGCCTGTGGACGGTGCCCGACTTCCGCGGCAAGGCGCTGGATCTGAAGGCGCGCGGCGGCCGGCTGGTGGTGATCGACCCCCGGCGGACGGAGACGGCGGCCCTGGCGGATGAGCATCATTTCATCCGCCCGGGCAGCGACGTCTTCCTGCTGGCGGCCCTGGTCCACACCCTGTTCGGGGAGAACCTGGTGCGGCTGGGCCGGCTGGCGGACCATGTGACGGGTGTTGAGGAACTGCGCGCCGCCATCGCCCCCTTCACGCCGGAGCGGGCCGCCGTCCACACCGCCATCCCGGCCGACACCATCCGGGCCCTGGCGCGGGACCTGGCGGGCTCGGCGCCGGCGGTGCTGTACGGCCGCATCGGCACCTGCACCCAGGAATTCGGCACCCTGGCCAGCTGGTTGGTGGACGTCGTCAACGTCCTGACCGGTAACCTGGATGCGCCCGGCGGGGCGATGTTCCCCAAGGCCGCCGCCTTCGCCGCCAATACGGTGGGGAAGGGCGGCACGGGGCGCGGCGTGCCGCTGGGCCGCCGCCGCTCCCGCGTGTCGAACGCGCCGGAGGTGTTCGGTGAGCTGCCGGTGGGATGCCTGGCGGAGGAGATCGAGACGCCCGGCGAGGGCCAGGTGCGGGCCCTGTTCACGGTGGCCGGCAATCCCGTGCTGTCCTCGCCCAACGGCGACCGTCTGGCCCGGGCGCTGGACCAGCTGGACCTGATGGTCAGCGTCGACATCTACCTGAATGAGACGACGCGGCATGCCGACGTCATCCTGCCCGGCGTGTCGCCCTTCCAGGACAGCCATTACGACGTCGCCTTCCCGCAGCTGTCCTATCGCAACCACGCCCGCTACAGCCCGGCGCTGCTGCCCCGGGGCGAGGGCGTTTTGGCGGAATGGCAGGTGCTGCTGAAGCTGGCGGCCATCGCGGAAGGCAAGGGGGCCGATGCCGACCCGGCCGCCCTGGATGATGCCATGGTGGCGGCGGAGGTGGGGCGCTGGGCCGGCGACCATGCCGCCGCCGTCCTGGCCGCCGTTTCGCGCTGGACGGGGCCGGAACGCCTGCTGGACTTGGCCTTGCGCGGCGGCCCCTACGGCGATGGCTTCGGCGCCAAGCCGGATGGCCTGACTCTCGCCAAGGTGACGGATAGCGTGGGCGGCATCGACCTCGGCGCCCTGCAGCCCCGCGTCCCCGAGGTGCTGCGCACCCCCAGCGGCCGCGTCGAGCTGGCGCCCGACATCCTGGTGGCGGACCTGGCCCGCGCCGTGGCGGCGCTGGACCAGCCGGCACCGGATCTGGTGATCATCGGCCGTCGTGACCTGCGCTCCAACAACAGCTGGATGCACAACCTGCCCATCCTGGCCAAGGGGCCGTTCCGTTGCACCGTGCTGGTGCATCCGGACGACGCCCGCCGCCACGGCGTGGTGCACGGCGGCAGGGCCCGCCTGTCCCGCACCGGCCGGGTCATCGAGGTGCAGGTGGCCGTCAGCGCCGACATGATGCCCGGCGTTGTCAGCCTGCCCCACGGCTGGGGCCACGACGCCGACGGCGCCCGCCTGGGCCTGGCCAGCCAGCGCCCGGGCGCCAACCTCAACGCGCTGCTGGACGAGAATCTGCGTGACCCGCTGTCCGGCAACGCTGTGCTGAGCGGTGTAGCCGTGACGCTGGAACCGGCGCCGCTGCCGGCAGTGCAGGCGGCGGAGTAGCCAGGTAATGGGGACATTGACGTAGGAACATTTGTTATTACATAGTGTGTGGCGATGTGAGGAGCGCCCCCATGCACACCACCAAGTTGACCAAGGTTGGAAACTCAACGGGCATCACCATCCCCCGCGATGTGCTGACGGAGGCGCGCCTGGACCGGGGTGATGAGGTCACGCTGTCGGTGCGCGACGGGCGCATTGAGATCGCCAAATCCAGCGACGATTACAGCAAAGCCATGGAGGCTGGCCGGGCATTTTCCACCCGGTACCGCCGCGCCATGGCGGTGCTGGCCAAGTGACGGGACTCGTCCTCCCGCCTATCGAAGCGATCATTGACCTGCACACGGAACTGCTGGCGGAACACGGTGGCGCGCCGGGCCTGCGGGATCGTGGGGCGCTGGAGGCGTCACTGGCCCGCGCCTATCAAATCGTCGCGTATGCCGAGAACCCGGTCACGGTGTTCGATCTGGCGGCGGCGGTATGCGTCAGTATTTTGCGCAACCACCCCTTCGTCGATGGCAACAAACGCGCCGGTTTCGTCGCGTTGGGAACCACCTTGATCCTGAATGGACTTTTCTTGGACGTGAGCGAGCGGGATGCCGCCGACATGATCCAGTCCGTCGCGGCTGGTGACCGGTCGGAAGAAGCGTTCCGCCAGTGGGTAGCCGACAACAGCGTCGAAGGATGACCCGAACCGGTCACCAGTGCCCCTTTCGCCGGTTCCAGGCGTACAGAATGTCGGCGAAGTGGTCGTAGGCGAGGCGGGTGCAGGGGCGGATCAGGCGGTTGCCCAGCAGGGTGGCCAGCCAGGCGTCGCCCGGCGTGTGGCGCCAGATGGCGATGGCGCAGTCCGCATCCACCAGCAGGCGGCCGCCGGCGTCGATCCCGTGCAGGCGGCGGCGTACGGCCTCCACATCCGCGCCGAAGCGGGCCAGCGCCTCCGGCTCCAGGTTGATGTCGCGGAAGGCGATGACGCCGGCGCGGGCGGCCTGCACCAGGCGGTTGGTCTGCCAGTCGATGCCCGCGTTACAGACGGGGCATTTGGTGTTGTACCAGACCGTCAGGTGGGGACGAGCAGGCAAGGCGGCTCTCGATACGGGTAAGGTCCGGGCAGTATACCGGCCGGACGCGATAAGGACAGTGGCCGGGACGGTAAAAGTCTGGAAGGATCGGTGGCTGAACACCTTTCCGCCAAGACCTTGAGACCGCGCCTATGTTGCCCTTGGAAACCCTGCTGACGTTCATCACGGCTGCCGCCATCCTGGCCTTCGTGCCGGGGCCGGACAATCTGTTCGTGCTGACCCTGTCGGCGGCGCGGGGCTGGCGGGCCGGGGTGATGGTGACGCTGGGCCTGTGCACCGGCCTGGTGGTGCATACGACCGCCGTCGCGCTGGGCGTGGCCGTCATCTTCCAGCAGTCGCAACTGGCCTTCACCCTGCTGAAGGCCGCTGGCGCCGCCTACCTGCTGTACCTGGCCTACAAATCCTTCCGCGCGTCGCCGGAGGTGCTGGGCGGTGCCAAGGCGGCGGCGGACCGCACCCTGACGCTTTACGGCCGGGGCATCGTCATGAACGTGACCAACCCCAAGGTGGCGATCTTCTTCCTGGCCTTCCTGCCGCAGTTCGCAGCCCCCGAGCACGGCAGCGTCACCGTGCAGATTTTCCTGCTGGGGGCGGTGTTCGCCGCCGTGGCGCTGGCCTGTTTCTCCACCATTGCCGTGTTGGCCGGCGGCCTGAACCGCTGGCTGGCGCGTTCCAGCAGCGCGCAAACCATCCTGAACCGCATTGCCGGCGTGGTGTTCATCGGCCTGGCGATCAAACTGGCGACGGCCCAGCGCTGAGGGCCGTCCGCCGCCGACAACGGGGGCGCATCATGGGGCTAGAGGCCGTCTGTCACGTAACATGGCAAGGCGGGGCGGGCGAGGTGAAGGCCCTGCTGGAAAGCCGGGAACTGATCCTGCGCGGCGAGATCCGGCGCACCGTGCCGGTGGCTGCCATCACCGCCGTGGCGGTCGAGGGTGACGATCTGGTTTTGGCCACGCCGGACGGTCCGCTGATTCTGACCCTGGGCGCCGACGCCGCCACCCATTGGGCCAGGAAGCTGACCACCCCGCCGCCCACCCTGGCGCAGAAACTGGGCGTGAGCCCGGCCGCGCCGGTCCTTGTCATCGGTACGGCGGACGATTCCGCCTTGGCGGCGGCGTTGAAGGGGGCCGTGGCCGCCACACCGGCGGAAGCGCGCCTGGCGCTGGCCGTGGTTCGGGACGTGGCCGACCTGGAGCGGGCGGTGGCCGCGCACGCGGGCCTGCCGCCAGGGGCCGCGCTGTGGATCGTCCACGGCAAGGGCCCCAAGACCCTGTTCGGTGAGACGCCGGTGCGCGCCTGGATGCGGGCCGCCGGTTTCATGGACACCAAAATCTGCGCCGTATCCGACACCCTGTCGGCCACGCGCTATAATCCCAGGTGACGCCTGCTGCGCCGGTGTGAACCCCGCCGGTCGCTCTAACTTCCAGTTACAGCGCTAATCGAAAATTTTATTGTGCGGCGCTACACACAAAAATAATCCTGAGCCCCTAACAAAATTAAAACAAATTCAAGAACGGGGTTCTCATGGAGGCTAAGTTCTGGGGAAAGGCGGCAGTATTGCCGGCCTTGATGATGGGTGCTGCCGTCGTGTCGATTGCCGGCGGCGCCTATGCGCAAAGCGTTTCAGTCGGGCTCGGCCAGGCCGACGGTGAGGATTTGACCGAAATCGTGGTCACTGCCTTGAAGCGATCGACCTCTTTACAAGACACGCCCCTCAGCCTGAGCGCCATCAACGGCGACACGCTGCAGAAAATGGGGGCCAGCGGGATGGAGGATTATTTCCGCGCCATCCCCAACGTCAACCTGACCCAGGCGCAGTTGGGATCCAGCCGTCTCACCATCCGCGGCATACAAAGCGCGGGTGAGGCTACCGTCGGCCTTTACTATGACGAAACGCCGGTCACCGGCCCCTCGGGCACGACCCAGGACCCCGGCGGCACCACCGCCAACCTGAACCTGTTCGATGTGGAGCGGGTTGAGGTGCTGCGCGGGCCGCAGGGCACGCTGTACGGCGGCGGCTCCATGGGCGGCACCATCCGCGTCATCAGCAGGAAGCCGGATAGCCAGAAGTTCGCCGCCGCGTCGGAGGTGGAATACACCAACACCGACGGTGCCAGCGCCGGCTTCGTGAAGCAGATGGTCAACGTGCCGGTGGTGACCGACAAGCTGGCGGTGCGCGTCTCGGGCTATTACCAGACGACGCCCGGCTATGTGGACGACACCAGGCTGAACCTGAAGGACGTCAACGACGGCAAGTCCCGGGGCGTGCGCACCTTGGTGGGCTTCACGCCCACCGACGACATCACCCTGACCGGCACCATCAGCTATCAGAAGCAGACCGCCGACAATCAGCTGGGTTGGTACCAGGCGCAGGGGCGCTACCAGACCAATTCGCCGGTCCAGTTGCCCTATGACAATGAGATGACGCTGTACAACCTGGTCGGCACCTGGGATCTGCATTTCGCCACCCTGACGGCCAGCACCTCCTTCTACAATTTCAACGTCCTGCGCAGCATCGACTTCACGCCCAGCGTCCAGGCGCTGTCGACCGTGGCGGCCTACGTCAACCAGCTGTGCCCGCTGTACTTCGGCCAGGCCGTGGCCTGCACCGCGGCGCAGAAGAAGACCTACACCGCCACCGGCCTCTCCAAGACGCCGACCGTGGGCTACCAGCCGGCCACGCTGGATAGCCGCAATGACGAGTTGCGTCTGAGCTCGGAGGGTGAGGGGCCGTTCACCTGGACGGCAGGTGCTTATCTGGAGGACCGTCACGACCACATCGACAGCAACACGGCCACGGCCGACCCGGCCACGGGCCTGACCTATCAGCCGCTGCAGGACCTGTCCTACCGCTACATCAACACCTATACCAAGCAGACGGCCGAGTTCGGGGAGGTGTCGTACAGCCCTATCGGCGACCTGACGCTGACCGCCGGGACCCGGCACTACGACTACACCAAGACCACCACCGGCCAGGCGCTGCTGGGTTCGGCCTTCACCGCGTCCGTGCCCACCGCCTATTCGGCGGTGAAGGCGGACGCCCAGGGTTGGGTCAGCAAGGCCAACGTCAGCTATAAGCTGACCCCGGATGCCATGGCCTATGCCACCGCCTCGCAAGGCTTCCGTCCTGGCGGCGCCAACAACATCCCTGGGCTGGCTGCTGGCCT
Organism: Nitrospirillum bahiense; assembly: GCF_007828025.1. Taxonomy (NCBI): domain Bacteria; kingdom Pseudomonadati; phylum Pseudomonadota; class Alphaproteobacteria; order Rhodospirillales; family Azospirillaceae; genus Nitrospirillum; species Nitrospirillum bahiense. The sequence continues at coordinate 200,663 of NZ_VITO01000004.1, forward strand.
GGTGACCTACACCCCGGACAAGCTGTGGAATTATGAGGCGGGCCTGAAGACCAGCTGGATGGGCGGACATCTGACGGTGGACGCCGCCCTGTTCCAGGTGGACTGGACCAACATGCAGACCAGCACGGTCACCAGCAACGGCCTTTACTCCTTCATCACCAACGTCGGCTCCGCCCGCATCCGGGGCGGGGAGTTGGAGATCACCGCCCGGCCCCTGGCGGGATTGGTGCTGACGGGATCGCTGGGCTACCAGGATGGCCATCTGACCAGCGACCAGGCCAACGCCGCCGTGCTGGCCACCGGATCCACCGGTTTGAAGGGCGACCGCATCCCCAACACGCCGGACCTGACGGCATCGGCCTCGGCCACCTACACCGTGCCCTTGACCGCGCGCCTGAACGGCATGGTGCGCGTGGACTACAGCTACACCGGCAACATGGTGTCCACCTTCCGGCCCAGCTACGTCTACTTCAACGAATACGGCAACTACAGCCTGGTCAACACGCGGGTGGGCGTGGAGGGCGAGGGCTGGGGGCTCTACGCCTTCGTCAACAACCTGACCGGCGCGGATGGCATCGTCAGCGCCAACAGCAACCTGGGCTACACGCGTCTGGTCTACAGCAGCACGCCCCGCACCTTCGGCCTGAACGGCCGCATCTCCTTCTGACCCTGACCGACGGGATCCTCATCGCATGAAGACGATATCGCGTTATCGGCTGGCGCTGGCCGCCGGCCTGCTACTGGCCGGTGTGGCCCCGGGCGCCCTGGCCTTCGATGCCGCCCAGACCAAGACCGCCGTGGAGGCGGAGGTGGGCGCCGACTACGGCCACCTGGACGCCCTGTACAAGGACATCCACAGCCATCCGGAGGTGGCCTACCAGGAGGTGCGGACCGCCGCCCGCCTGGCCAAGGAGATGAAGGCCCTGGGCTTTGAGGTGACGGAGCATGTGGGCAAAACCGGCATCGTGGCGATATACCGCAACGGCGCCGGTCCCACCGTGATGGTGCGGACCGAGTTGGACGCCCTGCCCATGGAAGAGAAGACCGGGCTGCCCTACGCCAGCACGGCCAAGACCACCTGGAACGGCAAGGAGACCTTCGTCGCCCACAGCTGCGGCCATGACATCCACATGGCGGCGTGGGTGGGCACGGCCAAGGCCCTGGTGGCGCTGAAGGACCAGTGGCACGGCACGTTGATGTTCATCGGCCAGCCATCGGAGGAGGACGTCAGCGGCGCCAAGGCCATGATCGACGATGGCCTGTTCACCCGCTTCCCCAAGCCCGACCTGGGCTTCGCCCTGCACGTGGCGCCGGCCCCGGCCGGCACCATCCTGTACAAGGCGGGCGTGCTCAGCTCCACCTCAGACAGCCTGTCGGTGACCTTCCACGGCAAGGGCGCCCATGGGTCCATGCCCCACCAGTCCATCGATCCCGTGCTGATGGCGGCGCGCTTCGTCGTCGATGTTCAAGGCGTCATCAGCCGGGAGAAAGACCCGGCCGCGTTCGGCGTGGTGACGGTGGGCGCCATCCAGGCCGGCAGCGCCGGCAACATCATTCCCGACAGCGCCCTGCTGCGCGGCACCATCCGCACCTTCGACGACGGTGTGCGTGACAAGATCCTGGCCGGCATCAACCGCGTTGCCGCGGCGGAGGCCGAGATGTCCGGCGCGCCCGCCCCGGAGGTGGAGATCGTGTCGGGCGGCAAGTCGGTCATCAACGATGACGCCCTGACCAGCCGCACGGCGGCCGTGTTCCAGGCGGCCTTCGGCCCCCGTGCCGTGCGGCTGCCAGCCCCCGGGGCGGCCAGCGAGGATTATTCGGAGTTCGTGCGGGCGGGCGTGCCCTCGCTCTACTTCGCCATCGGCGGCTATGATCCGCAGCAGCTGGCGGGTTTCAAGGCGGCCGGCAAGGAACCGCCGGTCAACCATTCCCCCCTGTTCGCGCCGGCGCCGGAACCCAGCATCAAGACCGGTGTCGCCGCCATGACGCTGGCGGTGATGGCGGCCCTGCAACCCGCAAGGTAAGTGGAATCTCTTTTGTATAGGGAAAGGAGATCCGGGCCCTTGGCCGGGCCACCATCTCCTTTCCCTCCTTGGTATTTTCGGGTGCAGGTTGTACAATCAACCTCACCCGGCACCGGTCGTATTTCCCCATGAAAATCCATCAGTTGAAGGCGTTCGTCGCGGTCGCCGACTCTCATAGTTTCAATGAGGCGGCGCGCCTGCTGTTCGTCAGCCAGCCTGCGGTGGCCAAGGCCATCCGGGAGCTGGAGATCTGGGCCGGCCGCCAGCTGGTCATCCGCAGTTCACGCGGCACTCAGCTGACGCCGGACGGCGTGTCTCTGTTGCGTCGCGCCCGGGGCATCCTGGACCAGGTGGCGCGGGCGGAGCATGAGTTCGCGGGCTCCGGCCCCCATGAGCATGTGAACCTGGGCCTGACCACCTCGGCCAGCGTGGCCGTCACGCCGACCCTGGTCGACTTCAAGAAGCGCAACCCCGACACCGGCTGGACCGTGCTGGGCGGATCGCGACGCCCGCTGTTCGAAAAGCTATACAACCATACCCTGGACCTGGTGATCGCCACCCTGCCGGACAACCTGGAGGAGATGGGGACCGGCCTGCGGTTCGAGCCGCTCTTGCGTCTGCCCACGGTGCTGACGGTGGCCAAGGGCGATCCATTGGAAAAGGCGCGGTCACTGGCGGACCTTACGCAAGCGGAATGGTTGTTCGCGGAATCCGAACAGAGCTTCGACCATCATTTCCGCGGCGCCTTCGCCGAGGCGGGGGTGGATCGCCTGCCATCGTTCACCCGCTGTGAATCCACTTTCCTGGTGCTGGCGCTGGCGGCCCGGCCCAACACCGTCACCATGTGGACGGGGCTGGCGCCCAGCGCCATGAAGCTGCAGCTGAAGGTGCTGGGCGAGAACATCTCCAGTCTGGCTCTGAAGGAAAAATTACCAGACATCACCGTCTGCATCGTCTATCGCTCCGATCTCATCATGACGCCCGCCATCCAGCGTCTGCTGGACCAGATGCGGCGCCTGAAGGACAGGGACACGCTGGACCTGGGCCCGGACGCGCCGATGCTGTCGGTAGGGTGATGTTACTGGGTTCTGGGGATGTCACCCGGTTTTATGCGCCCACCAGAGCGGCCCAGCGTCCGGGCGTCATGCCGAAGGCCTTCTTGAAATGGCGGTGCAGGTGGCTCTGGTCGGCGAAGCCGGTGGCTGCCGCTACCTCGGCCAACGGCTCGCCCTCGGTGATCATGCGGCGGGCGTGCTGCAGCCGGCGCATCACCAGGAAGCGGTGGGGGCTGGTGGCGAACAGGGCCCGGAAGTGCCGGGCGAGGGCATAACGGTCCAGGCCCGTCACAGCCTCCAGATCCTCTGACCGCACCGGAGCCAGGGCGTTGGCCTCCAGATAGTCCCGCGCCCGGTGGGCCTGGCGCAGGGCCAGCAGGCCCAGGGGTTTGGCCTTGGTGCCGGCATGGCGGGCCAGGCCGCGGGCGAGACGGACCAGCAGGTCATCCACCGCCAGATCCTCCAGCCCCTCATCCAGGGAACTGAGCGCCGGCAGCAGCGCCTGACGCAGTTCCGGGTCGGCCAGCACCGGCTCACCGACGAAGGGCAGGGCGGCGCCGGATTGACCATCGGCGTCCAGGCAGCGGCGCAGCAGCGCCGGTTCCAGGTACAGCATGCGATAGCGCAGGGCCTCATCCGTGCCGGCACCACCGTCGTGCTCCTCATCCGGATGCAGGATGATGACGTTGCCGGGCTGGCTGTAGCGTCGCTGGCCCCGATACTGGAAGGTCTGGACGCCGTGCAGCGTCACGCCCAGGCCATAGGTATCGTGGCGGTGGGGACTGAAGGCGTCACCATGAAAGCGTGCCTCGATCCGCTCGATGCCCGGGAAGCCCGGGGCGGCAGTGATGCCGTCAGCCGCCGCGTCGGTGGCGGCTTGGCATGGCTCCGGGTTGCACAAACGTCCAAGACCGGCGCCCGGGGCGCCCGCCACAGTCGGGGTCTCCCCTGGCCTTAAGGACCCTGTCTTGATGTTCGATACCAAAATCGCCCTCGTCCTGCGCGAAGACCTGGCCGCCTGGCAGGCGCTGAACGTCACCGCCTTCCTGACCAGCGGTATCGTCGCCCAGTTCCCGGAGATCATCGGCGAACCCTACCGTGACCGCTCCGGCACAGTCTACAACCCGCTGTCGGTGCAGCCGGTGATCGTGCTGGCCGCCGACGCGGCGACCATCACCGCCATCCGTCGCCGCACCCTGGAGCGGGGCTTGCGCACCTCACTCTATATCGAAGAGATGTTCCGCACCGGCCACGACGCCGCCAACCGCGCCGTCTTCGCCGAATTCGGGCCTGAGGATGCGCGGGTGGTCGGTATCGGCATCCGTGCCGACAAGAAGCTGGTGGACAAGGTCACGAAGGGGGCCCGCATGCATCCCTGACGGATCGGGGCCGCCTCACGCCCCTTGGTGGGGCGGGATTGGAAAATGTCGCAGGGTCCAGCGCTGTGCCACCACGGAAGGGGCAACGATCCCTCGCCAGACGTGATACAACCTCCCCCTTCGGCGGGACCCTGCGGGGGGGATCCGCCTGGTCACCCCCGTTGATCGACGGCCGTCGAGGGGCGGGGAAACGAAACAAGAGACTGTCAGGGGATCCCGATGACACGTACTGTTCTGCTTGGAACCGTGGGCGCGCTGGCGCTCGCGACGCTCACCGCCACCCCGGCGCTGGCGGAGAAGCCCGCCTCGGCGGGCGCCAATCCCTTCGCCACCGCCAGCACCCTGCCGTTCGAGGCGCCCCGCTTCGACATCATCAAGGACACCGACTATCTGCCCGCGTTCAAGCAGGGCATGAAGATCCAGCTGGCCGAGATCAAGAAGATCGCCGACAACCCGGCGGCCCCCACCTTCGACAACACCCTAGTGGCGATGGAGAAGTCCGGCCGCATGCTGGACCGGGTGAGCCAAGTTTTCTTCGGCGTGGTGCAGGCCAACACCAACGACGCGCTGGACAAGGTGCAGACCACGGTGTCGCCCCTGCTGTCCCAGCACAATGACGCCATCTACCTGAACGACAAGCTGTTCCAGCGGGTGAAGTCGCTGTACGACAAGCGCGACAGCCTGAAGCTGAAGCCGGAGCAGGCCCAGCTGCTGAAGGTCTATTACCAGCAGTTCATCCATGCCGGCGCCATGCTGAATGACGCCGACAAGGCCACGCTGCGCGATCTCAACACCAAGCTGTCGTCGCTGGAGACCGCCTTCCAGCAGAAGCTGGTGGCGGCGGCCAAGGAAGGCGGCCTGGTGGTCGATGACAAGGCCAAGCTGGCGGGCATGGGCGATGGCGCCATCGCCGCCGCCGCCGAGGCCGCCAAGGGCCGCAAGCTGGAGGGCAAGTACCTGGTGCCGCTGCAGAACACCACGCAGCAGCCGGCGCTGTCCTCCCTGGACGACCGGGCCACGCGCCAGGCCCTGTTCGAGCGCGGCTGGACCCGCGCCGAGAAGGGCGACGCCAACGACACCCGCGCCACCATCTCCGACATCGCCAACCTTCGGGCGCAGAAGGCCAAGCTGCTGGGCTTCCCCAACTACGCGGCCTATGTCCTGGCAGACCAGATGGCGGTGACGCCGGATGCGGCCGAAGGCTTCATGAAGCGCATGGTTCCCGCCCTGGCGGCGGAGCAGAAGCGCGAGGCGGCCGAGATCCAGGCCCAGATCAAGAAGGACGGCCAGGATTTCGCCCTGAAGCCCTGGGACTGGGACAAGTATGCCGAGCAGGTGCGCAAGGCCAAGTACGACCTGGATGAGGGCGCGCTGAAGCCCTATTTCGAGCTGCACACCGTGCTGGAGGAGGGCGTGTTCTACGCCGCCAACCAGCTGTACGGCCTGACCTTCAAGCGCCGCACCGACATTCCCGTCTACCAGCCCGACGTGCTGGTTTACGACGTGATCGACAAGGACGGCTCAGCATTGGGCCTGATGTACTTCGACTACTTCAAGCGCGACAACAAGTCGGGCGGGGCCTGGATGTCCAACTTCGTCCAGCAGTCCAAGCTGCTGGGCACCAAGCCCGTGGTCTACAACGTCTGCAACTTCACCAAGCCCGCCCCGGGCCAGCCGGCGCTGATCAGCTTCAGCGACGTCACCACCATGTTCCACGAATTCGGCCACGCCCTGCACGGCCTGTTCGCCAACCAGACCTATGAGACGCTGTCGGGCACCAACGTGGCGCGCGACTTCGTGGAGTTCCCGTCGCAGTTCAACGAGCATTGGGCGCTGGACCCCAAGGTCCTGGCCCACTACGCCAAGAATTACCAGACGGGCGAGGCCATGCCGGCCGAGCTGGTGGAGAAGATCAAGAAGGCGGCCACCTTCAACCAAGGCTATGCCCTGGGTGAGATCGTCGCCGCCGCCATGCTGGACCTGGAATGGCACAGCCTGCCGGCCGACGCGCCCAAGCAGGATGTCGACGCCTTCGAGAAGGAGGCCCTGGCCAAGACCGGCCTGGACGTGGACGACGTGCCGCCGCGCTACCGCTCCAGCTATTTCCTGCACATCTGGGGCAACGGCTACGCCGCCGGCTACTATGCCTACCTGTGGACGGAGATGCTGGATGACGACAGCTACGCCTGGTTCAAGGACCATGGCGGCCTGACGCGGGAGAACGGCGAGCGCTTCCGCGAAATGATCCTGTCCAAGGGCCATACCGAGGACTACGGCCCCATGTTCCGCGCCTTCTACGGCAAGGACCCGGACATCGGCCCCATGCTGCAGAACCGCGGCCTGGCGCCGGAAGGCAAGTAAGCTCCCCCGCTGGGGGTGGCTGGACACGAGAAGGGCCGGTGGCACATGCCGCCGGCCTTTTTTGCACGACCTGACGTTGTTGCCGCTGGTTGAACTGTCAGTAGGATACGAGCAGCGGCCCATAGCTCCCGATGGCCTTACGCTGATCAGCGACGATCAGCACCAGATGCGGATGATCGAAGCTGATCCACAGCCCGCCGATTTTGCGGAAAGCCGGCAAGGGGACATGCCGTACCGGGCCTTGCGACGACAGGCGGTACAAGCCACCGGTGCCGGAGGCCCATAGGCTGTCGCCATCGCTCGCGAGGCCATAGAAGGCGACCAAGTTGTAATTGGGGGCACCGTTCCGCAGTTGCCACACCAGCCCATGCGTGTTGGGGGAGACGTAAGGCCGGCGATAGAGGGTGTCCACCACGTCGCCGCAGAGTTGGGCCAACCCGCCGTCGGCGGAAAAATGGATCAGGCCTACGGCCAAGGCCAGGCAGTCGGATCGCCAGGGTAGAGGCAGGACGGCGTTGACTGGCAAGCTGCCTGCGCGGCCGAACTCCGGATTGATCTCTTTCATCCGCCCCGTCCGCCGGTCGATGCGGCGTAGTCCGCCGCCCCATTCGCCGGCATTCAAGCCGACAAACAGATGATCAGGTGTGCCGTAGGTGGCGGCGACGACGCCCACCATCTCCAGCGGTTCGGACAGTGGCACGACGTCGACGGCCGCCCCGTCCAGGTGAATGATCCGGTGGTCGGTCAGCACCGTGATAACGCGGCCGGTGCAGTCCAGTGCCATCGCCCGGTCCCCTTCCGTGGGTACCGTCGCCAGCGTCGCCCAGCCATCCCGCGATTGATGGCGCAATGTCCAGGGACCAGTGCCATACCGGCCGCCCGTCAGGACCAGCAATCGATTATCCAGCACGCACAGGCCGGCCGCCGGTTCCGGCAGAGGCTCGGGAATGCGCGTCGACCCGCCAATGGCGATGCGGGACAGCCGCCCGCTATCCGTCAGCAGCCAGAGTTGCCCGTCCAAGACGACCGCGCGGGCGAGGATGGTCTCCTGGTCCATCCGCACGTCCCGGCCGTCGGGCAGGACAACGCCCGGCCTGAACAGGAATAGCGCCATGTAGGCGAGCAGCAGCAGCGTTACCAGCTTGCCGCACAGCAGGGCCAGCGGCGGCGATGGCTTCGGCGTGGGAATATCGTCTTTCATGGCGGGAAGCCCGCTCCTTACCGCTGAACCAATATCGGCTCCCAGAAATTGATGGGAGCAGGTGCCGGGTTGCGGACCAGCACCACATGGGGCAGGGCGAAACTGATCTCGATGGCGCCAAACCGCTTGAACGCGGGCAGGGGGATTTTCGCGGCTTTGCCGTCGGCGGTGATGCGGTAGAGGCCGTCCATGCCCGAGGCCAGCAGGGCGTCACCATCCACGGCCAGTCCATACATGGGCACAGCGTAAGGCCCCTCATGGGATGCGGACTCATATCGTCTGTCCGGTGGATGATCCATGACCGGCTTGCTCAGGGTGGTGAGTATGTTTCCACACACCACGCCGATTTCCCCAGACAGTTCGGAGTAGGTTCCGCCAATGGCAGCAGCCAAGCATCCCTTCCGTTTACGATCGCCCTTTTCCAGATGTGGCCAGGGCAGAGGGGCCACTGCATTGACTGGCGACAGGAAGGGCCCGACGCCAGGGCCCATGAAGGACGGCTTTCGTCGGATCTTGGTAACTGCGCCAGTGGTGCGCTTTATACGCCACAGGCCTCCGCCCCATTCACCACCGTTGTAACCGACCCAAAGCTCGCCGGGCGCGGCGTAAACCGCATCGACCCGGTCGGTAAAATTATAATTTTCTAGAAGATCGCCTCTCAATTTCAGAGTCTTCTGTAGGCCGGGGCGAACCTCGATCAGCCGGCGAGTGGTCAGGAGCCTCAGGCCGTCGGTTTGACAATCCAGGGCCTGCAAGCGGTCGCCGCCTGCCTCCACTGTTGCTTCCTCCCGCCACGCCCCCGCCACTCGACGGCGGACAGTCCATGTGGTTTCGTTTCTCCAATCGGGGGCCGTCACTACCACGAGATGCCCGCCTTGAACGCAGATGTCACCGGTCCCTTCCGGAAGAGGCTCCGGTATCAGTTCGCTTCCTTGGTCAGCGACGCGGTACAGGTTCCATCCGTTTGCCAGCAGCCAAAGCTGATCGTCCGCGAAGGCGGCCCAGGACACGTGGAAATCGGCTTCTTGTGCCGCCTGCGCCGATCCTAGAGCGCTTAGCAGCGCCAGAAGCAATCCCAGGGCGTGGGCGGCGCACTGCCTATAAGGAAGCAAGGGTACCCCTCCGCGGTAGGCGTCTGTTCATATAATGTTCTCGGGAGCATACATGCGGAGCGAGCGCCTGTCTCTCGATCTGTGCCGTTTTGGCAACCTAAAACTTAATGCCTTGCTTAAGTATCTTCGTTGCGTTACTAAAGCACATGCTTAACCAACCGTCCCCCCTCGACCTCACTTTCCAGGCTCTTGCCGACCCGACCCGCCGCGCGCTGGTGGAGCGTCTGGTGCGGGGGCCGGCGTCGGTCAGCGAGCTGGCGCAGCCGCTGCAAATGTCCCTGCCGGCGGTCATGCAGCATCTGGCCGTGCTGGAGAGTTCCGGCCTGGTGCGCTCGGAAAAGGTGGGGCGGGTGCGGACCTGCCGGATCGATGCCGCCCAGCTGAGCCTGGCGGAGCAATGGATCAATCAGCGGCGCATGGAATGGGTCAGTCGCCTGGATCGGCTGGGCCAGTATCTCGAAACGCTAAAAGACGAAGACGGAGAGGAAACATGACCCAAGTTGAGACGGCCGACGTGCTGCGGCCCGAGCCCGTGCGCATCTCCCGCAGCATCCCGGCGCGGCGCGAGACGGTGTTCAAGGCGTGGAGCACGGCGGAGCATGTGAAGCACTGGTTCGCGCCGGCGCATTACACCGTGCCCCATGCCACCGTCGACCTGCGGGTGGGTGGCGCGTTCGAGGTGTGCATGCAGGCCCCGGACGGCACGCGGCATTGGACGCGCGGCAGCGTCGCCGAGGTCACGCCCAACCAGCGCTTGGTGCTGGACCTGCGGGTGGATGGTGGCGACGGCAAGGTGCTGTTCACCGCCTGGACGGAGGTTACCTTCTCCGACACCACCTGCGGCACGCAGCTGGACATCGTGCAGACCTATACCGTCTACGATCCCGCCATGCTGGGCGCCATCGGCGGCGCGCCGGAGGGATGGTCCCAGACCCTGGACAAGCTGGCGATGCACGCCGGCCATATGGACGGCCGCACGGGGGAGCTTCCCGCCGAGCGTTCCGCCGTCCACGCCATTTTCAGCCTGAACCGGACCTATGACGCGCCGGTGGCCCGGGTGTGGCGCGCCTTGGCTGACATGGAGGCCAAGTCCAAGTGGTTCGGCGGCGACCCCGGCCAGTGGGAATCGCTGGAGCGCACCATGGACTTTCGCGTCGGCGGCACGGAGCGGGCCAAGGGTCGCTGGCAGGGGGGCATGACCTCCACCTTCGACGCGCATTACCTCGACATCGTCCCCAATGAGCGCATCGTCTACAGCTATGTCATGCACCTGGATGACCGGAAGATTTCGGTTTCGCTGGCCACCATGGAGCTGAAGCCGGCGGGCGAGGGCCGCACCACCCTGACGATAACCGAGCAGGGGGCCTTCCTGGACGGCTATGAGGACAATGGCTCCCGCGAGCACGGCACCGGCTTCTTGATGGACCGGCTGGGCGCTTCGCTGAAGGACTGAAACAGCCGACCGGATCAGGCGGCCTGGGGGCGTTTCAGCTGGTAGGCGATCATGCCGAGCACGCTGGCCATCAACACCAGGCCGCCGATCAGCAAAACGTCGTGGGTGTCCACCGCGCCGGCCATGGTGTGGGCGACGCGCAGCGCCACGCCCGTGCCCCAGATGGCGTAATAGCGCCGCTTCGCCGCCTCGCCGGAGAGGGCGAGCGAGGGGACGCGCTCCAGGACCTGCACCAGGGTCACCGCCGTCACGGCCCAGGGCAGCAGGCCCGGCATGGTATCGGCCGCGAACAGCAGGCCCGCGGTCAGCATGGCCGCCAGGGCCAGGCCCGCCAGGATCCGCCGCCGCCGGGGCTGCTCAACCTCCGCATACCACCAGCGGGTCAGCAGCCCGGCCCCGATGCTGGTGGCCAGCAGGGCGCCCGTCACCGCCACGGCGAAGGCCGGCACCCGCGCCGCCGGCAGCAGGGGCCCGATCCAGAACAGCCAGAACACCAGGGGAATGCTGTTGGCCAGCAGGATGCGCACGGCCTGGCGGCTGGTGTCGTTGGCATAGACCATCTGGAACAGGCCCGCCCACCACAGGGCAAGCGTGGCCGCCGCCGCCGTGACGGGGATGCCGACGGAGGGTGGCAAGGCCAGGGCCAGGGGGATCAGCACCAGGCTGAGGGGGGCCCAGCCGAGGCGGATCGCGGGCCCCGCGTCCCGAGCCCAGCGCCGCCGCAGCCATCGCGCCGGCATGCGCACGCCCAGCCGGTAGGCCAGGCCGGCAGCGGCCAGCAGGGGCGGTATCAGCAGGAAGCCCGCGGGCCAGGCCGCCAGATCCTCCGGTGACAGGCTGGCCTGAAGATAGACGTAGGCGGCCAGGAACAGGGGCGTGGCCAGCAGCAGCCACGCCAGGCCGGCGCTGACCGGCTCGGCGGCCAAATAAGCCTCCCATGCCGCCAGCACGTCGGTATCGAAATTGGCCCGCAGCGAGGGGTAGTCGTTGCGGATCAGGGTCATCAGGCCGCGCACATCCTTGGTCAGGTCCGGCAGGGACAGGCGCAGGCGCGGGCTGTATCGGCTGGGTGGCGCCTGCAACAGGCGGTAGGCTGCGGCGTAGGCGTGGTCCCGGCCCCGCAGCTTGGCCAGGAAGGCCAGGTCGCGCCCGCGCTTCTGCACGGCGGCCAGCAGGGGCGTCTGTGCACTGGCCTTGGCCGCGTCCCAGCGGAAATGGGCGCTGGCGACGGGGACCAGCGCGTCCGACCGGGGGGCCGTGGACAGCAGCAGCCGGGCCAGCCAATCCTCCGTGCGGTTCTGCACATCGATATGGGTGATGGCGGGGGAAGCCAGCACGGCCGCCAGGGCATCCTTGAGCGCGGCGGGATCCGCAGGGCTCTGGGCGGAGAGCAGGTCGCCCAGGTGATTGCACAGCGCGACATGGCGGACCACCGCCTCATCCACCGTGGGTTCTGGGGGCGTGGCCTCCGCCGGTACCGGTTCGGCGGGGACCTCCGTCGTCCCGTCGACGGCGTGCGGCGGCGCCTCGGCTGTCTCCGCCACCGCCGTCACGCTTTCGTCCGGCACCTGCCGGCGGGCATGCAGCAGGGCTTGCTCATAGGCTTGGCGCAGCGCCTGGAACCCGTCCGGATCATCTTCCGGATTGGTGACCTTCAGGCGCCGGGCATAGGCGCGGCGGATGGCCAGTTGGTCGCCGGTGGGCTCCAGCGCCAGGATGTCCCAAGGGCTCACAGGTATGTCTCGCCTTCCAGCTGGTCCAGCGCCTCGCTCAGGGACTGGCGGGCGGCTTCGATCGCGCGGGGCTCCTGGCCCTCCAGGATGCCTTCGAACTGGGCCAGTAGGTGGGCGACATAGGCGCGCTTGTCGCCCAGGAAATCCTCATAGCAGCGGTTGGCGCGGGCCAGGACGGCGCGGTTGGCCTCGGTGTCGCGCGGGTGGACCTTCAGGGCCGCCAGCGCCTGGCGCCGGGCTTCAAGGTCATCCGGCTTGGCGGCCTCCTCGTCGGTGATGACCAGATTGCGCTGCTCCCCCGTCTCCGGCACATGGACGTCCACCTCCAGCAGGCCGTTGATGTCGTAGGTGAAGCGGCAGTCCACCTTGACGGCCCCGGCCGGCCGGGGCGGCACGGGGATGCTGACCTGGCCCAGGGCGACGTTGTCCTGCACGTCGCGCGACTCCCCCTGGTAGATGGTGAAGGTCACCGCCTTCTGGTTGGCCTGCAGGGTGTGGAAGCTGCTGACCCGGCTGGCGGGGATGACGGTGTTGCGCTCCAGGATGGGGGAGAAGATGCCGGTGCGCAGGCTGCCGTCGGGGTTGCGTTCCGCCACGTCCACGCCCAGGGAATAGGGGCAGACATCGGTGATGACCACTTCGTTCAGGGCGGCGTCGCGGCCCTTCAGGCCGGCCTGGACGGCGGCACCCAGCGCCACCGCCTCGTCCGGGTGCACGGAATGGGCGGGGAAGCGGCCGAACATGCGGGTGACGGCGCGGCGCACCGCCGGCATGCGGGTGGCCCCGCCCACCAGAACGATCTCGCGGAGCGACCGCGCCTCCAGCTGGCCGTCGCGCAGGGCGCGCAGCACCGGCTCGCGCAGGCGGTTCAGCAACCCCTCGGCCCTGGTCTCGAAGGCCTCGGACGTCAGCTCGTACTCATAGGTCTTGTCCTTCCACACCACGCGCACCGGCGTGGCGGCCTGCTCGCTCAAGGCGCGGCGGGCGCGTTCTGCGGCGGCGCGCAGGCGCTGGTACAGGGCGTCGCTCTCACGCGTGTCGCGGCCCCAGTCGGCGGCGAAACGCTGGCGCAGGTCGTCCACGATCAGCTCGTTGAAGTCCTCGCCGCCCAGGCGGTTGTCGCCGCTGGTGGCCCGCACCTCGATCACGCCTTCGAAGATCTCCAGGATGGAGACGTCGAAGGTGCCGCCGCCCAGGTCGAACACCAGGAACTGCGTCTCCGCCTCCAACTGGTGGATGCCGTAGGCCAGCGCCGCCGCCGTGGGTTCGTTCAGCAGCCGTTCCACCTTCAGGCCGGCCAGTTCGCCCGCCCGGCGCGTGGCCTTGCGCTGCTTGTCATTGAAATAGGCGGGCACGGTGATGACGGCCTCGGTCACCGGTTGGCCCAGATAGGCCTCCGCATCGGCCTTAAGGGCCTTCAGCACCAGGGCCGACAGCTCCTCCGGCAGGAAATCGCGCTTGCCCAGGCGGGTGACGCGCTGCGAGCCCATCAGGCGCTTGAAGGCGGTGGCGGTCAGGGTTGGGTGGGTGGCCTGGCGTTCGCGCGCCGGCAGGCCCACCAGCACCGTGCCCTGCTCATCCAGGCTGACGGCGGAGGGCGTCAGCCGGTGGCCCAGGCTGTTGGGGATCAGGTCCGCCTTGCCGTCCCGCCAGACGGCCACCGCGGAATTGGTGGTGCCCAAATCGATGCCGACGATCAACCCAACGACCCTCCTGATACACCAACCGCCCAGCGCCAACCGGAAGTACGCATCATTCCGCCACCGTTCTAGCCGCCGGGACGGCCAGGGGGAAGGGCGGATGCCAGTATCCGGCCAAGATCATGCGGCGAAGATTCATGCGCCCATGATTAAGGCTTCTTGGCGGACGGGCGCCCCCGCTACAGTGACGCCAAACACCGGCGCCGGCACGCCGGCCAGCCTGAACGAGGGGGATTATTTGATGAAGTCCGGTTTGACCCAGCGGGCGCGCGCCTGGGGCGCCGCCATCGCGCTGTCGCTGACCTTGCTTGGCACCAGCGCCGCGCCGGCGCGCGAGGCACCGCCCGGCGACAAGGCCATCCAGCAGGCGGTGGACCAGGCCTACGCCAAGTTCAAGGGCGTGATGGAGGGGGAGAACGCCAGCTACATCCCCTATCTCGCCAAGGCCGACCCCAAGCTGTTCGGCATCGCCGTGGTCACGGCCGACGGCCGGGTGTTCAAGGCCGGCGACGCGGGACAGGAGTTCCCCGTGGAATCGATCGCCAAGGTCTTCACGCTGGCCCGCGTGCTGAAGGACCAAGGGCCGGACGCGGTGATGGCCAAGATCGGCGTGAACGCCACGGGCCAGCCCTTCAACTCCGTCCTGGCCATCGAGCTGAACAACGACAAGCTGACGGGCAGCCCGCCGGCCGGCAATCCCCTGGTCAACGCCGGCGCCATCGCCGCCGCCAGCCTGGTGCCCGGCACCGATCTGAACGCCCGCTGGAAGACGGTGCTGGACACGGCCTCTGCCTTCGCCGGGCGGACGCTGGCCTTGAACCAGGATGTCTACCAGTCGGAAATGGCGGGCAACCAGCACAACCAGGCCATCGCCTTGCTGCTGCAAAGCTATGACCACCTCTACGCCGACCCGGCGGCGACGGTGGACCTCTACACCCGCGAATGCTCCTACAACGTCAGCGCCGTGGACCTGGCCACCATGGGCGCCACGCTGGCCAACGGCGGCACCAACCCGGTGAGCCACAAGGCGGTGGTGGACCCGGCCACCAGCGCTCGCGTGCTGGCCGTCATGGCCACCGCCGGTCTGTACAACACCTCGGGCGAGTGGCTGTTCAAGGTGGGCCTGCCGGGCAAGAGTGGCGTGGGCGGCGGCATCCTGGCGGTGGCGCCGGGCAAGCTGGCCATCGGAATCTATTCCTCCCGCCTGGACGCCGCCGGCAACAGCGTGCGCGGCCAGCTGGCGGCGCAATCCATCGCCGAGGCGCTGGGCCTGAACCTGTTCGCGGCGGGCAAATAAGCCCGGCTCCAGGGCGGGGAACGTCGGGAGGAGGAGAGGGGGCGACACGCGAGAACAGCCGCCTCGTTCTCCTTTAGATTGACAAGAACAAAAATAGAACATGGACTGCTCTTCCAGCAACAGGGAGAGCGAGCATGGATGGTTGGCAGCGTCGGTATCGCCTGAGCAACGGCCCTGGCGGCCTGGGTGTCAGTTGCACGGCCGAGGGCCTGGCCCTGGCCGGTGTCCCCCTGCTGGCCAAAGGCGCCGGTGGTTTCCACGTCCGCCCGGCGGCGGAGGTGGAAACCTTGCTGAAGCGCGCCTATGCCGGCGCGGAGCCGCGTGCCGCTACAATGATGTTGTCAAATTCCAAGGTAAAGGAACAAATGACCTCTATCCTCTCCGAGGATCTAACCTGACATTGGGGCAGGCAAGCCAAATCGCGGCAAAAGAAGCGGCTATGAAATATGGTTTTGCCTACTATGAGGACCGCAATGGTACGCTTCATCGCGTTTATCCTTAGCGGCCTTTTTTGTGTCGCGGTGACGGTCGTGGTGCTGGTGCAGGTGCGTCAGCACCATGGGCCTTGGCTAAACATTGCTGCTGATATACGGGAAAAATACAGAAACCATGTGCGGCGCGGGATGAATATCTAAACGCCAAGCGGCTGCAGGCTCAAGGGCAGCAGGATATGTCGATTGGAAACTACGACAGTGCGCTCCAGGACCTTAAGTCGGGCATAGAAGCCCTCGGTGGATCTTACAATGACTATGGCTACGCCGCCTTGTTGGACCACAGCGATGAAAGGATAATGTTGGCGAAGGATGATGAGCGGGCGGGAAATGTGAGAAATGCCGCCCTGCTTTATGGGAACGCCTTGGAGCGACGGCTCGCGCTGTGCGAGGTCGAGCCGAAATATCGGTAATGCCGCATAGGGTAAGGGGCGGCCCCGCCGGAACCGCCCCGCCCCTCGTCGTCAGATAACACCCGTAATACTCAGGTCTGCTTCATGCGGCTCAGCGTCTTGTCCGGCACGCCGGTGAAGTTGTTGGACAGCAAGTAGCGGGGGCTGGACTGGACCCATTTGTCCAGGTCGATCTCCTCGAACTTGCCGTTGTCCCAGGTCTGGATCATCTCCACGTCCTCGGTGCCCACGTTCTGGATGGCGTGGCCGAAGCCCATGGGGATGTAGGCGACGTCGCCGGGGCCGAACTCCGCCACCTTGCCGCGCCCGCCGGAGCCGAACAGGGCCACCTGGGCCCGGCCGCGCAGGTAGTAGTGCCATTCGTTGGCGTTGACGTTCCAGTGCAGCTTGCGGATGCCGCCGGGCTTCAGGGTCATGTAGCCGCCCGACATGGTGCGCGAGGCGGGGAACTCATCCACCGTGGCCAGGCGGAAGGTGCCGCCGTCGAAGTCGCGCGCCGCCTTGGGGTCCTTCAGCAGGCGGAACTTGTGGGTGGATTCCTTGGGCCAGGGGGCCTCCAACGCGTCGGCCGCGTGCAGGATGGGGCCGGACTGGATGTAGGTCTCGCCCTTGGGGAAGGCGTCGAACACGTCCTTGGGCAGACCGAAATTCAGGGCCAGCATTTCCTTCGGCGTCACGTCCACCCAGTCGGTGATGGAAAAGGTGCCGTGCTCGGAAAAGGCACCGTTGTCGAAGGACAGGATGAAGTGGCAGGGCTTGTCGCCGATGCACTGGATGGAATGGCCGTGGCCCTTGGCGAAGTACCACAGGTCGCCCGGCTCGAAATTATTGATCTCGCTGGCGCCGGAGGGGTCGATCACCACCGTCTGGCAGCGGCCCTCGATGACAAAGGCCCATTCCGCCGCGATGGCGTGCCAGTGCAACTCGCGCGAGGCGCCGGGCTGCAGGAACATGTGCACGCCGGCGATGCCCTTGGATATGGGGAACTGGTGGACGGTGGCCTCTTTGGCCCAGCCGCCTGTCGTCACCTTGGGCTTGTTGCCGTCCAGCGAGAACTTGAAGTCGGGCATGGCGCCCACGTCCTGCGGGTCGTGGTAGGCCACGGTGTCGCCGGGGGGCAGGGGCACGGCGTTGCGGCCGAAGCCGCCGTCGCCGGGTTTGGCCATGAATTTGTCCGCCGCCTCCGCCACGCTGCGGAACGTGACCATGCCGCTGGCGCCCAAGGCCGCGGCGCCCAGAAAACCGCGCCGGTTCGTAGACATCAATATCCTCCCGTTACCATACGCCCGGTATTCGCCGGGCGATGATTTGTATTCGCGACCTCACTATTGACTTGGGATCGGTAAATCGGAATTCTGATGATTAGATAACGGTGATCGAAAATCCCGATGAGGCGCCATGCTGGACCCCCTTCACCTGCGTACATTTGTCGCAATCACCGAGGTGAAGAGCTTTTCGGAGGCGGGGCGCCAGCTGGGCCTGTCGCAATCCAGCGTCAGTGAGCATGTGAAGCGGTTGGAGCAGTTCGCCGGCCAGCGCCTGTTCCAGCGCGACACCCATTCCAACGCCCTGACCGAGCATGGCCGCGCCATGCTGGAGTTCGCCCGTTCCATCCTGGAGGTGAACGAGCGGGCGAGGCGCCATTTCACCCAGTCGACCAAGCGCCAGCTGTTCCGTTTCGGCGCCTGCGAGGATCTGGCCATGGGCTGGGTGCGCGACATCATCCGCTGCTTCATGGCCGGCCATCCCGAGGTGGATTTGGACTTCACCATCGCCCTCAGCCGCACGCTGACGGAGATGTTCGACGACGGCGCCCTGGACATGGTGCTGTGCAAGCGCTGGCCGGACGGTGATCGGGGGGAACTGGTGTTCCGCGACCAGGTGGTGTGGGCCTCGGCCACGGTGGCGCCGGTGTTCCGCCATGACGAGGCGCAACTGGTGCTGTACCCGCCGCCCAGCATCACCCGTTTCATGGCCCTGACGGCGCTGGAGCGGTCGGCCGTGCCCTGGCGCATCGCCTGCACCAGCGGCGACCTGAACGGCCTGGCGGCGGCCACGTCCATGGGGGTGGGCATGATGGCCCATTCCAGCCGCTTGCTGCCGGCCGGCGTGCAGGCCTGTGCGCCCGATCCCCGCCTGCCGTCCCTGGGCGCCCTGGAGTTCGTCATCCTGGAAAGGAAGGCGCGCGACCGCCGCTTCCTGACGGAAATGTCCGATGCCATCCGCGCCAAAGCGGCTGCGGAGATGGCGCTGCCACCGGCGGCGTGACGGGCGGTTTTTCTCCGGTCCGCTCGCGCATTGGTTGACATGAACAAAATAGGAACATACGATGCTTTTCCATCAACCGGGAGAGCGGGCATGGATGGTTGGCAACGTCGGTACCGCCTGAGCAACGGCCCGGGTGGCCTGGGCGTCAGTTGCACGGCGGAAGGTCTCGCCCTGGCCGGTGTGCCCCTGCTGGCCAAGGGCGCCGGCGGCTTCCAGGCCCGCCCGGTGGCGGAGGTGTCGGTTCTCCTGAAGCGTGCCTATGCCGGCATCGGGCCGCACGCCGCCGTGCTGCCCAGTTTGGTTAAGATCGCCGACGCGCTGAACCGGGGCGACCTGGTTCAGGCCATGATCCGTGCGGTGCACTTGCGCCTGCCGGAACTGGACTGGGATGCCGCCGTTCGCCTTGCCCGGGCCAATGACAATCTGGCGAAGTACAGCCCCGACCAACCCCGCGACTGGCATGGGCGCTGGGCGGACGGCGAGGGTGGGGAGCGGGAGGCGGGTGGGCCGGTCGAGGCAAAGCCAGCCGCGTCGAGCGGGCGGGAAGCGGCAACCAAGCCGAAGAAGAGGGACGCGGACATTCCCAAAGCACAGGCGCTTCCGCCTGTTTCGACCGCGTCCGATTTCGCCATTCCAGCGAACCCGTATCACGCCCCTCCGGTGTTCAGATTCGCCGATGACATTGAGCAGGCGAACAATTCGCTTTGGCAGGAAAGCTTGGCGCCTCTGTCACAGCCAAATGCGCCGCGGTGTTTAGAAACAGGCGAAAAGGTCAGGGAGCACGGCGCCACTGTGGTGGCCCGGCAAGATGGAGCACTGGAATTTCAGAACAAGGACGGGAAGGGTGTCACTTGTCGGGATTTCAGGCCGGACCTTCAGGTCAAGGACCCGACACATTACAGCCTTCTCGGAACAACCCATACCCACCCGTATGACGATGGAAGGGTGGGGGTATCATTCAGCGGCGGCGATACGCAGGTTCTTCTCGACAACCCGATCAATTTCTCCCTTGTTCAAAGTGGCGACAAACAGTTCATGTTCCTAAAAACAAAACAGACGCGCCGATCTGATAGTTATGAAAATGTGATAAAATATCAAGATGACAGAGTAAAATATTTGATGAATGAGCTTGGATATCCTGGTGATATAGCCAATAGGATAGCGAATGTTGAGGCTGCCAAAAACTATGGTCTTGCTTATTATGAGGGTGATCATGGCGTCTTGCGCCGCATCTATCCGGAAGTCCGCTAAAGCAGCCTTGTGGTCTGCTATCATGGCCCTGCCCCTTATCTGCCAGCCAACGGGCGGCGCGTCGGCAGGTGGCGGTGGGCCAAGCTGCAGCGCTGACGGGGACGCACATCGGGGAGATGATCCCACCATTCCCACGATAGATCCGGCCCAGTTTAAGCGGATCATGCAGTACTGGAGTTGGGCTAGAATGTCGTTCGGGCACCAAGACTATCGTCGGGCCAATCAGGATCTGTTGAGGGCGTTAGGTGCGCTAGGGACGTGCGATCCAAGGGAAATGAGCATGAACGATATGCTCTCTCATGTCATGGAGATGGATGACGTCGAAATAGCGGGGGATTATGAGACGGCGGCCAGATCGCGCATGGCCATACTTGGATACTATTTTCAGATTTGCATGGATCTGTATCTTGTGCGTGACGTCAATAAATCTGACTAGGAAGCCCTTATTCGGATCACTTTTTCAATCACCCACGGCTCGTTCTTTGGTCATGTGCGTGTGACTTGAGCCAATGGCGTGCCTAGCTGGGACGGCGGCCAGGTTTCTCCAGCCGCCGCCCGTCCAGCCTCAGCCCTTCATCGCCGCGATGTGCTGGTCGACGATGCGTTCCAGCAGGGTCAGGGGCACGTTGCCTGACAGCACCAGGGCGTCGTCGAAACGCTTCAGATCGAAGCGCTGGCCCAGGGCGCCCTCGGCCTTCTTGCGCAGCATGTTGATCTGGTTGTGGCCCATCTTGTAGCCGCAGGCCTGGCCCGGCATGGCGCAATAGCGGTTCAGCTCGCTGCGCAGCTGGGCCACCGGCATGCCGGTGTTGGCGTGGAACCAGTCCAGTGCTTGCTGGAAGCCCCAGCGCTTGGCGTGAATGCCGGTGTCCACCACCAGGCGGCAGGCGCGGAAGCCGATGGACTGCAGGAAGCCCAGCTTGCCCAGCGGGTCGCCGTCATAGGCGCCCAGCTCGTTGCCCAACTGCTCGGCATACAGCGCCCAGCCCTCGGAATAGGCGTTGAAGGCCAGGTGGGTGCGGATCAGGGGCAGCTGGTTGGCGTACTCGCCCTGCCAGATGTGGCCGGGAATGCCCTCGTGATAGCACAGCGTGGGCAGGGAGTAGCGCGGCCAGATGCCCGTGTCCTTGAGGTTGATGTAGTAGTAGCCGGGCACGCTGCCGTCGATGCTGCCGGCCGAGGCGTAGCCGTTGGGGGCGCCGTCCTGGATGGCGGGCGGCACCCGGCGGATGACCAGCTTGCCCTGCACCAGGGTGGCGAAGGCGCGGGGCAGGCGGGTGCGGATGTCGGCGATGCGGCCGTTCAGGTATTCCAGCAGCTTGGCGCGGCCGGCATCGTCGTTGGTGAACAGCAGGTCCGGCCGTTTGCTCAGCACCGTCATGCGCTCCCCCACCGTGCCCTGGCTCAGGCCCTGGGCCTTCAGCAGGGTATCCATCTCCGCCTGGATCTGGGCGATCTGCTCGCGCCCCTGGGCGTGCATCTCCTCCGCCGTGCGGGTGGTGGTGGTGCCGGCCTTCAGCGCCCAGGCGTAATACTCCTCGCCCTGCGGCCGCTGCCACACCCCGGGCTCCGCTACCGCCACGGCGCGCTGGGCCTTCAACGCGGCGATCTGCTTGTCCAGGGCCGGCGCCACCTTGGCTGCGCACAGCGCCTCCACCTCCTTGGCGTAGCGCTCCGGCAGCCTGGCCTTGGCGGCGCGCTGGCGCAGACTGTCCACCAGGCCCCATTGGGCGATGGGTTCGGCCCGCGCCGGCACCATCTGGCCCAGCATGATGTCCAGCACGAAGTCCGGCGCCACCATGCCCACGCCACGGTCATGGTCCAGGCGCTCGGCCTCCGCCGCCAGTTCGCCGGCATAGGCCTCCACCCGCGCCAAGTAGGCGTCAGCATCGGCGGCGGTCTCCACCGCGTGCTGGGTGTCGAGGAAGGTGGGGATGTCGACATAGGCGCCGCCCAGGGGCGTCACCGAGTAGGGAGTGTTGCGGAAGCTGTTCTGGCCGGACAGCGTGCCCACATCGCCGAAGGGGAAGCGCCAGCCTTCGATGGCGGTGCGGAAGGCCTCCTCCGTCACGTCCACGTTCAGGGCCTGGGGGGCGGACAGGGCGGCGCGGTCCACCGCCTGTAGGGTCTTCAGCGTCTCGCTGGCCCAGGCGGCGCGGGCGCGGTCGGCGGCGGCGGAGCGGTCGGTCAGGCGGCTGTGCAGGGCCGCGCGCCCGTCCTTGTCGATGCCCAGCGCCGTGGCGTTTTCCGGATATTCAGCCAGCAGCCGCTCGGCGATGCCGGCCAGCAGCTTTTCCGCCGCCGTGTCACCCGGCGCCGGGGTGGCCTCAGCGGCCCAGACGGGGAAGGGCAGGGCCAGGCTGGTGGCCACGGCCGAGGCGCCCGCCAGCAACGCGCGGCGGCTGATATCCGACATGTCTCGCTCCCGATATTGTATGCAACTGCCTGATCCGCTTGTACCCGGCCCGGGGGCGGGGTGCGAGGGGGAAATTGCCCGGCGCGGGGGCGTGCAGGTGGATGACCTGTCTCATGGCGGGCGGGCGGCTTAACCGCTAAACAGGAACGTGGTGCACGGGCGTAGGGGACGGGGGCGGGCTTGCATCCTTGGCAGGAATTGACGCGGGACAGCGGGCTCACCTTGCACGGCCCGTTGGCCATGGCGATGGACGTGGCCGCGCTTCAGGCGGACTTCGCCACCCTGGACCGGGATTTGCCGGGCGAGGCGCGCGGCAGTTTCGGCGGTACCAACGGCTGGACATCCGTGCCGCTGCTGGACCGGCGCCTGGATGGGGCACCGGTGGCGATGCCGGCATTGGCCATGATGCCGTCCGTCGCCGCGCTTCTGGCGCGCGTGGACTGGCGGGTGCGGGCCAGCTACCTGCTGCGGCAGGGGCCGGGGGAGATCCTGAAATGGCATTATGACGGCCAAGCCCTGCATCTGGAGGAGGCGCGCATCCTCATTCCCATCGCCGTGCCGCCGGCTGCCGTGACCTGGATCGGGCACGAGGCGGCCGCCTATCCCCCCGGCCAGGCCTGGGCGGGTGACTTTTCCATCCCCCATCAGGTCGAGAACCCAGCGCCCGGACAGCGCGTCGTCCTGGCCCTGGACGTCGATGCCACCCCGGCCCTGGCGCGCCTGTTCCCGCCGGCGCTGTCGGCGGAGCCGCTCCGGCGCATCCAGCTGGCGCAGGAATGCTGCAACCTGGTGCGGGCTTGGCGAGTCAGCGGCCAGGAATAATGGCGGCACCCCGCGCAACCGTGTGGACGCGGGCCGCGAGGGAATGCTAGACGATGGGCCTCCCGGTGCCCGAGGCCCGGGCCGTCGGTGGAACCGGATGGAAAAATCTCTCGCTTCGGCTGAGGGGCGTTCGGTAAGCCATTGGCGAAGAAGACGGATGGGTGGCCGAGTGGTTTAAGGCAGCGGTCTTGAAAACCGCCGTGGGGCAACTCACCGTGGGTTCGAATCCCACCCCATCCGCCATCCCGTCCACACCCACGCTTGAAATCGCCCTTTGCCGTCCCTAGGTTTGTGGCCAGTGCGAACCAACTGGATGGTGCTTCATGGATTTCCGCCCGAACACGACGAGCCTTCGTTCCGTCTTCGGGGATATCCATCATGCCTGCCACCATCACGCTTGCCGATCTCAGCTGGGCCACGCCTGACGGACGCCCGCTTTTCTCCCATCTTTCCCTCAGTTTCGGAGCCCAGCGCATCGGCCTTGTCGGGCGCAACGGTGTGGGCAAGTCCACGCTGTTGGCGCTGATCGCCGGGGCGGTGCCGCCGCGGGCTGGTACGGTGACCGTGTCGGGCACCCTGGGCGTGTTGCGCCAGGGCGCGCTCCTGCGTGCCGACGAGACCGTGGCCGATCTGTTCGGCGTGGCCGACGGCTTGGCGCTGCTGCGCCGGGCGGAGCAGGGTATCGCGACCGTGGACGAACTGGGGGACGCCGACTGGACCCTGGAGACGCGGCTGCAGGGCGCGCTGGCCCGTCTGGCCTTGGACGTGATGCCCGGGACACCGCTGGTGACCTTGTCGGGCGGCCAGCGGACGCGGGTGGCGCTGGCCGCTCTGGCATTCGCCGAGCCGGACTTCCTGCTGCTGGATGAGCCCACCAACAATCTGGACGCGGAGGGCCGCGCCGCCGTGGCGACCCTGCTGGGCGGATGGAAGGCCGGCGCCATCGTCGTCAGCCATGACCGCGCCCTGCTGGAGGGCATGGACACCATCGTCGAGCTGACCTCCCTGGGCGCCACAAGCTATGGCGGGGGCTGGAGCCGCTACCGCGCCTTGAAGGCACAGGAGCTGGCGGCGGCCCGGCATGACCTGGATGAGGCGGAGAAACGCGTGGCCGATGCCGCGCGGCGGGCGCAGGAGGCGGTGGAGCGCCAGGCGCGACGCGACGGTGCCGGCCGGCGCAAGGCGGACAAGGGCGATATGCCGCGCATCTTGCTGGGGCAACGGCAGGACAATGCCGAGCGCAGCGCTGGGGCCGGCGCCCGCCTGGCCGATGCCCGAGGCGCCCAGGCGGAGGACGCGGCGGCGGCGGCCCGCGCCCGCATCGAGGTGCTGCAGCCCCTGTCCATCACCCTGGCCTCTACCCGCCTGCCGGTCCATAAGGTGGTGCTGGCACTGGAGACGGTGACCGCCGGCTATGCGCAGGGGCGCCCCATCCTGGACGGCCTGTCCCTGACGGTGACGGGCCCCGAGCGGGTGGCTATCGAGGGCCCCAACGGGTCGGGCAAGAGCACCCTGCTGGCGGTGCTGACCGGCCGCCTGGCACCCTGGTCCGGGACTGTGCGCACCCACACCGCCCTGGCCCTGCTGGACCAGCGGGTCAGCCTGCTGGATCCGGCCACGTCCATCCTGGAAAACTTCCGCCGCCTGAACCCTGGGGCCACCGAGAACACCTGCCGTGCCGCCCTGGCCCGGTTCCGTTTCCGGGCTGATGCCGCCTTGCAAGAGGTAGCCAGCCTCAGTGGCGGCGAGTTGATGCGTGCCGGTCTCGCCTGCGTGCTCGGGGGCGAGGTGCCGCCACCCTTGTTGATTCTGGATGAGCCCACCAACCACCTGGACATCGACGCCATCGAGGTGGTGGAAGCCGGCCTGCGCGCTTATGACGGCGCCTTGGTTGTGGTCAGCCACGATCCGGCCTTCCTGGAGGCCATCGGCATCAGTCGATGGGTGGCCTTGGGCGCTTCAGAAATTGGATGAGATATGCAAAAAATATCATTTAATAACAATTATCTAAGAAGATTTTCTGATGTCGCGCATGAGGCGTCGCCGTGATGATGCATGGGTATGGCACCCAGTTGAGGCGGAAGCTCAGGGGCCCCGTTCCGAAAAGCTGAACACCAGCCGTGTAACAGGTATGGCAGGGCATCGGGAAGCCGTGCGATGGAAGCCTTTTCAATAGTGGAAACAGCAGGTTGTCTGGGGAGGCTTAGAGCGCGCCGCCAATGCGACTAGGGAATGTGACGAAGTCGTCGTATTTTCCCTATGGCACGGCGACGTGCCCATTCCGATGCCGCTCCCAAGGCGGCCGTAAGCGTTCAACGTCAACCAACGCACCGACCGCCCCGACCGGGCGGGCGTGTGCGTTGCCTTGCACGCGCCGCCGGCCGGGGCAAAAGCCCGGAGCATTCCCATGGCATCCATTTCATCGCGTGACCCGGCGCAGGGCCGCTTGCTACTGCTGATCGCCGTCCTCTTCCTGTCCTACCTCTGTGTCGCCATCCCCCTGCCGGCCGTGCCCGTCTATGTCACCGGGCAGTTGGGGTTGGACAATGCCTGGGCTGGTCTCGGCACCGGCATGACCTTTCTCACCGCCATCCTCAGCCGGGGGCCGGCGGGCGGCCTGTCCGACCGGCGGGGCGCCAAGGCGGCCGTGGCGCGCGGCCTGCTCCTTTATGCGGCTGGCGGCCTGGTGTCCCTGGGCGCGGGCCTGCTGCAGCACAGGCCGGTGGCGGCCTTCCTGACCCTGTTGGCCGGCCGTGTGCTGCTGGGCCTGGGGGAAAGTTTCGCCGGGGTTGGCGTCGTCGCCTGGGGGATCGGCATCGCCGGTCCCCAGCGCACGGGCAAGGTCCTGTCCCTTGTCGGTGCTGCCATCTATGGCGCGTTGGCCGTCGGCGGACCCATCGGCCTGGCGCTGCTGGACCGTGCCGGTTTCGCCGGCGCCATGGCGGTGAGCGCCGCATTGCCCTGTCTGGGGCTGGTGGCGATCTGGCCTATGGCGGGCGTCGCCCCGCATCCGCACGCCGTCCGGCCGTCCTTCCTCAGCGTCATGGGCCGCATCTGGCCGCATGGGCTGATCGTCTGCCTGCAGGGCATCGGCTTCGCCGCCATCGGTGCCTTTTTCGCCCTCTATTTTCTGAACCGGATGTGGGACCACGCCGGCCTGGGCCTTACGGCGTTCGGCGGCGGTTTCGTCCTGATGCGGGTGGTGTTCGGCCACCTGCCGGACCGCATCGGCGGATTGCTGGTGGCCACCGGCTCGCTGGCTGTCGAGGCTGCGGGCCAGGTCCTGGTATGGAGCGCCCACGATCCCATCCTCGCGCTGGCCGGCGCCTTCATGACCGGCCTGGGCTGCTCGATGATCTTTCCGTCCATGGGGCGGGAGGTGGTGCACCTGGTGCCCCCGCATCTGCGTGGTACTGCCTTGGGCGGCTTCACCGCCTTCCAGGATCTGGCCTATGGCCTGACGGGCCCCCTGGTCGGTTTTCTGGCCGACCGCGCCGGCTACGGCAGCGTCTTCCTGGTGGGCGGGGCCGCGGCGGGGCTGGGTGTCGCCCTGTCGCTTTACCTGCGGCGGGCGCGGGTGGCCGGGACGGCGTGATCACGACCGCATCAGCGATTGGATGCGCTGGGCGTCCTCTTCCGTGGCGGGGTTGTAGACCGTCATGGTGAGGTCTGTCCGGCCGTCCACCGCGAAGGCCGTGTATTCAAAGGCAAGTGGGCCGATGACGGGATGGCGGATGTGCTTCACCGCCTCATGCGGCGCGCTGACAACCCCGTTCTCGCGCCACAGGGTGGCGAATTCGGGGCTGAGGCGGCACAACTCGTCCACCAGCGGCGCCACCTCGGCGGCGGCCCCCGCCCGCGCGGCGTCGATGCGGAAGGCGCCCAGAACGAAACGCGCCACGCTTTCCCAATCGTACTGCACGGCGCGGGCGCGCGGGTCCAGGAAAAGGAGGCGCAGGATGTTGCGCCGCTCCGGCGGCAGGGCGCCGTAATCCGTCAGCATGACGGTGGCCGCCCGGTTCCAGGCCACCACGTCCCAGGTGGCCGTGCGGATCAGGGCGGGGCTGGGATCCAGCGCGTCCAGTACGCGTTGCAGGCGGGGCGTCACGCTGTCGTTCCGGCGGTAACGCACCTCGGGCGGGCGGCCCAGGCCCAGCAGGAACAAATGCTCCCGCTCCGCCTCCGTCAGCATCAGGGCGCGGGCAATGCGGTCCAGCACATCGGCGGAGGGGGCGCCGCCCCGGCCCTGCTCAAGCCAAGTGTACCAGGTGGGGCTGATGTTGGCGCGCTGCGCCACTTCCTCCCGGCGCAGGCCGGCGGTGCGCCGCCGCTCCGCCGGGAAGCCCAGGGCCGCGGGGTCCAGCTTGGTGCGCCGGTCGCGCAGGTAGTCACCCAACTTGTTGTCACCCGGACTGTCGGCGGTCAGTGGCTCGCTCATCCTGTTAGCCATTTTACTATGATAAGGTCACTACTTTACCAGGATAGAGCGGGCGTCGAGAGTTGTCTTCAGCGAAACTTGGAGACGACGCAGATGCGTGTATTCGTGACAGGCGCCACGGGATGGGTCGGTTCCGCCGTGGTGGCCGATCTGATCGGGGCGGGGCACCAGGTGCTGGGCCTGTGCCGCGCGCCCGACAAGGCCGCCGCTTTGGCCGCGGCCGGTGCCGAGGTTCATCATGGCAGCCTGCAAGACCAGGAAAGCCTGAAGCGCGGCGCCGAACAGGCCGACGGCGTCATCCACCTGGCCTTCAACCACGACTTCACCAACTTCGCGCAGAATGGCGCGGATGAGCGGCGCGCCATCGCCGCCATCGGTGAGGTGCTGGTGGGCAGCGACCGGCCACTGGTCGTCACCTCGGGTGTCGCCCTGCTGGCGCCGGGGACCCTGGCCACGGAGCAGACCCCAACCCGGCCGGAGTCCGAGGCCTTCCCCCGCAATCCGGAAGCGGCCGCGGCGGCGTTGAGGGCCAACGGCGTGCGGGTGACGGCCGTCCGGCTGGCCCCTTCGGTCCACGGCCACGGCGATCATGGCTTCGTTCCGCGCCTGATCCAGCTGGCGCGCGAAAAGGGTGTCTCCCCCTATATCGGCGAGGGCGTGAATCGCTGGCCGGCCGTGCACCGCGTGGATGCGGCCCGCGTCTTCCGCCTGGCGCTGGAACGGGGGGCCGAGGGCGGCCCGTTCCATGCCATCGCGGAAGAGGGCGTGCCGTTCAGGGACATCGCGGCGGTCATCGGCCGGCGGCTGGGCGTTCCCGTCGTTTCCCAGACGGCGGAGGAGGCGGCCCAGCATTTCGGCTGGTTCACCCGTTTCGCCGCCATCGACTGCCCGGCCGCCAGCGCCCACACCCGCGCCCTGCTGGGCTGGACGCCGGCTCAGCCCGGCTTGCTGGCCGATCTCGACCACCCCGCCTATTTCACCGTTTAAGATAAGGATATCCGGACCATGCGTGTGTTCGTGACAGGTGCCACCGGCAACATCGGTTCCGCCGTGGTGAAGGATCTGATCGCGGCCGGCCACCACGTGCTGGGCCTCTGCCGGTCGGAGGAGAAGGCTGCGGGCCTGGCCGCCGCCGGCGCTGAACTCCACCATGGATCGCTGGAGGATGAAGACAGCCTTCGCAGCGGGGCCGCCCAGTGCGACGGCGTCATCCATCTGGCCTTCAACCATGACTTCTCCCGCTTCGTGGCCAACTGCGAGGATGACCGCCGGGTGATCCGGGCGCTGGGCTCGGCACTCACCGGCACCGACCGCCCCCTGGTCATCACCTCCGGCACCCCCATCGCCAACACCGTGCCGGGCGAGCCGGCGAAGGAGGGCAACGCCATCGTCGGGTCGAACGTCCACCCCCGGGCGGCGTCGGAGGAAGCGGCCGCCGCCCTGGCGGCGGAGGGGATCAACGTGTCGGTGGTGCGCCTGCCGCAGGTCCACGACCCGATCACCCAAGGTCTGATCACCCCCCTGATCGGCATGTTCCGGCAGAAGGGGGAATGCGTGTATGTGGGTGAGGGCCTGAACCGCTGGCCGTCCGCCTATGTGCTGGACGTCGCCCGGTTGTATCGGCTGGTGGTGGAGCGGGCCGAGCCCAACGCGAAGTACCACGCGGTGGCGGAGGAGGGCGTGGCGATCCGCGACATCGTGTCGGCCATCGGCCGCCGGCTGGACCTGCCCGTCAAGTCCATTCCCCAGGAAGAGGCGCCGGCCCATTTCGGCTGGCTGTCCATGTTCGCCGGCCTCGACATGCCGGCCTCCAGCGCCTGGACGCGCGAGGTGCTGGGCTGGCATCCCACCGGACCCAGCCTGATCAGCGACCTGGAGCGGCTGGAATTGCCCGGTCACTGACGCGGATAGGGCGGCGCAGGGGTGGGGCGGTCCGCTTCCACCCCTACGCCGCCTGTTTCAATCCGGGAAGCAGTCCCAGCCGGATCAGGCTTTCGGCGGTCGCGACGATGGCTTCCTCAGCGGGGCGGGGCGCCCAGCCCAGCAGCCGTATCGCTTTTTCACTGGTGGCGTTCAGGTTGACGCCCAGCAGGGTCACAGCGCCCTTCATGACCGGGTTTTTCAGGCTGATCAGGCGGACCAGCCAGTTGGGCAACACCCGTGTCGGCACCTTGGCGGCGGCAGTCCCCAGGCGCCGCCGCAGCACCCTGGCGATATCGATCATCCACAGGCTTTCACCGGAAATCGCCAGGAAACGCTCGCCGTTGGCGGCGGGATGGGTCATGGCGCGCAGGTGCAGGTCCGCCACATCCCGCACATCGACGACCCCGCAATTGAGCTTCGGGCATCCCGGCTGCCCGTTCATCATGTTCCGGATCAGGCCGATGGAGTGGGAATAATCGGCGCCCAGCACGGGGCCCAGGACGGCGGTCGGGTTCACGGCCGACAGTTCCAGCCCGCGTCCCTCCCGCGCGATGAAATCCCAGGCGGCCCGTTCGGCCAGGGTCTTCGATTTCTGATAGGGCCAGACGGCACCCGTCAGGTCGCTCCAGTCCGTCTCGTTGAACGGCCGGCCCATGGCCTTGTGCCCGGCGCAGATGGCGCCGAAGGCGGAGGTCAGCACCACCCGCCTGACCCCGGCGTCCCGTGCGGCGCGCAGGACCCGCAAATTGCCCTCGACGGCCGGCCTGACCCAATCGTCCTCACTGACCTGCTCACCCGTCGGCGTGGGGGAGGCGCCGTGCAGGACGTAAGCGCAGCCGGCGACCGCCTCCGCCCAGCCGTCATCGGCGGTGAGATCGGCGGCGACGATGGTCAGGCGGTCGCCCGCCTCGACCCCACCAACCTTCAGGTGCGCGCGCACCTCTGCCTCCCGCGCCAGGGAGCGGACGGTGGTCCGCACGCGATATCCGGCCGACAGCGCCGCTAGGATGCAGTGCTGGGCGATAAAACCCGTGCCGCCGGTCACGAGGATCAGTTGGTCATTCATGTCGATTTTCCGAGAGGGGCCCTGATGATGAGGGGCGATGATTTGACGACGCCCAGCCAACGGGCGCTCTTTGTCCTCAGCCCCAAGGTAGGGGGCGGTGTCCGGACTGTGAATGCTTGAACGTCCGTGATGCTTTCGCGATAGTACGGAAATGAGCGCCGACCCTTTCTCCGACATCCTTAAGTTCACGAGCGCGGAATCGCTGGTGACCGGCGGCTTCACGGGCGGCGGCGCCTGGGCTATCCGTTTCCCCGCCCCTGACAAGATCAAGTTCTTCGCCGTGGTGAAGGGCCGTTGCTGGGTGCGCATCGAGGGTGAGGTGGCGCCGGTTCATTTCGAGACCGGCGACGTGGGCCTGCTGTCGGCCAAGCGGTCCTTCGTGCTGGCCAGTGACCTGGACGTCGCGCCCGTCGACGCCATGAGCCTGTTTTCCCGCAGCGACAAGACCAAGCCGGTGACGGTGGGTGAGGGCGATGATTTCGCCCATATCGGCGGCCATGTCCTGCTTGATCCGGTCAGCGGCCGGCTGCTGGCGGATGTCCTGCCGCCGTGGATCCACGTGCCGGCGGCCTCACCGCAGGCGACGGCCTTCCGTTGGCTGCTGGACCAGTTGGTGGCGGAGCGGCGCGCCGACCTGCCGGGCACGCAGCTGGTGACGGCGCAACTGGCCCAGTTGCTGTTCATCCAGATTTTGCGGGCCCATCTCAAGACGTCCGGGCCCATGCCGGCCGGATGGTTGCGCGCGCTGGGCGACCCCCGCCTGGCGCCCGCCCTCCGGCTGATGCATGGTGAGCCCGCCCGCGCCTGGCATCTCGATGATCTGGCCAAGGCTTGCGCCATGTCGCGGACGACGTTCGCGCTGCATTTCAGGACGGTGGCGGGCGTGGCGCCGCTGACCTATCTCACCGAATGGCGCATGCGCCTGGCCGAACGCGCGTTGCGCGAGGGGGCCGCCCCCGTGGCCACGATCGGGCAGTCGCTGGGCTACAGCTCCGAAAGCGCCTTCAGCACCGCCTTCAAGCGCGTGACCGGCGCGTCGCCCAAGGCCTACCGGGATGCTGTCCGGATGTCCGCGTGAGCCCGGTTCAAGCGCGGTCCTCGTGCTCCTCCGGGGCGCCGAAGCTGAAGCCGCCTCCTCCACCGCCGCCGCCCCCGCCCATTCCCATTCCCATTCCCATTCCGCCGCCGTTCTTGTCGCCGGCCTTATCACCCTGGCGGTCGTCCTTGTTCCTGCCGCCGTTGCCGGAGGGGCGGGCCGGACCCTGCATGGGGATGTCGAGGCCAGGAGGAATGGGGTCCAGGTCCAGGGCTTGGCGGATGAAGGCGCGCAGGGAGACGACCAGTTCCTGGGTATGGACCAGGTGGCCGGCCACCAGCTCCCGCGCCGCGCGCTCCGCCAGGCGCACATGCTCCTGCGTGCCCAGCAGTAGGATGTCGGCCAGGGCGGCCTCCACCGCGTCGCGGATGCGCCGCGCCCGGTCCGACCCGCCGGCGTGCTCCGGCGTCAGGTCCAGCACGGCGGCCGCCTTGTCGCCGTCCGCCGGCACCCGCACTGGCGGGGGCGGCCGCAGGTCGCGCAGATGGGCCGGATTCACCGAGAGATCGCCGGTGAAGGACCCGCCCAGGGTGCGATAGGCGGCGATCAGGGTGCGCAGCCGCTCATTGATCTGGCGGTTCATGCGCTCTCGCCGCTGTTGAACGGTAGACATCACCACCAGCCGGATGCCGACGCCGATCAGGGTGACCAGTGCCAGGCCCAGCAGTGTGACGACGACGTTCTGCCAGGAACTGAAGTCGATATTGCGCAGCGTTGCCTCCGGCCTTCCCTAACGCCCCTCAATTGGAAGTGAATGGGCAGCGGGGATGTTCCCGGCAGGGGGACTTTACGGCCCTGGCGTCGGGCAATTGACGGTGGGGAGCATGATGTTCAGGCGGACGCCGCCCACGATCAGGTCCGGCCAGGGGTGGGGTGCCGCGGTTACTTGTCCCTTTTCCAGTGCATCACGCACGGCCGGGCAGATCGGTACCGATAGATAGCCGGCCAGGCTCCAGACTCCGGTCTCGTTCTGCTGGTACAGCACAGTGCTGTAGGCGTTTTCCTGAAGAATGACCGCTTCCGGTTGGCCGGGCTGCAAGGTAATCACGAAAGCATCGCAAGATTCATCGTCCGTGTCAGCGCAACTGCTGCTGTCATGAAGCCGGTTGTTGTCCTTCAGGACCTCGACAAGGCCTGCCGGCAGGGCACGGCCTGCAGGATAGACCTTAAGTTTCCTGACCTGATCGGCGGCCGTTTGTGGGCGTCGCGAGGCTGTGGCCGCCAAATAACGGTTCTCTTTGCTGAGCACCATGGTGGCATTGGCGTGCAGGGCTTCCGTTTGCTCCTTAGTCCAGTGGCTGTCGGTCGCTTCGCGCAGCGATGTTACCGCGTCCTGGCCCCAGCGGGCGCCATCGAAGCGTAAGGCCACCAGATCGATCTTGTCGGGGCTAAGGGTGCCGGCGCGCAACTGCGCCATCTGGCTGGCCACCATCAGCCGCGCGGGGTCGGCCACGGGTGTCAACAGGGCCAGCAGCAGGATCAGCACCAGGTGGGCTGTGAGATGATTGGTGTCCTCCAGCCGACGCAACCAGGTGGGACTTAGCGGATTGGGCGCCCGGATAACAGCGATGACATAGCCGATGGTGTAGGCGGCCAGGCCGATGGTGATGGCCGCCGCGTTCACCCGCTGCACGCTCCAGCCGTATTGCTCTACCCGCAGGCCCAGCGCCCAGGCGGCCAGCGCCACCAGGGGCAGAAGGGCCAGCGCACCCACGGTGCCGGCCCAGCGCTTGGCGGCGATGGTTGTCCGTTCCGCCGCGCCGTCCTGGTAACAACAGTTGATGAGGAAGATCAGCGCCGCCGCTGCCGTCAGCAACAGGCTGGCGGCGAAATGGGTCCGCCACAGCGGCTGCAGGGACAGGAAGGGCAGGCTGCCAAGGAAGCCCACGACGATGACCGCCAGCAGCGGCAGCAACCACGAGAAGAGGGTGAGTGCCAGGGCGCGGGCACCCCGGATCAGGGCGGGCTGCACGTCGGTGATGTGCACGGCGCCCGCGATGGCCAGGGTGGTGGCGGGGATGGCGAACCAGTCGTGTTGGATCAGCCGTTCGAAGAAGGTGACCTTCAGCAGATTGAACAGGCCGGCGCCGAGATAAAGCACCCCCCAGAACACAGCCACGAACACCACGGTCAGGGCCGCCTGCACCCCTTGCTTCCAGGCCGTGTCAAAATGGCGCGGATAGCTGGGGCGCCAACGCCGCTCGATGACGGCGTCTACCACCAGCGTGTGGGCGATGAACAGGCCGCCGGCCAAGCGCAGCCATAAGGCGAAATTATGCCACAGCGGGCTTCCGTCACCCACCGGCGAGCGGGAAATGGCGGCATGATAGGCAAGGCCGGCGATGATCAGTGTGGCCGCCATCGCCCAGGCGGTCAGCGGACGCCGGCTGATCTGCCCGGCACCCATCAGGATCAGCGGGGGAATCAGCATGAACACCGTCAGCAACGGGGTGAACAATGCGGGCGCCGTGGCGGGCCATCCCAGCGGCTTGGCGGCCGCCTCCGCCAACAGGTACAGACCCACCGCCTGGATCAGCGCCACCACCAGCCGGGTGAGGAAAACGCCCGACAACCTGCCGGCGGCCTGCGGGGACGTCGTTTCAGTCCTATCCATCCTCATGCTCATACGCCCCATCGTTCCCGTCGTTGCAGCCCACGATAGGCGCGCTTTTGTGCAGAAGCGATGCAGGGTTTAAGGATTTTCCACCGGGAAGCGCACCACGGTGTCCTCCGGTGCCAGCGGGGTGCCGTCAAGGGCTTGGGGTTCCAGGCGGCGCAAGGGTAGCCCGGTGCGCTTGTCCAGCAGGCGCACGTGCGGCTCATCGGCGGTGAAGAAATGGTCCTCGCCCCATTGGCGCAGGGCCACCAGCACGGGGAAGAGGCCACGCCCCTTGGCCGTCAGCACATAGTCCTGGTGGGCACCGCCATCGGATGCGGGCACCGCCTCCAGGATGCCGTGGGCTACCAGGGTGCGCAGGCGGGCGGCCAGGATGTTCTTGGCCAGGCCCAGGCTCCTCTGGAACTCCCCGAAGCGGCGCAGGCCGTCGAAGGCGTCGCGGATGATCAGCAGCGACCAGCCGTCGCCGATGGCGTCCAGCGGCCGGGCGACGCCGCACAGCGAGTCCTGGTGGCTGGTGCGCTTGACCATGGCGGTCGCTCCTCCTCGATGCCCATCCCGCCCCGATATAGAGGTTGCAAATTGATACCTCAAGCGGTACGTCTCAATCGGTTTTAATTTGAAACCAATTTGGAGGCCACGATGATCCCCGCCGACGCCACCTTCGACGGCACCTTTCCCTTCACCCCCCATGTCACCGACGCCCCCGGCTTTCCCATGCACTATGTGGATGAGGGGAAGGGCGAGGTGGTGCTGTGCCTGCATGGGGAACCCACCTGGGGCTACCTGTTCCGCCACCTGATCAGGGCATTGAGCCCCACGTATCGCGTGGTGGTGCCGGACCACATGGGCTTCGGCAAAAGCGCCACGCCGCCGGACCGCAGCTATTGGCTGCAGGACCATATCGATAATCTGGAACGCTTCGTCCTGGCGCTGGACCTGCGCGACATCACCCTGGTGCTGCACGATTTTGGCGGGCCGATGGGCATGGGTCTGGCCGCCCGCCATCCCGACCGTATCGCCCGCGTGATTTCGGCCAACGGCCCCGTCTCCTTTGGCCAGGCCGATCAGGTCGGCCGGTTGCTGGCCAATGCCGCGACGGCCCCCTGGTTCCAGTGGATACTCAAGGCACAGGCGGACGGCAGCCTGGAAACGGTGCTGGGCCAGTTGGGCTACACCATCCTCAGCACGCTGAAACTCAACGGCTTCGAGGATCACAGCATCATCACCGATGCCTGGCTGGCGGCCTATGGCGCGCCCTTCGCCACCCCGGCGGACTGCCTGGGCGCCATCGGCTGGGCCAAGGGGTTCGCCACCGGCATGCACCGTTTCGAGATGCCGGACGCGGCCGCCGTCCGCGCCATTCGGGCCCGGCCGGCGCTGGCCATCTGGGGGATGGCGGACCGCACCCTGCAGGGGGCGCACTTCCTGCCGCTGTTCCGCGACCTGTTCCCGGCCGCCGCCGTTCATGAACTGCCCGGCGTGGGCCATTATTGCCTGGAGGATGCGCCGGACCTGATCGCCCGGCTGATCGCCGACTTCTTGCGTCAGTCGTAATAGTCCGGCGCCAGCCGAAAGCGGGGCCACACATCCGGGTCGTGGCCCGGCACCAGCGTGGCGCCGGTCCGCTCCACCAGTGCGCGCAGCTTGGCCACGGACCGGACGGTGTCCACCGCGGACGCCAGGAAGCCTGGCAGCGCTTTCTCGTTCCAATGGTCCAGGGTGTAGACGGCGTCGGCCGCCAGCAGCCAGGCGCCGCTGTGGGGCAGGGTGACCAGAAAGGATTGGTGGCCCACCGAATGGCCGGCTGTGAACACCAGGCGCAAGGTCCCATCGCCGAACAGGTCAAAGCCGTCGGTGGCGTCGCCCTCCAGGAAGCGCCAATCCAGGCCGGGGCGGTCGAAATCCCGGCGGGCATAGGCGCCGGCGGCGAACCAGTCGGGGGTGAAGGCGTATTCATACTCCCGCCGCTGCACGATGTGGGTGGCGCGGGGGAAACGGCCGATGGCGCCGGTGTGGTCGGAATGCAGGTGCGACAGCGCGACAAAGCGGATGTCGCCCGGGGCCAAGCCCAGGGTGGCCAACTGGGCGACGCAGCCCTGTTCCGGCGTCATCACCGGCTGAAAGACATCGACCGTGCCGCCCCAGTAGCCGCGCGGATCCGCCAGCCCTTCGGCCGCCAGGCCGCCGTCCAGGACGACGTTGCCCTTGGGGTGGGTCAGCAGGAACCAGGGCACCGGGATTTCATAGTCGCCGCCGCCGCCCTGGTTCATGCGGATGTCGTGCACCTTGCAGCGCTGCGTGCCGGACTGGAAGAAGTAGAGGCGGATATCACTCATGGGAATTCCTCGGAATGTGAGGCTCCCTGTGTCGGCCATCGGCATATGGGCCGGTAGATGTGGTCATTCGATTACTTTCATCGGAAAATCCGATAGGCTCGTCGCCATGGATTTGCTGATGGCGATGCGCGTCTATGTCCGGGTGGTGGAGCGGGGCAGCCTGTCGGCCGCCGCCCGCGACCTTGGCATGGGCCAGCCGGCGGTGAGCGAACGCATCGAGCGGCTGGAGGCCCATCTGGGCAGCCGCCTGCTGTTGCGCAGCACCCGTTCCCTGTCCATGACCGATGCCGGCGCCGTCTTCTACGAACGCGCCCGGCAGGCGCTGGAGGCGGCGGCCGACGCGGTCGCCGCGGTGGGCCGGGACCAGCCCTTGCGCGGCACCCTGCGCCTGGCGGCACCTCATGGCGTGGGTGAGGTGCTGCTGCCGCCCATCCTGCTGCGCCTGCGCCAGTCGCACCCAGATCTCGACATCGACCTGGTGCTGAATGACCGCGTTGTGGACCCGGTGACGGAGGGGGTGGACCTCTCCCTACGGCTGGGCGACAGCGGGGAGGGGGCCTTCATCGCCCGGCACCTGGGCCATGTCCGCCGCGTGCTGGTGGCCGCGCCCGATTATGTCGAGCGCCACGGCGCGCCGGTGGGGCCGCAGGATTTGGGCGGCCATGACTTCGTACGGGTCGGCGGCCTGTTCGCCAACGGCCGGCTGCCCCTGGTGGCCGATGACGGCACGGCCATCGCCGCGCCGATAAGGATACGCATGAGCCTCGGCCACTGGCGGCCGGCGCATGCCCTGCTGCTGGGCGGGGCCGGTATCGGCGTGTTGCAGGCGCCGGTGTGCGCGGCGGATGTGGCGGCGGGCCGGCTGGTGCCGCTGCTGCCCGGGTATACGGTGCCGGGCTTCGATCTGCACGCGCTCTATCCCATCAGCCGGCAGGTGCCACCCAAGGTGCGGGTGGTGCTGGACCTGCTGCGGCAGGAACTGCCGGCGCTGCTGTGACTCTGTTCAGGGCCTGAGGATTTTCAGGGCCTGAGGATTTCCACCACCCGGGCCACGGGGCGCTCGGCACCGGGCAGGGTGAGGGCCAGGTGGGCCAGGCGGCCATAGAGCGCCTCGCCTTCCGCCCCGCCCAGCAGGTGGACCAGTGCGGTATCAGCCGCCAGGGTGAAGAACAGCCGCGGCCGGCTGAGGAAGGGCAAGCCGGCATCGGCCAGCAGGGCGCCGAAGGGCGTCTTTTCCGCCAGCGCCTCCGCCGCCACCGGCGGGGGCAGGGCCAGCAGGTCGACGCTCAGCAGGCCCAGGGCCAGGGGGCGGCCGTCGGTGCGCGCCGCCAGGATGACGAGCCTGCGCAGGCGGTCGAGGCCGGGGCCCTGGTCACGGGTGCGGGCCTGGACGTTGACGCTGACCGGGCCGCCGGCGTGACGGGCCAGGGCGGCCGTCATGCCGTCGACATGGTCCAGGCGCGGGCGCACGGCGTCCGGCAGGGCGCCGGCGGCGACGGCGGTGATGGCCGGCGGTGGCAGGCCCAGGTCGGCGTAGCTGAGGGCCAGCGCGGCGCGGGCCTCCGCCAGGAGGGACTCAGCGGGAAGGTCGGTGGGGGCGAACATGGGCCGCACCATAGGCGTGGGGGCCCGGCACTGCCAAGCGCCCGGCGCGGGGGACCCCTTTCGTTCCCGCAGGGCGGGCGCCCGCGCTTCGGGGTTGAAATCGCCGGGGCGGCGGAGTATCACACCGGCCATCGTCAATCCCACACGTGGGCTTGCGGGGCGTCCTTATTATCTGGGCGGTCCGCTTCCGGTGTCTCAAGGCCAGGTGGCCAAGGGGCATTGCCCACGGAGGCCAAACCGGAGAAAGGTTCCGTTTCATGGCTATGCCTACCTTTACCATGCGCCAGCTGCTGGAAGCCGGCGTTCATTTCGGTCACCACACCCGTCGCTGGAACCCGAAGATGGCCCCGTACATCTTCGGTGTGCGCAACGGCGTGCACATCATCGACCTGGAGCAGTCGGTGCCCATGCTGCACCGCGCCATGCAGGCCGTGCGTGACGTGGTGGCCGGCGGTGGCCGCGTCCTGTTCGTCGGCACCAAGCGCCAGGCCCAGGAGAAGGTGGCCGAGGCTGCTGGTCGTTGCGGCCAGTACTACGTCAACCACCGTTGGCTCGGCGGCATGCTGACCAACTGGAAGACCATTTCCCAGTCCATTAAGCGCCTGCGCGAGATGGATGAGCTGTTGGGCGGCCAGATCGCCGGCCTGACCAAGAAGGAACTGCTGAACCGCACCCGTGACCGCGACAAGCTGGAGCGGGCGCTGGGCGGCATCAAGGAGATGGGCGGCCTGCCGGACATCCTGGTCATCATCGACACCAACAAGGAGTCGCTGGCCGTTCAGGAAGCCAACAAGCTGGGCATCCCCGTGGTGGCCGTGCTGGACAGCAACAGCAACCCCGACGGCGTGACCTTCCCCATCCCCGGCAACGACGACGCCCTGCGCGCCATCGAGCTGTACTGCGAGCTGATCTCCGGCGCCGTGCTGGATGGCCTGCACGCTGAGATGGCCGCCTCGGGCATCGACGTCGGCGCTTCGGAAGAGGCCCCGGTGGAAGAGATCCCCGCCGAGGAAGCCGAAGTCGCGGCCGAGGCCTAAGGCTTAAGCGAACGGCCGGGCCGGGGCTCCGTTCACGGGGGTCCGGTCCGGCCGGCTTGCTGTCCGGGGGCGGTGCCCCTGGAGTGTCCGGGTTACCGGGGTGCGTCAAACCATCCCGCCCCCGGCCGACCACCGCCCCGCTTCGGGGCGGCTGTCATATGGGTGGCCCCCCGCCGGGGTGGCGACCCCACGAATTTCCGGATGCGGACGGCGACGTCCCTCCGACCCCTGATCAAAATCCCTGCGGACGCCCGTCCGCCCTGACGCGATGAGAGAGGCGAAGATGGCTGAGATTACGGCTGCGCTCGTTAAGGAGCTGCGCGAAAAGACCGGCGCCGGCATGATGGACTGCAAGAAGGCCCTGAACGAGGTCGCCGGCGACATCGAGGGCGCCGTCGACTGGCTGCGCAAGAAGGGCCTGGCCGCCGCCGCCAAGAAGGCCGGCCGCGTCGCCGCCGAGGGCCTGGTCGGTGTCGCCTCCCAGGGCACCGTCGGCGCCGCCGTCGAGATCAACGCCGAGACCGACTTCGTCGCGCGCAACGACCTGTTCCAGGCCCTGGTGTCCGGCGTGACCAAGCTGGCGCTGGCCGATGCCGACGTCGAGTCCCTGAAAGGCCAGGCTTTCGGTAACGGCCGCACCGTCGCGGAAGAGCTGACCCACCTGGTCGCCACCATCGGCGAGAACATGAACCTGCGCCGCGCCGCCCGCCTGTCGGTCACCGACGGCGTCGTCGCCACCTACGTCCACAACGCCCTGACCGGCGGCCTTGGCAAGATCGGCGTGCTGGTGGCCCTGGAGTCGACCGGCGACAAGGCCAAGCTGCAGGAGCTGGGCCGCCAGATCGCCATGCACATCGCCGCCGCCCGTCCGGAAGCCCTGGACATCGCCGACGTCGACACCGCCGCCCTGGACCGTGAGCGCAACGTGCTGGCCGACCAGGCCCGCGCCTCCGGCAAGGCCGAGGACATCATCGCCAAGATGGTGGAAGGCCGCCTGCGCAAGTACTACGAGGAAGTGGTGCTGCTGGAGCAGACCTACGTCATCGACCAGGAGACCAAGATCCGCAAGGTCGTCGAGAACGCCGCCAAGGACGTGGGCGCCCCGGTGAAGCTGACCGGCTTCGTGCGCTTCGTGCTGGGCGACGGCATCGAGAAGGAAGAGAGCGATTTCGCGGCCGAAGTGGCCTCGATGGCGCGCTGATCCTTCAGCCGACTTGAGTTGAGTAAGACCGGCGCGTCCAGTGATGGGCGCGCCGGTTTCTTGGGTACCCCTGCCATGGCGGTGCCCCCAGGCCATCCCCGGCACCATTTCTGTGTCAGCCCCGGATGGCGATTTTCCTGACAATTCCAGGTGAGTAGAGTGGCCGCCGGCGTGATCGTCCGCGCCGCTCTTTCGTGTGCCTCGGGCCCGGCGTCATTTTGACGGCACAATTCGGGGCTCTGTTGTGCTGCCTTCCCGCAACGCCAGACTTGGCGGCGGGGGCAAGTTTGCAGTAGAGCTAACCCGGATCTGACCCCGGACACTCGTGGCTTCCCAACCCGGCTTGCCGCCGGGCCCACCAACTGGCGAGAGGACCTGACCCCGTGGCTGCCCGATACAAACGCGTGCTATTGAAAATCTCGGGCGAGGCGCTGATGGGGGACCGTGAATTCGGTCTCGACCAGAAGGTCGTCAACCGCGTCGCCAACGAGGTGAAGACCGTCGTCCATATGGGGGTCGAGGTTTGCCTGGTGATCGGCGGCGGCAACATTTTTCGCGGCGTCTCGGGCGCCGCGTCGGGCATGGAACGCGCCACGGCCGACAATATGGGCATGCTGGCCACCGTCATGAACGCCCTGGCCATGCAGAGCGCGCTGGAGCGCATCGACGTGCCCACCCGCGTGCAGTCCGCCATCCCCATGGCCAGCGTGTGCGAGCCCTTCATCCGCCGCCGCGCCGTGCGTCACATGGAAAAGGGCCGGGTGGTGATTTTCGCCGCCGGCACCGGCAACCCCTTCTTCACCACCGACACGGCCGCGGCATTGCGCGCCTCGGAAATGGGCTGCGAGGCCCTGCTGAAGGGCACCAAGGTGGATGGCGTCTACACCGCCGATCCCAAGAAGGATCCCACGGCCGAGCGCCTGAGTTCCCTGAGCTATCTGCACGTGCTGTCCAACGACCTGCAGGTCATGGACGCGACGGCGATTTCGCTGGCGCGTGAGAACAACATTCCTATTCTCGTCTTTTCCATCCATCAGGAAGGCGGCTTCGCCGAAGTCATGGATGGAAGGGGTCATTTCACGATCATTACGGAAGAAGAGGCTTGAACGTGGCCGCCCCCGATATCGATGGCATCAGCCGGCGCATGGATGGCGCCGTTGACAACCTGCGCAAGGAATTCGCCGGCCTGCGCACCGGCCGCGCGTCGGCCAACCTGCTGGATCCGGTGCAGGTGGAGGCCTACGGCTCCAGCATGCCCCTGAACCAGGTCGCCACCGTCAGCGTGCCGGAGCCCCGGCTGATCACCGTGCAGGTGTGGGACCGCGGCATGGTGAAGGCCACCGAGAAGGCCATCCGCGAGGCCGGC
This sequence comes from Nitrospirillum bahiense, assembly GCF_007828025.1. Taxonomy (NCBI): domain Bacteria; kingdom Pseudomonadati; phylum Pseudomonadota; class Alphaproteobacteria; order Rhodospirillales; family Azospirillaceae; genus Nitrospirillum; species Nitrospirillum bahiense. Next base: position 242,327 of record NZ_VITO01000004.1, read on the forward strand.
CTGGGCCTGAACCCGCAGACCGACGGCAACACCATCCGCGTGCCGATCCCGGACCTGAACCAGGAACGCCGCCAGGAACTGGTGAAGGTGGCCAACAAGTATGCCGAGCAGGCCCGCGTCGCCGTGCGCAACGTGCGCCGCGACGGCATGGACCACCTGAAGAAGCTGCAGAAGGACGGTGACCTGTCCGAGGACGAGCACAAGACGTGGTCGGACAAGGTGCAGGCCCTGACCGACGCGCACATCAAGAAGATCGATGAGGCGTTCGCGGCCAAGGAAAAGGACATCACCCAGATCTGAGGTGGCGTCCCAGCTTCGCTTTCATTCCTACCCGTCCCGGTTCCTGTTTCTTCGAGAGTCCCATGTCCGGTGCCGCAGTGCCCCTGAACGCCCGTCCGCCCGCCCATATCGCCATCATCATGGATGGCAATGGGCGCTGGGCGACGCGCCGGGGCCTGCCCCGCACCGCCGGCCACAAAAAGGGCGTGGAGGCGGTGCGGCGTGTGCTGGAGGCGGCACGGGAACTGGGCGTGTCCTATCTCACCCTGTTCAGCTTCTCGTCCGAGAACTGGAGCCGGCCCGAGGGTGAGGTCAGCGAGCTGATGCACCTGCTGCGGTTCTACCTGCGGGGGGAGATCGCCACCCTGCACAAGAACGGCGTGCGGCTGCGCATCATCGGCGACCGGTCGCGCCTGGCGCCCGACATCGTCACGCTGATCCAGAACGCCGAGGCCCTGACGGCGAACAATACCGGCCTGACGTTGGTGATGGCGCTCAGCTACGGCTCGCGCCAGGAAATCGCCAACGCCGCCCGCCATTTGGCGGAAGAGGTGAAGGCCGGGCGCATGACGACCGACCAGGTGACGGTGGAAAGCTTGGGCGCCTCGCTCTATACCCAGGACATCCCCGATCCGGACCTGGTGATCCGCACCAGCGGGGAAAAGCGCATCAGCAACTTCCTGCTGTGGCAGATGGCCTATGCGGAGCTGGTGTTCGTGGAAACGCTGTGGCCGGATTTCGGTCGCCAGGAATTGGATGACGCCATCCAGGAATTCCATCGGCGCGACCGCCGGTATGGGGCAACGGTTGGAACGCGCTGAAGGGCTGTTGGCCAAGCTGCCGGGTGATCTGAAGACCCGTATCTTCTCCGCTTTGGTCCTGGGGCCCCCGGTCCTGGTGGCCGTGTGGCTGGGCGGCATCGTCTTCCAGCTGGTGCTGGTGGCGGTCGCCGTCATCGCCGGTCTGGAATGGCTGCGCCTGGTGGTGCCGGGGCGCCAGCCCTGGGCCACGACCATGGGGCTGATGACCATCCTGGTTACCCTCAGTGGCGAGTTCGTGGCCGGGCCGCTGTACGGCCTGGTTCTGCTGGCGGCGCAGACGGCGCTGCTGTGGTGGGCCGCCGCCGGCGGCCATCCGCGCGCGCTGGAAGCGGTGGACGCGGAGGCCAACGGAGGGGCGGGGGCCGGCCGGCTGCCGGCGCCCATCCTGTTCGCGCTGATCGTGCCCTATGTCGGCGGTGGCTGCCTGGCGCTGGACTGGATCCGCAACCGGGCGGGTCCCGACGCCCCCTGGCTGTTCCTGTTCCTGCTGCTGGCCATCTGGGCCACCGACATCGGCGCCTATGCCGCCGGCCGCACCATCGGCGGGCCCAAGCTGGCGCCACGCATCAGCCCCAAGAAGACCTGGGCAGGCCTTTTGGGCGGCATGGCGGCCGCAGCTTTGGTAGGGTTGGCCCTGTCGCCGCTGGCCACCGTGTCCTCGCCCGGCGCCTGCGCCCTGGTGGCGGCCGTCATCGCGGTGGTGGGCCAGGCAGGCGACCTGTTCGAATCGTATATGAAGCGCCGGTGCGACGTGAAGGACAGCGGCTCGCTGATCCCCGGGCACGGCGGATTGTTGGATCGCATTGATGGGCTGGTCATGGCGGCGCCGGTGTTCGCGCTGTTCCACGCCCTGATTGGGGAGAATGGGTCATGGTGGTGAGTTCCCTGCAGGCCGTTGCGGCGCCCAAGAAGGGGGCAGCGGAGCCGGCGACCGCCGCCGTTCCCGCCGCGCGCACGGTGACCATCCTGGGCTCCACCGGCTCGGTGGGCTGCAACACGGTCGAGCTGGTCGCGGCCGATCCGGAGAAGTACCAGGTCGAGGCGCTGGTGGCCCGCAAGAACGTGGATCTGCTGGCCCGCCAGGCCAAGGAGCTGCGCGCCAAGGCCGCCGTGGTGGCGGATGAGGCCCACTACGCCGCCCTGAAGGACGCGCTGTCCGGCACCGGCATCGAGGTCGCCGCCGGTGCCCAGGCGGTGGTGGACGCCGCCGCGCGGCCTGCGGACTGGGTCATGGCCGCCATCGTGGGCGCTGCCGGCATGGAACCGACGCTGGCCGCCGCGCGCCGGGGCGCCACCGTGGCCTTCGCCAACAAGGAAGTGCTGGTCTGCGCCGGGTCGCTGATGATGGCAGAGGTGAAGCGCCACGGCGCCACCCTGCTGCCGGTGGACAGCGAGCACAGCGCCATCTTCCAGGTCTTCGACTCCGAGCGGGTGGAGGGCGTGAGCCGCCTGATCCTGACCGCCTCGGGCGGCCCTTTCCGCAACAAGACGCGTGAGGACATGGCCCGCGCCACGGTGAAGGAGGCGGTGGCCCACCCCACCTGGGACATGGGCGCCAAGATCTCGGTCGACAGCGCCACCATGATGAACAAGGGGCTGGAGGTCATCGAGGCCCACCATCTGTTCGGCATGCCCGAGGATAAGATCGACGTGCTGGTTCATCCGCAGTCGGTGGTGCACAGCCTGGTGGAATATGTCGACGGTTCCGTCCTGGCGCAGCTGGGCACGCCGGACATGCGCACGCCCATCGCCGTGGCCCTGGGCTGGCCGCACCGCATCGCCACCCCGGGTGATCGCCTGAACCTGGTGACCGCCGGCCATCTGGAATTTTACGCGCCCGATCCGGGGAAGTTCCCGGCGCTGCGCCTCGCGCGCGAGGCCATGCGGGCCGGCGGTTGCGCCGCCTGCGTCATGAACGCCGCCAACGAGATGGCCGTGGCCGCTTTCCTGGATGGCCGCATCGGCTTCCTGGATATCGAGCGTATTGTCGAGCACACGATGACGACGGTGCCGCATTCCCGCCTTAATTCACTGGACGATGTGCGCGAAGTCGATACCGTTGCGCGGCGGGTTGCGGCTGAAGCGATTCAGGCGCGATAGGAAACGGGGGTCCCGGCCGTTCAAGGATGACCGGGGCCTGCCGGCCAGGTTGCGAAGCCGCCGCTGGTGACGTTTTGTTCACCAAGGCGGCGCACCATCGCGACCAGGCAAACAGGCCCTCTTCTCATGCGTGTCCCAGTTTCCGCGCCGGAAGGCGGGGTGAGGCGGGGAAGCCCTGAAGGAGGGGGTGTTATTGGAGTTTGGGACGATGCATCAGATCGTGAACTACGCCAGCACCTATGGGGGCACCTTCCTGGTGGTCTTGACCGTCCTCGTGTTCGTGCACGAATTCGGCCATTACTACATCGCGCGCCGCAACGGCGTGCGGGTGGATGTGTTCTCCATCGGCTTCGGTCCGGAAATCTGGGGTTTCAACGACCGCGCCGGCACGCGCTGGAAGTTCAGCCTGATCCCGCTGGGCGGCTACGTGAAGATGTTCGGTGACGCCGACGCCGCCAGCCGGCCCGGCGCCGAGACCCGCTCCATGACGCCGGAAGAGCGCGCCGTATCCTTCCACTACAAGCGGGTGGGCCAGCGCGCCGCCATCGTGGTGGCGGGCCCCATGGCCAATTTCCTGTTCGCCATCGTGGCCCTGTCGCTGCTGTTCATGTTCTACGGCCAGCCCTACACGCCCGCCGTGCTGCAACAGGTGGAGCCCGACAGCGCCGCCGCCGTGGCCGGCCTGCAGGCGGGCGACCGCGTGCTGGAACTGGGCGGCCACAAGATCGAGCGGTTCGAGGATCTGCAGCAGATCATCGCCATCAGTCCGGATGTGACGCTGGATGTGAAGGTGCAGCGCGGCGACGCGCAGATGGATCTGAGCGTCACGCCGCGCGCCGTGGAATCGGAAGACCGCTTCGGCAACAAGAGCCGTATCGGCCGCCTGGGCGTCATCCGCGGGCAGGACGAATACCACCGCCGCGATCCGCTGAACGCCGTGTGGGCGGCGTGCAAGGCGACCTGGGCCCTGATCACCGGCACGCTGGACGCCGTGGGCCAAATGATCGCAGGCAGCCATGGCACCGAGGATCTGGGCGGGCCGTTGCGCATCGTGCAGATGTCCGGGCAGATGGCACAGTTGGGCCTGGTCCAGGTCATCTGGTTCATGACCGTGCTGTCGGTGAACCTGGGCCTGATCAATCTCTTCCCCGTCCCCATGCTGGACGGCGGGCATCTTATGTACTATGGCCTGGAAGCTTTGCGGGGCCGTCCCCTGGGCGAGCGCGCTCAGGAATATGGTTTCCGGATCGGCCTGGCTTTGGTACTTAGTCTCATGATTTTCGCCACTTGGAACGATCTGATCCACTTTGGCGTGGGCAGTTTCGTTAAGTCTCTGATTTCCAAAGTTTGACCGGGGGAAATAATTGGGTTCGGTTTCGAGAGTAGCGGCGCTGTGCCTGGCTATCGCCGGCACCACCGCAACGTCAGCTGTCGCTCTTTCGTCCGGTGCCTGGGCTCAGGAGATCCTGTCCGGTGGCGTCATCAAGGACATCCGCGTCGAAGGCACCCAGCGTATCGAGCAGGCCACGGTCCGCTCCTACCTGGTCGTGTCGCAGGGCGATGCCTTCAATCCGGACAAGATCGATGAATCGCTGAAGGCCCTGTTCGCCACCGGCCTGTTCGCCGACGTGACCCTGCGTCGCGACGGTGATACCCTGGTGGTGGCCGTGGTCGAGAACCCGATCATCAACCGCGTGGTCTTCGAAGGGAACAAGCGCGTCAAGACCGAGGACTTGCAGTCCGAAGTCCAGCTGCGCTCGCGCCTGGTGTTCACCCGGTCCCGCGTGCAGCAGGACGTGCAGCGCATGCTGGACGTCTACCGCCGTAACGGCCGCTTCGCCGCGCGCATCGAACCCAAGATCGTCCAGCTGGAACAGAACCGCGTCGACCTCGTGTTCGAGATCGATGAAGGTCCGCTGACCGGCGTGCAGCTGATCAGCTTCATCAACAACAACATCTATGACGACAGCGAACTGCGTGACGTCATGGTGACCAAGGAATCGCGTTGGTGGCGCTTCCTCTCCAGCGACGACACCTACGATCCCGATCGTCTGGCCTATGACAAGGAACAGATCCGCCGCTTCTACTTCCGCAACGGCTACCCCGATTTCCGGGTGATGTCGTCGGTCGCGGAACTGACGCCGTCGCGCGACAAGTTCTTCATCACCATGGCCCTGGATGAGGGCAAGCGTTACAAGTTCGGCAAGATCGAACTGACCAGCGCCATCAAGGACATCGATCTGGCCCCCCTGCGGGAGGTGATCGAGACCAAGGAAGGCGACTGGTTCAACGCCGACAAGATCGAAAGCACGATCAACAAGCTGCAGGACAAGCTGGGTGACCAGCAGTATGCGTTCGTGCAGGTGGATCCCAATGAGGAACGCCACGCCGACACGCAGACCGTCGACCTGCACTTCGAGATCAACCCCAGCCCGCGCGTGTTCGTCGAACGCATCGACATCAACGGCAACCTCATCACCCTGGACAAGGTGGTGCGGCGCGAGCTGCTGCTGGCCGAAGGCGACCCCTTCAACGCCTCCAAGGTCAAGCGCTCCGAGCAGCGCGTGAAGGATCTGGGCTTCTTCGACGACGTCAAGATCAAGCCGAGCGAAGGCAGCACGCCCGACCAGGCGGTGTTGACCGTCGACCTCAGCGAGCAGTCCACCGGTGAAATCCAGGTGGGCCTGGGTTACTCCACCACCGAAGGCGCGCTGATCGACTTCTCGATCCGGCAGCGCAACTTCCTGGGTACGGGCCAAGACATCCGTTTCTCGACGATGTGGTCCTACTACTCCAAGGAATTCACCATCTCCTACACCGATCCCTATTTCATGAACCGGGATCTGGCGATGGGCGTGGACCTGTTCCGCACGGACCGCAACGCCAACACGACGGAAGAATCCTACAGCTACGACATGTCCAGTACGGGCTTCGACATCCGTGCCGGCTTCCCCATTTCCGACCGCTTGCGCGAACTGGTGACCTACACGCTGTCCCACACCCGGATCAGCGACATCACCTATGAAACCACGCGCTTCGTGCAGGAGCAGGTGGGCGCGACGACCACCTCGTCCGTCCAGTCGGCCCTGACGTTCGACGCCCGTGACAGCCGCCTGAAGCCGACCTCCGGCTACTACTTCACCGTCACCAACCAGGTGGCGGGCCTGGGCGGCAGCGTGCACTTCCTGCGCAACCGTCTGACCTCGGGCATCTACTTCCCGCTGTTCAGCAATGTCGTGCTGAAGGTCGAAGGCGAAATCGGCTACATCCTGGGCTTGGGCGGCGAATTCGTGCGCATTCAGGACCGCTTCTTCCTGGGTGGCGACACCCTGCGCGGCTTCCAGGTGGCCGGCGTCGGCCCCCGCGCCTTCAGCAGCAACGGCGGCAACGACGCTCTGGGCGGCAAGCGGCTGGTGCGCGGCACGTCGGAGGTCACCTTCCCGCTGGGCCTGCCGGAGGAACTGGGTGTGGACTTCCACGTCTTCACCGATATCGGCGCCCTGGACCAGAGCGGTGAGTCGCCGTTGCCGGGTGACGATTTCCATGACGAGTTCGCGTTCCGCGCCTCCTCGGGCGTGGGCGTGTCGTGGAAGTCGCCGTTCGGCCCCATCCGCATCGACCTGGCCTATCCGTGGATGAAGAAGAGCTACGACCGCATTCAGCAGTTCCGCTTCAGCTTCGGTTCGCAGTTCTAAGAACGAAGGGACGGGACATGATGGCGTTCGCACGCCGTACCACACCCCCGGCCGTTTGCCTTTCCCATGCGAGGGCCGCCTTGGCGGCCCTCGTTCTTGGTTTTGGGGGCTTGGCGCCCTTGGATGCCGCCCTGGCGGCGGTCCCGGCCAAGGCGCCGGCCAAGCCCGTGGCCAGCGACAGCCAGCAGAAGCCGGTGACGACCATCGCCGTGGTCGATGTGCAGATCCTGCTGGAAAAGTGCTCCGCCATGCAGAGCATGAAGCGACAGGACAGCGAGCAGACGCAGAAGTTCCAGGCGGAGCAGTCGCAGCAGGAACAGTTCCTGCGGCAGGCGGAAAAAGAGCTGGCCAGCCAGCGGACCAAGCTGGGCCAGGAGGACTTCGACGCCAAGCGCAAGGATTTCGAACAGCAGGTGGCGGAGGTGCAGCGGCGCCTGCAGGAACGCAAGCGCCAGTTGGACAACGCCTTCGCCGCCGCCAGCGCCCAATTGCGCGACAATATGGTACGCGTGGTGGGCGAGGTGGCGCGCGAGAACGGCTTCACGCTGGTCATTCCGCGCTCCAACATCATCTACATGGCGGACGACGCGCTGGACATCACCAACACCGTGTTGTCACGCTTGAACGCCACGTTGCCGCAGATCACGGTCAACGTTCCGAACTGACCGGCACCCGGGCGCCCTCTCGACGGGATGGCGCGTCCGGGCGCGGTCGCTGCCGTTGAAAGGTGCCGTTCCCATGGCCGATCCCCGTTTCTTCAACCGGGCCGGGCCCTATACCCTTGCCGAGCTGGCGCGGCGCTCGGGCGCCGAGGTGGCGCCGGGCAGCGACCCGGACCTGATGCTGAGCGACGTCGCCGCGTTGGATGCCGCGGAGCCGGGCCAACTGAGCTTCCTCGACAACAAGAAATACGTGGCCGCCTTCAGCGCCACGCGGGCGGGTGCGGTGGTGGTGCATCCGGCGCTCGCGTCCAAGGCGCCGACGGGCGTGGCGCTGCTGCTGTCGCGCAACCCTTACAAGGCCTACGCCTTGTGCGCCCAGGCCTTCTATCCGGCGACCGCCCCATCGGGGAAGATCAGCGCCGGCGCCCATGTCGACCCCAGCGCCGAGGTGGGCGAGGGGACGGACATCGCCGCGGGCGCGGTGGTGGAGGCGGGGGCCGTCATCGGCGCCCGCTGCCGCATCGGCCCCAACGCCACCATCGGCGTGAACGTGCGGCTGGGGGACGACACCGTCATCGGCGCCAACGCCTCGCTGACCCACTGCATCCTGGGGTCGCGGGTCACGATCTATCCCGGTGCCCGCATCGGCCAGGACGGCTTCGGCTTCGCCATGGACCTGGCCGGCCACGTGCGCGTGCCGCAGATGGGCCGGGTGCTGATCGAGGATGACGTGGAAATCGGCGCCAATGCCACGGTGGACCGGGGGGCCGGGCCCGACACGGTCATCGGCCGGGGCTGTATGATTGATAATTTGGTGCAAATCGGGCACAACGTGCACCTCGGTGCCGGCTGCGTCATCGTGGCCCAGGCGGGGATATCGGGCAGCACCAAGCTGGATCATCATGTCGTGCTGGCGGCACAGGCCGGCGTGACGGGGCATTTGAAAATCGGCGCCGGCGCGCAGATCGCGGCACAAAGCGGTGTCATGCGGGACGTGGGGCCGGGGGAGAAGGTCGGCGGTTCGCCGGCCGTGCCCATGCGGCAATGGTTGCGCCAGGTAGCGGCGCTGGGTCGCCTGGTGCGGGGTAGGAATGAAGGTGATGGACGTGACGACTGAAGAGCAGAAGGTTCCTGGCAAGGTACCCGATTTGGACATCCTGCGGATCATGCAGATGATCCCGCATCGCTATCCTATGCTGTTGATCGACAAGATCGTCGACATCATCACGGGTGAGAGCTGCACGGGCATCAAGAACGTCACGATCAACGAGCCGTTCTTCACCGGCCACTTCCCGCAGAAGCCCGTCATGCCGGGCGTCATGATCGTGGAGGCCATGGCCCAGACCTCGGCCGTGCTGGTCATGCACACGCTGGGTGAGTCGGCGGAAGGCAAGCTGGTCTACTTCATGTCCATCGAGGAGGCCAAGTTCCGCCGCCCGGTGGTGCCGGGCGACCGCGTCGAGATCAAGGTCCAGAAGATCCAGAACCGCCGCAACGTGTGGAAGTTCAAGGGTGAGGCCTGGGTGGACGGCCAGCTGTGCGCCGAAGCCACCTACGCCGCCATGATCGTGATGGACAGCTAGGCCTTATCCGTGATGAGCGAGACCGTGATCCACCCGACCGCCGTGGTCGATGCCGGCGCCCAGATCGGCGCCGGGGTCAAGATCGGCCCCTACTGCGTGGTCGGTGCCCACGTCACGCTGGGGGACGGCGTCGATCTGAAAAGCCATGTGGTGGTGGAAGGCCGCACCCAAGTGGGCGCCGGCACCGTCATCTATCCCTTCGCCTCCATCGGTCACGCCCCCCAGGACCTGAAGTTCAAGGGGGAGCCGGCGGAGCTGATCATCGGCCGCAACAACCGGATCCGTGAGCATGTGACCATGCACATCGGCACCGAAGGCGGCGGCATGGTCACCCGCGTGGGCGATGGCTGCCTGTTCATGGCCTCGTCCCACGTGGCGCACGACTGCATCGTGGGCGACAACGTCATCCTGGCCAACAACGCCACCCTGGGCGGCCATGTCGAGGTGGGGGACAACGCCATCCTGGGGGGGCTCTCGGCCGTCCACCAGTGGGTGCGCATCGGCGCCCACGCTATGATCGGCGGCATGTCGGGCGTGGAAAGCGACGTCATTCCCTATGGCCTGGTGAAGGGCGATCGCGCCTTCCTGGCGGGGCTGAACCTGGTGGGGCTGACCCGCCGCGGCTTCACCCGCGAGGATGTGAACGCCCTGCGCACCGCCTTTGATGGCATCTTCGGCCATGAAGGCACGCTGGCTGACCGCATGGCGGCGGTGGAAAGCGCGCACCCCACGCCCGTGGTCGGGGAAGTGCTGGCCTTTATCCGCGGCCGTGGCGGCCGCGCCCTGTGCCAGCCGCGCTGATGCCGGACACCCCCGTAAAACTGGGGATCCTGGCGGGGGGCGGCGACCTGCCCAGCCGGCTGGTCGACACCTGCCGCGCCCTGGGGCGCCCGGTTTTCGTCGTGGCCCTTGACGGCCAAGGCGCCACCGTGCCCCCTGACGTGCCCCAGGCGACCTTTCGCATCGGCGCAGCCGGTGCCATCCTGGACCGGCTGCGCGCGGAAGGCGTGGGGGAGATCGTGCTGGCCGGCCGCGTGCGCCGGCCCAGCCTGGCCGAAATGCGGCCGGACTGGTTCGCCGCCAAGTTCTTCGCCCGCATCGGCGCCAAGGCTTTGGGCGACGACGGCATCCTGCGCGCCCTGGTGGCGACGCTGGAGGAGGAAGGGTTCGCCGTCGTGGCCGTGCAGGCCCTGGTGCAGGGGCTGCTGAGCCCCGCCGGCCCCATGGGCGCCCTGGCGCCTGACGCCGCTGCCGAGGCCGACATCCACCACGGCGTGGCCGTGGCCCGCACCCTGGGCCTGCTGGACGTGGGCCAGGCGGTGGTGGTGCAGCAGGGCTTGGTGCTGGGGGTCGAGGCCATCGAGGGCACCGACGCCTTGATCGAACGCTGCGGCGGGCTGCGCCGCGAGGGGCCCGGCCCCATTCTGGTTAAAATGCGCAAACCCCAGCAGGACATCCGCCTGGATCTGCCCACCATCGGCGTTACAACGGTGCGGAAGGCGGCGGCCCATGGCTTCCGCGGCATCGCGGTGGAGGCGGGCGGCACCCTGACCTTGGGCGCAGAACAGGTGGCCCAGGCGGCGGACGCCGCCGGCCTGTTCGTCACCGGTATCGTTACGGAGGCGGTATGAACGAGGATGTGCCGTTGGTCTTCCTCGTCGCGGGGGAACCGTCGGGCGACGTGCTGGGTGGTCGGCTGATGCTGGCCCTGAAGCAGGAAACGTTTGGCGCCATCCGCTTCGCTGGCATCGGCGGGGAGCGCATGAAGGCCCAGGGCCTGAAAAGCCTGTTCCCCATGGAGGAATTGGCCCTGTTCGGCCTGGCGGAACTGCTGCCCAAGCTGCCCAGCCTGCTGCGGCGTATGAAGCAGACGGAACAAGCCATCCTGGACATGAAGCCGGCGGCGGTGGTGACCATCGATGCGCCGGACTTCTGCTTCCGCGTGGCGCGCCGGGTCAAGAAGGCCAACCCGGATATTCCCCTGATCCATTACGTGGCGCCGACCGTCTGGGCCTGGCGCCCGGGGCGTGCCGCCAAGATCGCCAAGTTCCTGGACCATCTGCTGGCGCTGCTGCCGTTCGAGCCCCCTTATTTCGAGAAGGCGGGCCTGGACTGCAGCTTCGTGGGCCACCCCATCGTGGAAAGCGGCGCCGACGCCGGCGACGCCGACCGCTTTCGCGCCAAGCACAGCCTGGAGTCCGACACCCGGATCATTACCATCCTGCCGGGCAGCCGCCGCAGCGAGGTGACCAAGCTGCTGCCCGATTTCAAGGGCGCGCTGGATATCCTGGCGCCACGCCTACCGCGCGTGGTGGCGGCCGTACCTACGGTGCCCGCCACCAAGGCCTTGGTGGAGGAGGCGGTGAAGAGCTGGCCGCTGCCCGCCGTGGTGGTGGAGGGCGACCAGGACAAGTACGACGCCTTCGCCGCCAGCGAGGCCGCCCTGGCTGCGTCCGGCACGGTGGCGCTGGAACTGGCGCTGGCCCGGCTGCCCGCCGTCATCGCCTATCGCATCCACCCGCTGACCTACCGGCTTTATCGCGGCCTGATCAAGGTGCGCTTCGTCAACTTGGTCAACATCATGCTGAACCGCATGCTGGTGCCGGAGTTGCTGCAGGAGGAATGCCGGCCGTCACGCCTGGCGGAGGCCTTGGGCCGCCTGCTGGACGATCCAGCCGCCCGCCAGGAGCAGATCGAGGGCGTGGCCGAGGTGGCCGCCTGGCTGGGCCAGGGCGATACCCCGCCCAGCCGCCGCGCCGCCGAGGTCGTCATGCGGGTGATCCACGCCCGTGCGCGCGAGGCGGAGCAGGCGGGGTTGGCCTGACCCCTACATCGCGGGACTTTCAGAACTAACGCCTGACGGCGCGCCGGGCGCCGGCCACGCACAGCACCACGACCAGGGCCGTGCCCAGCACGGCCGGCCCTACCGGTTCACCCAGCAGCACGGCCGCCAGGCCGAAGCTGCAAAAGGGCTGCAGCAGCTGGATCTGTCCCACCGCCGCCGTGCCGCCCAGGCCCAGGCCGTGGTACCAGAAGAAAAATCCGATCAGCATGCTGAACAGGGTGACATAGCCCAGCGCCATCCAGGCGCTGGCCGGTACGGACTGCCAGTCTGCGGGGAAGGTGGCCCAGGCCAGCGGCGCCATGAGGGGCAGGGACAGCACCAGCGCCCAGCAGATGACGGGCCAGCCGCCCAGGTGGCGCGACAGCCGCGCCCCCTCCGCATAGGCCAGGCCGCAGACGATCACGGCCAGGATCATGAGCCCATCGCCCGGTGCCAGCTGCAAACCTCCTTGCCGCAGGGCGGGTGCCAGGGCATAGGCGGCGATGGCCGCCGCACCCGCACAAGAGAACAGCCAGAAGGTTGCCCGGGGCCTGTCGCCGCCGCGCAGCGCGCCGAAGACGGCGGTGGAGATGGGCAGCAGGCCGCTGAAGACGACGGCGTGCGTGCTGGGCATCCAGTGCAGGGCCAGGGCCGACAGCAGGGGGAAGCCGATGACGGCGCCTCCCGCCACAACCGCCAGGCCGGGCAGATCGCCCATCGAGGGCCGCTGGGGACGCAGCGCGGCCAGCAGGCCGGCGGCGACCATGCCGGCCAGGGCGGCTCGCGCCAGGCTGAGGAAATTGGCGTCCAGCCCGGCCAAGCCGATCTTCGTTACCGGCAGACTGCCGCTGAAGATGATGACGCCGATCAGGCCGTAGACGAAGCCTGCGGCCGGCTGGCGCGTTGGTGCCGTGGTAAGGGGCGTGGGGACGGTGGTGTCCGTCATAGCGGGGCATCCTGGGTCGTGACGATGCCGATGCTGCCTTCCGTCTGTGCCGGTCACAAGGTATGGTGCAGTACGGTTTAAGCAAACTGTACTGGTCCAAATGGCGATACAATCGACGGAGCCTACCGCCGGCATGACCCTGGTCGAGACGGTCATGGCCGAGATCCATGCCCGGGTGGATGGCCGGCTGCTGGCGGCCGGCGCCCGCGCGCCTTCCATTCGCGTGCTGGCGGAGCGGTTGGGCGTGTCCAAGTCCACGGTGGTGGAAGCATACGATCGCCTGGTGGCGGAGGGCGTGCTGTTGGCGCGCCCGGGTTCCGGCTTTTACGTCGCCAAGCGGGCGGCGCCGCTGGCGCTCATGGGCACGGCGCTCGCGGGGGCGGAGCCGCCACCGGACCGGGCGGTGGATCCGCTGTGGCTGATGCGCCAAGCCCTGGAACCGGGCGAGGGCGTGCTGAAGCCCGGGTGCGGGTGGCTGCCGGCCGATTGGATGCCGGAACAGGCCATTCGGCGAGCCTTCCGCGCCTTGGCGCGGGCGCCGTCGGCGGCCCTCTTGGACTACGACAACCCCCTGGGCTATCCGGCCCTGCGCCGCCACTTGGCCGACCGTTTCACCGCCCGCGGCATCGCGGCCGCGGCTGACCAGATCCTGCTGACCGACAGCGGCAGCCAGGCCATCGACCTGGTCTGCCGCTACCTGCTGGAACCGGGCGACGTCGTGCTGCTGGATGACCCCTGCTACTACAACTTCAAGACCGTGGTGGCGGCCCACCGTGCCCGCGCCGTGCCGGTGCCCTACACCCCCGCCGGGCCGGATCTGGCGGTCTTCGCCCAGGCGGCGGCGACCCATCGGCCGCGCCTCTACATCACCAACGCCGCCCTGCACAATCCCACCGGGACCAGCCTGACCGCGCCGGTGGCGCACAAGCTGCTGACCCTGGCGGCGGCCCATGACATCCTGATCGTCGAGGATGACATCTTCAGCGATTTCGAGGCGGAGCCGTCGCCCCGGCTGGCCGCCTTTGATGGTCTGGAGCGGGTGATCCACATCGGCAGCTTTTCCAAGACGCTGTCGGCGGCGGTACGCTGCGGCTATGTCGTGGCGCGGGGTGACTGGATCCAAGGCATCGCCGACGTGAAGCTGGCCACCGCCTTCGGCAACGCCACCACCAATCCACGCATTATCCACCAGCTGCTCACCGACGGCAGCTACCGGCGGCATATGGAAGGCGTACGCGCGCGCCTGGCCGGCGCCATGGGACGTACGGTACGCCGGCTGGAGGCCTTGGGGCTCAAGCCCTGGGTTGAGCCCCGGGGCGGCATGTTCCTGTGGGCGGCCCTGCCGCCGGGTGTGTCGTCGGTGGCGTTGGCCCGCGCGGCGCTGGACCACGGGGTGGTGCTTGCGCCCGGTGACGTCTTCAGCCTGACCAATACCGCCGACGGCTTCCTGCGTTTCAACGTCGCCCAGTGCGACAGCCCCCGCATCTTCGAGGTGCTGGCCCAGGCGATGGAGGGGGCCTATGCCGCCCGATAGGCGCCGTTGCGCAAGACCGGCGCCGTGGCGCTGACGTTCAGCTCAAGGGCAGGGTCCACATCATCGGCGTAGCCCCAACCCATCAGTTCCTGGCCCGAGCGGCTGTTCCGGATGATGTCGGCCAAGTCCGGCCCAGCCGCCCTATACGCGTCGCGCGCCACCTGCGCCTCGGCGGAGATCGGCAGGTCCAGCGCCGCAATGATGGCGCCGGCCCCCAGCAGGTCCTCCACCGCCGGCCGCAGGCTGCCGTCCGGCCAGCGCTCACCCGCCGGGATGATGGCGATGTCGCCACCCTCGGCCAGCATGTGGGCGTGTCGTGCGACGACCGCGGCATTGCGCAGGCAGCCTGCCAGTACCTTCGCTGCGCTGCCCGCCAGGGAGAGCCGGGAGCCATTGGGCGAGGGCAGCATAAGCCGGGTACCGGATGCGATGGTGGTGAGGGAGCGGGGCGACAGGCTGAGTTGGCCGCCGGCGTTGCGCGGGGCCGCCAGCACCGCACCTGCCTCATCAGCGGCGGTCTGGGCCGCCGCCGTGTCGCCGTAGGGAAAGGGCAGGATGGCCGCGCCGCGGCTGGTTGCGATATCGACGGCCGTGGAAAAGGACAGGATATCGACGATGACCAGCACCGCCACGCGGTCACGTACCGCCTCCACTCCGGCCAAGCCCCATTCGCTGTGTACGGTTTGGCTCATGATTGCACCTTCGACGTACGCTCCGGCCATCAGCCCGACCAGTACCTTTTGGGAAGTTTTTGATCGCATGCATTGCCGGTAGTGCCAGCAATGCATGCGGTGAACCTGGGCCATTGGCACGATATGAAAGAAAAGGCCGCCCGGTCGCCCGGACGGCCTTTCCAGAAAGCACGGGGAAGGTGTTCGCCATCGTCCCTCAGTGCAACAGGGACACCACGGTGGCCGCGATGCCCAGGACTGCGCCCAGGGTGGCGAAGGTCATCCACACCAACCGCTTCAACCGCCGGCCCGGGGGCACGGGGTTGTCGTTGGCCGGTAGGTGGCCCTCCAGCGAACGGGCAGGAAGGATGCGGGCGCGGGGTCGGGACCGGCTGCCGCCTGCCCCGTTATCGCCATTGCTGGGATGAACCCGCTCCGCCATCGTCCCGTCCGCCTATGCCTTAGCGCTGCTCGACCGGGACATAATCCCGCGTCGTGGCGCCGGTGTACAGCTGACGCGGACGGCCGATCTTCTGCGAGGTGTCGGCGATCATTTCCTGCCACTGGGCGATCCAGCCCACGGTGCGGGCCAGGGCGAACAGCACGGTGAACATGCTGGTGGGGAAGCCGATGGCCTTCAGAATGATGCCCGAGTAGAAGTCGACGTTCGGGTACAGCTTCTTCTCGACGAAGTACGGGTCTTCCAGGGCAATGCGCTCCAGCTCGACCGCAATGTCCAGCAGGGGGTCGTCCTTGATGCCCAGTTCGGCCAGGACTTCCTTGCAGGTCTGCTGCATGACCTTGGCGCGCGGGTCGTAGTTCTTGTAGACCCGGTGGCCGAAGCCCATGAGGCGGAAGCTGTCGTTCTTGTCCTTGGCGCGGGCGATGAACTCGGGGATCCGGTCCTTGTGGCCGATCTCACCCAGCATCTTCAGCACGGCCTCGTTGGCGCCGCCGTGGGCGGGGCCCCACAGGCAGGCGATGCCGGCGGCGATGCAGGCGAAGGGGTTGGCGCCGGAGGAACCGGACAGACGCACCGTGGAGGTGGAGGCGTTCTGCTCGTGGTCGGCGTGCAGGATGAAGATCTTGTCCATCGCCTTGGCGATGACCGGGTTGATCTTGTACGGCTCGCACGGGACGCCGAAGGTCATGTTGAGGAAGTTCTCAGCATAGCCCAGGTCGTTGCGCGGATACACGAAGGGCTGGCCGATCGAGTACTTGTAGGCCATGGCAGCCAGGGTCGGCATCTTCGCGATCAGGCGGTGCGAAGCCACCATGCGCTGGCGCGGATCCTCGATGTCGGTGCTGTCGTGGTAGAAGGCGGACAGGGCGCCGACCACGCCACACATGACGGCCATCGGGTGGGCGTCGCGACGGAAGCCGCGGAAGAACTGCGACAGCTGCTCATGCACCATGGTGTGATAGGTGATGGAGCGCTCGAACTCGCTCTTCTGCTTGGCGTTCGGCAGCTCGCCGTGCAGCATCAGATAGCAGACTTCCATGAAGTCGCTCTTCTCGGCCAGCTGCTCGATGGGGTAGCCGCGGTGCAGCAGCACGCCCTTGTCGCCGTCGATGAAGGTGATCTTGGACTCGCAGCTGCCGGTCGAGGTGAAGCCCGGGTCGTACGTGAAGTACCCGGTGTCGCCGTAGAGCTTGCGGATATCGATCACGTCAGGGCCGGTCGTGCCGTGCATGACGGGGAATTCGTAAGACTTACCGGTTTGGTTGTCGGTGAGGGTGACCGTTTTCTTTCCGGCCGCCGGTGTCGTCGTATCGCTCATTTCGGCACGTCCTTGTTTATACGGAGCGGGGCCCTCTGCCCCTTATTGGTCTTTATGACGCGGTGCGGAGTGTAGTGTTCCGCACCGCCGAAGGCAATGACGCCAGGAGGGCTCACGCACCCCCTGCGACATCACTGATACGGGCCAGGGTTTCAGCCTGGCCCAGCACTTCCGCCACCTCGAAGATGGGTGGCGAGACCGTGGAACCGGAGAGTGCAGCGCGCAATGGCTGGGCCAGTTTGCCCAGCTTCAGGCCCGTCTCCTCGGCGTACGCCCGTACGACCCCCTCAAGGGTCGCCGCGGTCCAGTCGGGGGCCTCCGCGAAGCGGGTGGCGATCACCGCCAGCTGGGCGCGCGCGTCTTCGGTCAGAAGTTGGGAAGCCTTGTCGTCCAGCGGAAGGGGGCGCGCCGTGATATAAAACTGTGCGGCCGCCGCAAGTTCCACCAGGGTTTTGGCCCGGGCCTTCAGGCCCGGCATGGCGCGGCGCAGCAGGTCGCGATCGGCGTCGCTCAATTCACGACCCAGGGCCGTGACCAATCGGGGGCCGATCAGGTCCACCAGCCGGCCGTCGTCCGCCTGCCGGATGTAATGGCCGTTCAGATTGTCCAGCTTGGCGTAGTCCATGCGCGACGGGGACCGTCCGATGCCTTCCAGGTTGAACCAGGAAACGGCGTCCTCGGTGCTGATGATCTCATCATCGCCGTGGCTCCAGCCCAGGCGCAGCAGGTAGTTGCGCAGCGCCTCCGGCAGGTAACCCAGGTCACGGTAGGCCTCGGCCCCCAGGGCGCCGTGGCGCTTGCTGAGCTTGGCGCCGTCGGGGCCGTGGATCAGGGGGATATGGGCGAAGTCCGGCGGCGTCCAGCCCATGGCCTGGTAGATCTGCAGCTGTCGGAAGGTGTTGGTCAGGTGGTCGTCGCCCCGGATCACCTGGGTCACGCCCATATCCTGGTCGTCCACCACCACCGACAGCATGTAGGTCGGCGTGCCGTCGGCGCGCAGCAGCACCATATCGTCCAGCTGGCTGTTCTGCACCCGCACCTCGCCCTGCACCTTGTCCTGCAGAACGGTTTCGCCCTCGCGCGGGGCCTTCAGGCGGATGACGGGGGCTACGCCGGCCGGCGCCTCCGACGGGTCGCGGTCGCGCCAGCGGCCATCATAGCGCATGGGCAGGCCGGCGGCCTTCTGCTGCTCCCGCATCTCTTCCAGCTCTTCCGGCGAGCAGTAACAATGATAGGCATGTCCCTGGGCCAGCATGGTGCGCGCCACCTCGGCATGGCGCTCGCGCCGCTCGAACTGGCTGACGGCGTCGCCGTCCCAGGTCAGGCCCAGCCAGCTCAAGCCATCGATGATGGCGTCCACCGCCGCCTGGGTCGATCGCGCCCGGTCCGTATCCTCGATGCGCAGCAGGAAGGTGCCGCCGTGGTGGCGGGCGTACAGCCAGTTGAACAGGGCGGTACGGGCACCGCCGATGTGCAGGTAGCCAGTGGGGGACGGGGCGAAGCGGGTGACGACACTCATGGGAAACGCACTCTCCGGCATGCGGGCGGGTGGCGCACCGTCGGGGCGTCTGGAGGGGTCGCTTTGGAAGGGACGCATCCAGAGGTTGACGGCGCCACGCGAATATCGAGATAGCTGGTGATCAGGTCCGGCGGCAGAATAACCGCCAGGGGCGCATCACCAGGATGCGGAAGCCGCTGAGATAGCACACCCGGAACGAAGATGCACCCTGAGGCAGACCCCGCTGGAGAGGACTGGGACCGTGAGGCTCCCTACTTATCGACTGGGTCCTATTTAGCTACTGGGCGGAGCGAATTTGGCGCCGACCCACCTCCTTCAGATGTGATGCGGATCACACATCGTGCGCTCGCCGCGTTAGCCAGCATTGTCGCATCTGCGTATGTCAATTTGGTGGAAGAGCGCGAACGTTGGGTCCTTTGGGTGCCTGTCTTCCTGGGGGCCGGCATCGCCCTGTACTTCGCCATGCCGGGGGAGCCGCCGCCCTGGTCGGGCCTGCTCTTCACCTTGGGGGCCTTTGGCCTCTACCTGCTGGCGGGAGAGCGGCTGCCCCTGCGGCTGGCCCTGGGCGCCTTGCTGGCCCTGGGCGTGGGCTTCACGGCGGTGGAGGCCCGCACCACCTGGCTCAAGACCCCCATCCTGCAGCGCCCCCTGGGACCTGTGCCGGTGGAGGGCCGCGTGGCCAATGTCGAGCGGCTGGACAAGGGCGTACGCGTCACCCTGGCCGATCCGCACATTCCCCGCCTGGCCCCCGAGCTGACGCCGCCCGCCGTCCGCATCCGTCTGCGGCCGACAGATACGGCCCCGCCGGCCGGCACGCGGGTGCGCATCCTCGCGGCGCTGCGTCCACCGCCCGACAGTCCGGAGCCAGGCGCCTATGATTTCCGCCGATCCGCCTTCTATCAGGGCATCGGCGCCGTCGGTTTCGCCTTCAAGACGCCCGAGATGGTGGCGCCGGCGCCGGTGGGCGTCGTCGGCTGGATCAACGACCGCGTGGTGGCCCTGCGTGAGCTGATCGCCGACCGCGTGGCCGCCCGCCTCAGCGGCGCGCCCGCCATGATCGCCATCGCGCTGCTGAATGGGGAACAGACGGGCATTCCGCCTGATGACCTGCAGGCCATGCGCGTTTCCGGCCTGCAACACATCCTGTCCATCTCCGGCCTGCACATCAGCCTGGTGGCGGCGCTGTTCTACTTTTTCGCCCGGGCGGCCCTGGCCCTGTGGGAGGGGGTGGCGCTGCGCTATCCCATCAAGAAGTGGGCCGCCGCCTTCGCCATCCTGGCGACCCTGGCCTACATGATGCTGGTGGGCGCGCAGGTGCCCACCTTGCGCTCCGTCCTCATGACGGCGCTCGCCATGGTGGCCATCCTGGCCGACCGCTCGGTCTTGAGCCCCCGGGCCATCGCCATCGCCGGCATCCTCTGCCTGTTGTACCAGCCGGAACAACTGCCGGGCCCCAGTTTCCAGATGAGCTTTGGTGCCGTGCTAGCGCTGATCAGCGCGTATGAGGTGCTGCGCGGCCCCTTGAACCGCTGGCGCAAGGATGGGGGCTGGCTGCGCCGCGCCGCCTTGTTCGTCGGGGGCCTGTGCCTGACGTCCATCATCTCCACCATCGCCACCATGCCGTTCTGCCTCTACCATTTCCAGCAGGTGGCCAATTACGGCGTGCTGGCCAACCTGATCGGCATTCCCATCACCGAACTGTGGATCATGCCGCTGTGCCTGCTGGCCTATGTCGCCATGCCCTTCCATCTGGATGGCTGGATCATCGACATGATCGGCTGGGGGTGCGACGGCATCCTATGGACGGCGCGCATCACGGCCGCCTTGCCTGGCGCCGCCCTGCATGGGGCGGCCTTGTCCGACTTGGCTTTCGGCCTGCTGGTGGTGGGCGGCCTGTGGCTCATGCTATGGCGCCGCCGCTGGCGCTTGGCCGGCCTGGCGCCTATTGCGCTCGGCTGCGTGCTGGCACCGTTGACGCCCCGGCCGGACATGGTGGTGTCGGGCGGCGGCACCATGGTGGCGGTGCGCGACGGTGGCGGCAAACTGTGGCTGTCGTCCTCGCGCGGCGGTGGCTTCGAGGTGGAGACCTGGGGCAAGCGCGATGGCGGGGAGGGGCGCCCGCCCGCCTGGCCCACCGTGGGCACGGACGACGGCAGCCTGCGGTGTGACAGCCTGGGCTGCCTCTACCATCCCGACCTTTACCGGCCGGAGCGGCGCGACCCCGCCACCCCGGACGGGCGCCTGGTCGCCATCGCCTGGACCCGCGACGCCCTGGCGGAGGATTGCGACAATGCCGACCTGGTGATCTCCCGCGTGCCGGCGGCGGGCTGCGACGCCCCCCGCGTCATCGGCCCCGACGTGCTGGCCGCCCGTGGCGCGCACGCCCTGTACTTCGAGCGCGGCGGTGTACGCATCGAGACGGTACACGATCCGCAAAGCAAACGGCCCTGGGACTGAGGCGTTGCTATTGGCGACAAGGTGATTGATCGGGTGGTCGCTATCAGCGACAATGGCGCCATGAAGCTGCTGATCGAAGCGCAGGCCCTGAAAGCCCTTATGAAGATGCCTCGGGCGGATGCCATGGCGCTTCGTGACAAGCTCAAGGCCTTCGCAGCCGACCCCAACGGCACCCATCCATGGGCCAAGGCGTTTGGCGGCGGCATGGGGCGCATCCGCCACGGTGATTGGCGGGCTGTCTACCGGCTGGATGGTGAGACTGTGACGGTGGTGGTGCTGAAAATCGGCAACAGACGGGAAGTTTACCGATGAACGCTTTCATAAAGCCGCTCGCCCAGACGGACGACAGCGTCACCATCAGCCGGGCAGACTATGACGCCATGGTCGCGCTGCTGGCTGACGCCGAAGATATCCGCGACGCGACCGCCGTGGCCGCCAAGCTGGTGGCGCGGGAGACAGAAGCCTATCCCGTGGAAGTCATGGACCGGCTTCTGGATGGCGACCATCCCGTGCGGGTTTTCCGGGACCATCTGGGGCTGACCGCCCAGGAATTGGCGGGCCGCGCCGGCATCAGCCGCGCCTATCTGTCGGAGGTGGAGAACCGGAGCAAGCCGGGCAGCCTCAAGGCCATGACCAAGCTGGCGGCTGCCCTGAACATACCACTGGATCTGCTGGCGCCTCAGTAATTCCGGCGGAGCGACGCGGAGCCTGGATAGGCTCCGCATCGGAAAAGGAACTCAATACCGGCGGAACAGGCCCACCAGGCGGCCTTGTACCCGCACGCGGTCGGCGCCGAACACCCGGGTCTCGTAGGAGGGGTTGGCCGGTTCCAGGGCGATGGAGTTGTTCTTGCGGCGCAGACGCTTCAGCGTCACCTCGGCGGCATCGACCAAGGCGACGACGATGGCGCCGTTTTCCGCCGTCTCGCAGCGCTGGATGATGACGGTGTCACCGTCATGGATGCCGGCCTCCACCATGCTGTCGCCGGCCACTTCCAGGGCGTAGTGCTCCCCGATGCCCAGCATGGAGACGGGGATGTCGATGGTGGTGCCGCTGTCGCGCAGCGCCTCGATGGGCAGGCCGGCGGCGATACGGCCGTACAGGGGCAGGCTGACGGCACCGATGGCATCGCCAGCATCCCGCCCGGGCAGGCCCGCCTGGAAATCGGCCTTGATGACATTGGGTTTGAAGCGGGGTTCCACTCCCGCCGGTGCGGTCGCCGCCGCCTTCTTGGGCGCGGACGTCGTTTCCGGCAGACGCAGCACCTCCAGCGCGCGGGCACGGTGGGGTAGGCGGCGGATGAAGCCCCGTTCCTCCAGCCCGGTGATCAGGCGATGGATGCCGGACTTGGACTTGAGACCCAAGGCATCCTTCATCTCATCGAATGAGGGAGAGACGCCGCCTTCACCCAGATGCTGGTGGATGTACAGCAGCAGCTCCTGTTGCTTCCGCGTCAGCATATCGCCCCCTTCGCTGTGTCGAGCCGCTAGATATGGAACAAACCCGAAACGTACTTGCCATGTTCTATTTTGGTTCACGGCCCGCGTCAAGGGTTAGCGATGAAAAACCACCGGACGATGACAGATTTAGGGCGGCTGACGGGGGATGGGCCTTAAATCCCGTCCAGCGGGACGATGTCCACCACCGTGCCGGCCTCGGCGGCGGGGGCGTGGGGCGGGCGGATGATCAGGCAATCCGCCGCCGCCAGGCGACTCAGCATGGAACTGTCCTGCTGGGTGAAGGTCGCGGCATGGGGCAGCGCGCCGTCGCCCGGTGCCAGCGTGGCGCGCAGATAGTCTTGCCGCCGGTCGTTGGCGGGCAACGGGGTGGCCAGCACAGCCCGCGCCCGGGGCAACTCCGCAGGGGCCAGCCCCTGCATGCGGCGCAGCGCCGGCACCAGGAACAGGGCGGCGCACACCAGGCTGGAGACGGGGTTGCCCGGCAGGCCCAGCAGGGGCGTGCCCCCCAAGCGGCCGAACATCAGCGGCTTGCCCGGCCGCATGGCGATCTTCCAGAAATCCAGGTCCAACCCCTGGCCGCCCATCATATCGCGGACCAGGTCGTATTCACCGACCGAGGCGCCGCCGGTGGTGACCAGCAGGTCGCACCCGGCCGCCCCCCGCGCCAGGGTGGCCAGGGTATCGGCGTCATCGGGGGCGATGCCCAGGTTGACCGGGGTGCCGCCATGGCGCCGCACCAGTGCGGCCAGCGCCAGGCCGTTGCTGCTGACGATCTGGCCGGGGCCGAGCGGCTCCCCCGGCATCACCACCTCGTCGCCCGTGGCCAGGATGGCGACGCGGGGGCGGCGGTGCACAGTCAGGAAAGGGTGGTTCATGGCGGCGGCCAGGGCCACGTCGCGCACGGTCAGGGGACGGCCGGCTTTCAGGCCCACGGTCCCGGCGATGAAGTCCAGGCCGGCGGCGCGCACCCAGCGGCCAGGCGTGCCTTCGCGCACCCGCACGCCGTCGCCCAGGTCATCGCAGTCTTCCTGCAGCACCACGGTGTCGGCGCCGTTGGGGATGACGCTGCCGGTGAACAGGCGCACCGCCTGCCCCGGCGCCACCGTGCCGGCGAAGGGCCGGCCCGCCGGCGCCTCGCCGATGCGGGCCAGCGTGACGGGCAGGGAGTCCAGGTCCGATCCCCGCACCGCCCAGCCGTCCATGGCGGAGACGGCGGCGGGCGGCTGCGTCACCCGCGCCACGACATCGGCGGCCAGCACGCGGCCCACCGCGTCGCCCACTCCCACCAGTTCGCCGGCCAGGGGCTGGAACTGGACCAGGATGCGGGCCAGCGCTTCGTCAACGGAGATCATGGCAGGACCTGCGGTTCAGGGGGTTTCCGCGCGATAGGGGCCGCTTTTGCCACCATCCTTGGCGATCAGGCGGATGTCGGCGATGACCATGCCCTTATCCACCGCCTTGCACATGTCGTACAGCGTCAGGGCGGCGACGCTAACGGCAGTCAGCGCCTCCATCTCCACGCCGGTGCGGCCCTTCAGCTTGGCCGTGGCCTCGATCTCCACGGCGTTATCCTCGGGCAGGCAGGTCAGGTCCACCGTCACCTTGGTCAGGGCAAGCGGGTGGCAGAGGGGGATGAGGTCGGGCGTGCGCTTGGCCGCCATGATGCCGGCCAGCCGCGCCACGCCCAGCACGTCGCCCTTGCCCATCTGCCCTGCCTGGATCAGGGCCAGGGTCTCCGCCTTCATGACCACGCGGCCGCGGGCGGTCGCCAGGCGCTCCGTCTCCGCCTTGTCAGAGACATCGACCATCACCGCCCGGCCGGCGGCGTCGAAATGGGTGAAGCCGCTGGTCTCGGCCATCTCAGGCCACCGCCTGGTCCAGGCCCAGCAGGGCGCGGGTGGCGGCCGCGACATCGGCCTGGCGCATCAGCGACTCACCCACCAGGAAGCGGCGGGCGCCCACGATCTCCATGCGCAGCAGATCCTGCGGATGATAAAGGCCGCTCTCCGCCACCAGGTGGCGGCCCGGCGGCACCATCCCGGCCAGCATCTCGGTGGTGGCGAGGTCGATGGACAGGGTCTTGAGGTTGCGGTTGTTCACGCCCAGCAGTCCGCCGGGCAGCGTCAGGGCGCGGCGCATCTCCTCCAAGTCGTGCACCTCGACCAGCACATCCATGCCCCAGCCGGTGGCGGCGTCATACAGCTCCAGCGCCTGGGCGTCATCCAGCGCCGCCATGATCAGCAGGATGCAGTCGGCGCCCAGGGCGCGCGCCTCGGCCACCTGGTAGCTGTCCAGCATGAAGTCCTTGCGTAGCACCGGCAGGTCGCAGGCGGCGCGGGCCGCCACCAGGTACTCGTCCGCCCCTTGGAAATAAGGCACGTCGGTCAGCACCGACAGGCAGGCGGCACCACCCTCCTGATAGGCACGGGCCAGGGCGGGGGGATCGAAATCCTCCCGGATCAGGCCCCTGCTGGGGCTGGCCTTCTTGATCTCGGCGATGAGGGCGTACAGGCCGGCATCCACCTTGGCCTGCAGGGCGCGGGCGAAGCCCCGGGTGGGGCCGGCGTCGCGCGCGGCCTGTTCCACCTCGGCGAGGGGGCGGGCGGCCTTGCAGGCGGCGATATGCTCACGCTTGTCGGCGCAAATCCGGGCCAGGACGTCTGCTGCGTCGCTCATGCGCGGGTTCCTTCGATGTGTTCCTCGGCCACCGGGGGTGGCAGCGGGCAATGATGGGTCAGGGCTGCCAGCTTGGCAGCGGCGCGGCCATCGTCCAATGCCTGGGCCGCCTGGGCCACGCCGTCAGGCAAGGTGGTGGCCTTGTCGGCGACGATCAAGGCGGCGGCGGCGTTGATCAGCACAATGTCACGATAGGCGCCCTTTTCCCCCGCCAGCACGGCGCGCAGGGCCCGGGCATTCTCCGCCGCGTCGCCGCCCCGGATGTCCTGGGGCCGGGCGCGGGGCAGGCCGGCGTCCTCCGGCGTCACCTGGAAGCGGCGGATGACGCCGTGGCGCAGCTCCGCCACATGGGTGGCGCCGGTGGTGGTGATCTCATCCAGCCCGTCCTCGCCGCTGACCACCCAGGCGACCTCCGTGCCCAGGCGGTTCAGCACCTGGGCCAGCGGCTCCACCCAGCGCTCGGCGAACACGCCCATCAGCTGGCGCTTGGCGCCCGCCGGGTTGGACAGGGGGCCGGTCAGGTTGAAGATGGTACGGGTGCCCAGCTCCACCCGCGTCGGGCCCACGTTGCGCATGGCGCCATGGTGGCGGGTGGCCATGAGAAAGGTGATGCCGTCCTGCCATAGGGCGGTGCGCACGGCCTCCAGCTCCGCCTCCACGTTCACGCCCAGCTGGCCCAGCACGTCGGCGGCGCCGGACTTGGACGACAGGGCGCGGTTGCCGTGCTTGGCCACCGGCACGCCGCAGGCGGCCAGCACGAAGGCCACGGTGGTGGAGATGTTGTAGGTGCCGCTGGCGTCACCGCCGGTGCCGCAGGTGTCGATGGTACCCGGCGGGCAGTCGATACGGGCGGCGCGGCCGCGCAAGGCCCGCACCGCGCCTGTGATCTCGTCCACCGTTTCGCCGCGCACGCGCAGCGCCATGAGAAAGCCCCCCATCTGCGATGGGGTTGCGTTGCCGGACATGATGATGTCGAAGGCGGCCAGGGCCTGATCCTCCGACAGGCGCTTGCCCTCGGCCACCCGGCCGAGCAGCGCCTTCATGTCACCGATGTCACCGCTCATGCCGCCAGGCCGGTCTTCTTGACGGCCTTGCGCGCCACGCCGGCGAAATCCAGGAAATTCGCCAGGATCTGGTGGCCGTGGTCGGAGGCGATGCTCTCGGGATGGAACTGCACGCCATGGATGGGCAGGGTGCGGTGGCGCAGGGCCATGATCATCTGGTCCTCCCTGCCTCCCTCAATCCAGGCGACCGATTCCAGCTCCGCCGGCAGGGTCTCCCGCTCCACGATCAGGGAATGGTAACGGGTGGCGGCGAAGGGTGTGGGCAGGGTCTTCATGACGCCTTCGCCCTGGTGGGTGACCTGGCTGACCTTGCCGTGCATGGGCACCGGCGCGCGGATGACGCGGCCGCCGAAGGCCTGGCCGATGGCCTGGTGGCCCAGGCAGACGCCGAACAGGGGGATGCGCCGTTCCGCGGCGGCGGTGATCAGCGGCAGGCAGATGCCGGCCTTGTCGGGATCGCAGGGGCCGGGGGACAGGACAATGGCCTCCGGCTTCAGGGCCAGGGCGTCATCCACGCTCAGGGCGTTGTTACGCCAAACGGCCACGTCGGCGCCCAGCTCGCCGATGTAATGGACGAGATTGTACGTGAAGCTATCGTAATTATCGATGAGCAGCAGCATGATCTGGGAACCCGTTTGGGGGGAATTGGACGTGGCCAAAGGTGGCCTACACTAGTCCCGAGGCCGCGCGCAGGGCAACCGGATTGGGTGCGGGTCCGATAAGCGGCATATGCCGACATGTGCGTGTGATAAGCGGCATACCCCACCTAGGAGATTGCCAGCATCAGCGGGGCTGTAGCAGTACTGGTGGCCGGCCCTCAACCACAACCGGCCACCCGCGCGAAGGGGACAGTCATGACCGTTTCCACCACATCCGTTCTCCCCAGCAGACGGTCTCGCTGATGCCCCGCCGCGTCACCCCACCGCCGCCCTTGGGACGGCCGGGACAGAAAACCCCCAAGCGCGCGCCTGCCCGGCGGCGCAAGGGCGCCAGGATCAGCCTGACCCGGGCGCAGCTGGCCGGTATCGTCGGCCTGACGGCCATCGTGGCCCTGTTGGGCGCCTATGTGATGGGCAACCGCCATCCGCACAAGCCCACTGTGGCGACGGCACCGCCGCCATCGGGGACGGGTAAGACCAGCCCCCGTTTGCCCAGCGCGCCGCCGGTTCCCCCCCTGCCGCCGTCGGAACAGCATGCCGAAGCACCGGTGACGCTGCCGCCGGTTCCTCCTTCCAAGACCGAACCGCCGAAGGCGGAGCCGGGCAAGGGGGGCGCGGCTTGGCGGCGCAACGCCGTGCCGTCGCCCCAGATGGCGGCACCGGCGCCGGGGGCGGCGCATGCCCGCATCGTGCTGGTGATCGATGACCTGGGGGTGGACCGGCCGCGCTCCACCCGCGCTGTGGCGCTGCCGGGCCCGGTCACCACCGCCTGGCTGCCCTATGCTCACGACCTGGCCGACCAGACCCGGGCCGCCAAGGCGGCGGGGCATGAGCTGATCGTGCATGTGCCCATGGAGCCGGTGGGCAAGGCCGATCCCGGCCCGGGCGCCTTGACCGTGAACCTGAGTGACGAGGAGGTGCAGCGCCGGCTGGAGGCAGACCTTGCGTCCTTCGACGGCTATGTCGGCATCAACAACCACATGGGCAGCCGCTTCACCGCCAATGAGGGCAAGCTGTCCATCGTTCTGGCCGAACTGTCCCGCCGGGGCCTGATGTTCCTGGACAGCCGCACCACCCCGGACACCAAGGGGCCCGAACTGGCCACGCGCTATCGCCTGCCCCTGGTCAGCCGCGACGTCTTCCTGGACGACGACCAGTCGCCCAAGGCGGTGCAGGCCATGCTGGCCAAGGTGGAGGAGGTGGCCCGCCGCCACGGCACCGCCGTCGCCATCGGCCATCCGCATGACGTGACCTTGACCGCCCTGGAACACTGGCTGCCCACCCTGGCCGCCAAGGGTTTCACCCTGGTGCCATTGACGGCAGTCATAGCGGCCACGCCCGGCGGCACATAAAGATCATTAATTGACCGGCGGCAGTTGGAGAGTGAGATGAGTGCTTCTTATCGAATCGACGGCATGACCTGCCAGGGCTGCGCACGCTCGGTGACGAAGGCCATCCAGGCCGTGGCGCCGTCGGCCGAGGTCGCCGTGGATGTGGAGGCGGGTGTGGTGACCGTCACCGGCCCCGCCGATGGCGATCAGGTGAAACGCGCTGTTGAGGATGCGGGCTTCGACTTCGTCGGGCCGGCCTGACAGTTCGTTTGAGCGGCACCAAGCGTATCCTGGCGCTGTCCGGCAGCTTGCGGGCGGCCTCGTCCATTCAGGGAATTGTTGGGGGCTAGGTGAAGACTACTCTTTTAGTGATTGTTTTTATGGGATTGTTGGCTGGCGGCCGCCTCCATGCGGAAACGAAGCCCCTGGCGTATGAGCCTGCGGTGGTGACACTGTCAGGCACCGCGGTGATGGAGGATCATTACGGTCCGCCCAATTTTGGCGAGACGCCGGATCGGGACGCCAAACTCCGGGTGCCGATGCTGATGTTGGCGGAGCCAGTGGATGTCGAGGCGGTTCCTGGTGTCGGGCGTGAGCATGAGAGGCTGGACCAGATGCAACTGGTGCTGCCCTCCCGGCTTTCCATCAAAGCCTACGTCAACAAGCGGGTAACGATTACCGGCACGTTGTCGGAACAGCTTGAGCCCGGTGATTTCACCCCGGTCTTGATCAATGTCCAAACCATCAAACCCGCACCATGACAAGGACGTACGCGGGAGAATGCTGACGTGACAAAGCCGCCGGGGGGCGGCGGCTTTGTCAGACTCCAACCTCAGATATTCCGCGTCGATCGCTTTTCCTGGGCGTAGCGCACGGCTTCCTCGGCGGCCTTGAACAGGGCCTTGGCCTTGTTCACGGTCTCCTGGTACTCGGCCTCCGGATCGCTGTCGGCGACCACGCCGCCGCCCGCCTGGACGTGCATGACGCCGTCCTTGATGACGGCGGTGCGCAAGGCGATGCAAGTGTCCATGGTGCCGTTGGCGGCGAAATAGCCGATGCAGCCGCCGTAGATGCCGCGGCGGGTGCCTTCCAGCTCCTCGATGATCTCCATGGCCCGCACCTTGGGCGCGCCGGAGACCGTGCCGGCGGGGAAGCCGCCCACCAGGGCGTTGATGGCGTTGAAGCGGGACTTGTCCAGCTTGCCCTCAACGTTGGAGACGATGTGCATCACGTGGGAATAATGCTCGATGGTGAAGCGCTCGGTCACCGTGACCGTGCCGACCTCCGCCACCCGGCCCACGTCGTTGCGGCCCAAATCCAGCAGCATCAGGTGCTCTGACAGCTCCTTGGGATCGGCCAGCAGGTCGGCCTCCAGTTCCTTGTCCTCCGCCGGGGTCTTGCCGCGCCGGCGGGTGCCGGCGATGGGGCGGATGGTGACGGTGTCGTCGCGCAACCGCACCAGAATCTCCGGGCTGGAGCCCACGACCGACAGGTCGCCGAAATCCAGGAAGAACAGGAAGGGCGAGGGGTTGATGCGGCGCAGCGCGCGGTACAGCGCGAAGGGCGGCAGGGCGAAGGGGACGGAGAAGCGCTGGCTGGGCACCACCTGGAAGATGTCGCCGGCGCGGATGTACTCCTTCGCCTTCTCCACCATGGCGTGGTAGTCGGCGCGGCTGATGTTGGAGGATGGGTCGGGCAGGGCCTCGATCTCACTGCCCGCGTCATGCCCCACCGGCAAGGGCCGGTCCAGATCCGCCATGGCGTCGGCCAGGCGCTCCCTGGCGGCGAGGTAGGCGGCCTCCGCCGAAACCCCCGCCTGCGGCCGCACCGGGGTCACCAGGGTGACCACGTTCTCGATGCTGTCGAAGATCGCCATGATGGTGGGCCGGATGAGGACGGCGTCCTCCACGCCCAGCGCGTCCCGGTTCTTCTCCGGCAGCTTTTCCATCAGCCGGACCATGTCGTAGCCGAGATAGCCGAACAGCCCGGCCGACATGGGCGGCAGGTGGGCCGGCAGGTCGATGCGGCTCTCCTCCAGCACGTCGGCCAGGGCGTCCAGCGGGGCGGCGGACAGCGGCTCGAACGACGCCAGGTCGGTGGCGGCCCGCCGATTGATCCAGGCCTGGGTCCCCTTGCTCTTCCAGATCAGGTCGGGCTTCAGCCCGATCAGGGAATAGCGGCCGCGGACGGAGCCGCCGGTGACCGATTCCAGCAGGAAAGAAAACGGGCGCCCTTGCGCCAGCTTCAGCATGGCGGCGACGGGCGTCTCCAGGTCGCTGACCAGCCGCGTCCAGACGACCTGCGCCTGGCCCGCGGCGTATGCCGTGCCGAAGGCCGTCTCATCGGGGAAGGGGGTCACGACGCCTTACTCCTGGTGTTCAAGGCGCTGCAGCAGCGTCCGGTTCTCGGTGATGCGATAGCGCTGGCGCAGGGCGTCCAGGAACTGGACGTAGAGGTCGCCGGCCACGCCGTCGCGCAGTTGCTTGGCGGCCACGCCGGCGCGGTCGGCCAGCAGCGGCTCCGGCATGGGCACCAATGCCGCCAGACGCACCACCATCTGGCCGTCGGCGGCGGCGCCGGTGGTGACCTCGCCCGGCTTCAGGGTGAACAGGGCGTCCACCAGTTCCGGCGTCAGGGGGCTGTCCTTGCCCACGGTGCGGCCCACGGGCGGCTGGCGGGTGTAGACGGCACCCGTCTCCTTGGCCACCTGCTCCGGCGTGGCGCCGGCCTTCAGCTTCTCCACGATATCCTTGGCCTTGGCCTTGGCGGCCTCGTCGCGCTTGGAGGATTTCCAGTCGGCGATGACCTGATCCTTCACCTGGTCCAGCGGCTTCAGGGCCGGGGCCTGCACGCTGTCCACGCGCACGGCGAAATAGCTCTTGTTGCGCTCGCCCTCGGTGGTGCTGCTGTTGTCGCCCGAGGCCAGGCCGAAGGCGGTCTGCACCACCTTGGCGATGGGAACGGCCAGGCCGGTCACCGGCTTGCCGGCGGGATCCTTGCCCTCGCGGTCCACGGCGGCGATCTTGGTCACCACCGCGTCCACCTTCTTGGCGGCCTCTTCCAGCGAGGCACCGCCGGAAATGGCATCGTCGAGCTTGTTCGACAGGTCGTACAGCTGGTCGGTGGCGCGCTCGGCCTTCACCTGCTCCACCAGCTGGGCCTTCACCTGGTCCAGGGTCTGGGTGCTGCCGGGGACGATCTTGGTGACGGCGACGACGTGCCAGCCGAAGCCGCTTTTCACCGGCTCCGACACCTTGCCCTGGGGCAGGGAAAAGGCGATGTCCTGCAACTCGGCCGGCAGGTCCGCCTTGGTGATGTTGGCCAGCGGCAGCATGGACACGCCGGCGGCCTTGGCGGCGTCGGCCAGCGACTTTCCGCCGGCGGCGGCCTGCGCCACCTTGTCCGCCTGTTCCTTGGTGTCGACCAGCACCTGGTCCAGGTCGCGGCGTTCGGGCTTCACGAATTCCTTGGACCGGGCGTCATAGGCCTTCTTCAGGTCCTCATCGCTGACCTCCTCGGTCTTGGCGATGGCGTCGGTGGACAGGGTGACCACGGTCAGGGCCCGGTATTCCGGGGCGGTGTAGCGGACGGCCTGGGCCTTGTGAAAGGCTTCCAGCGTCGCCTGGTCAGGCGTGCCCGGGTCCGGCATGGCCTTGTCGGCCACGAACAGCGTCTCCGCCCCACGCTGCTCGCCACGATAGCGCACCAGGTCGCGGGCCAGGGTCTGGGGCACGCGGATGCCGGCGGCCAGGGCCTCCGTCACCTCGGTGCGGGCCATGTCCTCGCGCACCTCGCCGACGATATCTTCCTCGGTCAGCTGGTTCTGGCGCAGCAGGGCCCGCATCAGCAGGGGATCGAACTGGCCGGACTTGTCCTTGAACACCGGCATCTCGGCGATCTTCTGCGCCGCCGCCTGTTCCGAGACGCGCAGGCCGAAGTCGTGCGTCGCCTGCTTGATCAGGGCGCGCTGGATCTCGTCCTGCAGCGCCGCGCGCATCAGGCCCATCTGCTTGGCCTGCTCGGCCGTCAGCTCCGGACCCATGGTCTGGCGCAGCCGGCTCACCTGCTGGCGGAAGGCGCGGTCCACATCCTGCGGGGTGATCTCGGTGTCGCCGACCCGGGCCACAGCTTGGTCACTGACGGTGGTGCCCACCCGGCCCACACCCCAGATCCCGAAACTGATGATCAGGAACACGAACAGGATCTTGGAGAACCACGAGCCCGAGAATTTGCGGATGAACTGAAGCATGTGCCTGCTGCGTCTTGCGAATTGCTTGTCAGTGGGAACAGGGCCTGGGCCCTGGATATCCCACCCTCCCATCAGGGCGCGGCATCATAGAAGCAGGGGGCGGGGGCGGCAATAGATGGTTGGGCGGGCGACGCGCATGGGCCGGACGTGCCGACTCACGGTCTTGTCACGGCCTGAATCATGGAAATGCCGGCCCATGACTGTTACAGCATGACGACAGGGACAACCGTGACAAGGCAGGCCACCCAAACCTAAAAGGCCCCCGCGCGGATGCTTCCCTTTTGAGTGCGTTAAACTCGGGGAGAACAAAGGAAATGCGCCGCAAATTCATTGTCGGTAATTGGAAGATGCACGGCCTGCGGGAAGGGGGGACGGCATTGGCCTCCGACCTTGCCGGCCGCATGCTGGGGGCGGGTGACGTCGCCTTCGACATGCTGCTGTGCCCGCCCGCCACCCTGATCCACACCGTGGTCCAAGCCGTGTCCGACGCGCCGGTCAGCGTCGGCGGCCAGGATTGCCATGGCAAGGATTCGGGGGCCCATACCGGGGACATCGGGGCCCCCATGCTCGCCGACGCCGGCTGCCGGTACGTCATCGTCGGCCATTCGGAGCGGCGGCAGGGCCATGGCGAGCAGAGCGTGGAGGTGAGGGCCAAGGCCGCCGCCGCCCACCGCGCCGGCCTGGTCGCCATCGTCTGCGTGGGTGAGACGGAGGCGGAGCGCGACGCCGGCCGCGCCATGGACGTCATCGCCCGCATGGTGGACGATTCCATGCCCGAAGGCGCCACGGCGGCCAACACTGTGGTGGCCTATGAGCCCGTCTGGGCCATCGGCACGGGGCGTACGCCCACGCCCAAGGACGTGGCAGCCATGCATTCCATGATCAGGCGCCGTCTCGCAACGCTGGTTGATCAGCCGGACGCGGTGCGCATCTTATATGGCGGTTCCGTTAAGCCGGACAACGCGGCCAGCCTGTTGCACATCGACGATGTGGACGGGGCCCTGGTTGGCGGCGCCAGCTTGAAGGCGGACGAATTCTGGGCCATCGCGGAAACTTGCCGCTAGCGCCCCGGGTTCGGACTGGGTAAAGAGATGCGCGAGCAGGTCGGCCGCCCCCGGACGGGGCGGCCGGCTATTTCATGTTTTGCCATAACCATTGTTTGGCCTGCTGGATAGGATTGCTGCTTCGATGTCCACCGTCGTCCTGGTTTTGCACATTCTGATCGGCATCGCGCTGGTCGGTGTCGTCCTGGTCCAGCGCTCTGAAGGCGGCGGGCTGGGCATGGGCGGCGGCACCATGGGCGGCTTCATGACGGCCCGGGGCAGCGCCAACCTGCTGACCCGCACCACCTCCATCCTGTTCGGCGCCTTCCTGGTGACCAGCCTGGTGCTGGCCTTGCTGAACCGTGCGGCCACGCACCACGATTCGGTGTTCGACAAGCTGCCGGCCGCCACCGCTCCGGCCCCGGCCACGCCTGCGCCCGGTGCCGTGCCCTCCGGCGACCAGCCGGCCGCGCCAGCGGCGCAGCAGCCGGCACCGGCGACCACCTCCCCGGCTCCCACCTCTGGCGAGCCCAAAGTTCCGACCGGCCAGTAAAGGCGGGCGACACTAACGGAGGCGGCGAAAGCCGCCTCTTTCAATTCGGGGGGCCGGCGCATTCGCGTTGGCCCGACATGCGGCCTTTAGCTAAACTAGGCTTCCATGACGCGCTTCATTTTCATCACCGGCGGCGTGGTCTCTTCCTTGGGTAAGGGACTGGCGTCGGCCGCTCTGGGTGCTTTGCTCCAGGCCCGTGGCTACAAGGTCCGCCTGCGCAAGCTCGATCCCTATCTGAACGTCGACCCCGGCACCATGAGCCCCTACCAGCATGGTGAGGTGTTCGTGACCGACGATGGTGCCGAGACCGACCTGGATCTGGGCCATTACGAGCGCTTCACCGGCGTCTCGGCCCGGCAGACGGACAACATCACCACCGGCCGCATCTATTCCAACGTGATCGCCAAGGAGCGCCGCGGCGACTACCTGGGCGCCACCGTGCAGGTGATTCCGCACGTCACCGACGCCATCAAGGAGTTCATCCTGGGCGACGTGAAGGATGAGGACTTCATCCTGTGCGAGATCGGCGGCACCGTCGGCGACATCGAGAGCACCCCGTTCCTGGAGGCGATCCGCCAGCTGGGCAACGATCTGGGGCCGGAGCGGGCGCTCTTCATCCACCTGACCCTGCTGCCCTACATCCCGTCGGCGGGTGAGCTGAAGACCAAACCCACCCAGCACTCGGTGAAGGAGCTGCTGTCGGTCGGTATCCAGCCGTCCATCCTGCTGTGCCGCTCCGACCGTCCGATTCCGGAGAACGAGCGCCGCAAGATCGCCCTGTTCTGCAACATCCGGCAGGAGCGGGTGATCGCCGCCCTGGACGTGGACACCATCTACCACGTGCCGGTCAGCTATCACGAGCAGGGCTTCGACGAGCAGGTGCTGCGCTACTTCGGCCTGCCGGCCGACGAGGCGCCGGATCTCTCCCGCTGGAAGGAGATCGCCGCCCGCGTCCGCCAGCCGGAGGGCGAGGTCACCATCGCCGTGGTCGGCAAGTACACCAGCCTGCTGGACAGCTACAAGTCGCTGGCCGAGGCCCTGACGCACGGCGGCATCGCCAACAACGTCAAGGTCAAGCTGGATTGGATCGATAGCGAAATCTTCGAGGGCGGCGGCGCTGTTCAGCGGCTGGAAGGGGTGCATGGCATCCTGGTGCCCGGCGGCTTCGGCGAGCGCGGGTCCGAGGGTAAGATCCGCGCGGCCCAGTTCGCGCGTGAGCGCAACGTGCCTTATTTCGGCATCTGCTTCGGCATGCAGATGGCGGTCATCGAGGCCAGCCGCCACCTGGCGGGCCTGGAGGACGCGGGCTCGTCCGAGTTCGGGCACAAGTACAAGCATCCGGTGGTCGGCCTGATGACCGAGTGGGTGCGCGGCAACGAGATGGAGACGCGCGGCGCCGAGGGTGACCTGGGCGGCACCATGCGGCTGGGCGCCTATCCCTGCCAGCTGCTGCCGGGTACCAAGGTTGCGGAGGTCTACGGCGCCAACCATATCGAGGAGCGTCACCGCCACCGGTATGAGGTGAACATCACCTACAAGGACCAGCTGGAGAAGGTTGGCCTGAAGTTCTCCGGCCTGTCGCCCGATGGGGAGTTGCCGGAGATCGTCGAGATCCCGTCGCACCCCTGGTTCATCGGCGTGCAGTTCCACCCGGAACTGAAGTCCAAGCCGTTCCAGCCGCACCCGCTGTTCACCAGCTTCATCAGCGCCGCCATAGCGCAGAGCCGGCTGGTTTAAGCAGCAACGCCCGTAAAAGTCGCGAGGGGCCGCCGCATCACGAGCGGCGGCCCTTTCGCTTTAAAGAGGCACCGAGAGATGACCGATATCCGCACCGTCCGCATCCGCGACCTGGACGTGGCCAACGACAAGCCCTTCATGCTGATCGCCGGCCCCTGCCAGCTGGAAAGCCGCGCGCACGCGCTGGAGATGAGCCAGGCCCTGGTGGAGATCACCGCCAAGCTGGGCATCGGCCTCGTCTACAAGACCAGCTTCGACAAGGCCAACCGCACGTCGGTCAGCACCGCGCGCGGCCTGGGCATGGAAAAGAGCCTGCCCATCCTGGCCGAGGTGCGGGAAAAGTTCGGCTGCCCCGTCCTGACCGACGTGCACACGGCGGAGCAGTGCGCCCCCGTGGCCGAGGTGGTGGACGTGCTGCAGATCCCGGCCTTCCTTTGCCGCCAGACCGACCTGCTGCTGGCTGCCGGCGAGACCGGCAAGGTCATCAACGTGAAGAAGGGGCAGTTCCTGGCGCCGTGGGACATGAAGAACGTGGCGGCCAAGATCGCCTCCACCGGCAATGAGAACATCCTGCTGTGCGAGCGCGGCGCCAGCTTCGGCTACAACACCCTGGTCAGCGACATGCGCAGCC
Organism: Nitrospirillum bahiense; assembly: GCF_007828025.1. Taxonomy (NCBI): domain Bacteria; kingdom Pseudomonadati; phylum Pseudomonadota; class Alphaproteobacteria; order Rhodospirillales; family Azospirillaceae; genus Nitrospirillum; species Nitrospirillum bahiense. Next base: position 278,602 of record NZ_VITO01000004.1, read on the forward strand.
TGCCCATCATGGCGCAGACGGGCTATCCGGTGGTGATGGACGCCACCCATTCCGTGCAGCAGCCGGGCGGGCAGGGCACCACCAGCGGCGGCCAGCGCGAATTCGTGCCGGTGCTGGCCCGCGCCGCCCTGGCCGTGGGCGTGGCCGCCGTCTTCATGGAGACGCACGAGAACCCCGACTGCGCCCCCAGCGATGGCCCCAACATGGTCAAGCTGAAAGACCTGCCGGCCCTGCTGGAAACCATGGTCGCCATCGACCGCATCGCCAAGGCCAACCCGATCTTCTGATCGGCGACTTCGGCCATCGCGTTTCAAGGATAGACACCGGCGGCGGGGCGACCTGCCGCCGGTGTTTTGTCATTGGATGTCGTGCGCCGCCAGCCAGTGGGCGGTGGCGGGCATGTCATAGATTTTGGCGCGCTGGGCCAGCGTATGCCCCTCCTCGTCGCGCCCCTCCGGGCTGGCGCCCGCCTGCAGCAGGCGTATAGCGATAGCGTCGTTCCAAGTTGCGAAGATGGGCCCCAGGCCGTTCTCATCCCGGATCGTTGCATCGGCGCCGTTGGCCAGCAGTGTCTCCACCATGTCCAAATCGTCTGCCTCGAACAGCGGAGTACGGCCCCGCCTGTCACGATGGTTGGGGTTGGCCCCCAAGGCCAGGAGCCGTTTGGCGGCGGCCAACCGGGCGTCACGGGATTTCCATCGGAAACTTTGGAGGGAGGCCAGCGCCGTCTGTCCACCGACGTTCTGCCGGCTTGGCTCAGCCACTGTGACGGCATCGACGCTGATCCCTGCCGCCACAGCGGCTTCAGCCAGGGCTGGGTCACACCCGGCGGCCCATCGTGCGAACAGATGATTGGCCTCACCGGGTCGCAACCGGGCCAGCCAACCGGCTGCGGTCAGTCGCTTGAAGACCGGTGCGCGCCCTTCCTCCATGGCATCACGCAGCAAATCAAGGCCGAGCAAGCTATCGGATTGGCCGTCGCGCCCCTTAGTAACAGTCTCCAGCGGCAGTCCGCGGTCGATCATGTCCAAGAGTGTTTCCGTGGGCGGAACATCGGGGCCGTGCAGAGCGATGGCGGCGGCGGATACGGACGTGAAGTCGAACCCGGTGGCGGCCAGCCACTCCACCAGCCCCGGCGCCCCTTCGACCCAGCGTGCCGTGTTGGCGACGCGATCAACCTCATCCTCCAGCGTTCTGACCACGGCCGGCATGCCCACCATGGTTCCGGCATAATCCTCGATGTGCTTGGTGCCTTTATCCGTTTCCAAGGTCAGGCTGTGGCGCGGCTGATCGCTGACCATGGCGACATAGCTGTCGGCCAGGTCGAAGAAATGGGCATCTTCGAAGCGGCGCGCCAGCGCTGCCACGGCCTCGCGCGGCACATGGTCCTCCTGCCGGCCGGGCACGAGCACGTCGGAAGAAAAGAAGGGCGGGCGGCGATAGGCGACGGTGGGGAAACGCTGGCCCGGTGGCAGGTCGCCGCCGCCGTCGAAGATGACACGGCCAGAGCCCTCGATCACCACGCTGTATTGCGGGCATCGTCCCATGCCACAGCCCAGGCGGGTTAAGGTTATCCGCAGCTTGCCAGCATCCAAAGCGGGAAACGGCTGCGGCTCGGGAGCCGCCCGCGCAGGTATGCCAGCCAGGGCCAGGAGCAATAGCCCGGCCGCGCTGAACCATCGGAACGGCAAGGCGGAGGCCCTGGGTAATTGTTTCATGCTCTGCCGCCTAAGGCCGTCGCTTGTCCGTACGCCGCCAGCCAGCGCGCGGTGGCTGGCATTCCATACAGCGCCACTCGGTCCGAGAGGGTGCGACCGTCCGTGCCGCGCCCCTCCAGGCTGGCGCGCACCTGCAGTTCGACGGTGGTCTCCTCCATCAGCGAGGGCTCACGGATGTTCGCCTGGTTGGTCAGGCGGCCGAAGAATGCCGTGGAACTGAGGCCTTTGGTGTCATCAGCGCCACGGCTCAGGGCGCAGGCGCCGAGGATTGGGAGCAGGGCGGCGACCAGTAGACGTCCGACACGGCGCGGCGCTTGCGGCAAGGTTGGCCCCCCAACGGCGAAGTCATGGCAACTCTGCCATAACGCGTATAAGACAGCCAATCTTCCCGTAAGAAAGAGGCTGCCCAGGCAAGCGGGGTAGGGATTGGGCCAGTCCACAACCGCAGCCTTCAAATCGTCATAGGCGATACCGCGCCTGCCGGTCTTGCCTGGGGGCGGCCCTAAAGGCTATGACGGGCACCGTCCCGCCACGACGCATCCGCCGTCACGACGCATAAAGGGAAGAACCCATGTCCGCGATCATCGATATTCAGGGCCGCCAGATTCTCGACAGCCGGGGCAACCCGACCGTTGAGGTCGACGTTCGGCTGGAGTCCGGCGCCTTCGGCCGCGCCGCCGTGCCCTCCGGCGCCTCGACCGGTGCCCATGAGGCCGTTGAGCTGCGCGATGGCGACAAGAGCAAGTACCTGGGCAAGGGCGTGCTGAAGGCGGTCGAATCGATCAACAGCGAGATCTTCGACACCATCGGCGGCCTGGAGTCCACCGACCAGGTGGCCATCGACACCGCCATGATCGAGCTGGACGGCACCCCCAACAAGGCCCGCCTGGGCGCCAACGCCATTCTGGGCGTGTCGCTGGCCGTGGCCAAGGCGTCGGCGGCCGAGCTGGACCTGCCGCTCTACCGCTATGTCGGCGGCACCAACGCCCGCATCCTGCCCGTGCCGATGATGAACATCATCAACGGCGGCGCCCACGCCGACAACCCCATCGACATCCAGGAATTCATGGTGATGCCGGTGGGCGCGGAGAGCTGCGCCGACGCCATCCGCATCGGCGCCGAGATCTTCCACGCCCTGAAGAAGAAGTTGAAGGATGCCGGCCACAACACCGCCGTGGGTGACGAGGGCGGCTTCGCCCCCAACCTCGCCTCCACCGACGAGGCCCTGTCCTTCATCATGAAGGCCGTCGAGGCCGCCGGCTACAAGCCCGGTGACGACGTGGTGCTGGCGCTGGACGCCGCCTCCACCGAGTTCTTCAAGGACGGCAAGTACGTGCTGGCCGGCGAGAACAAGACCCTCGATCCGGACGCCATGGTGCGTTACTGGACCGACCTGGTGGGCCGCTACCCCATCGTCAGCATCGAAGACGGCATGGCCGAGGATGACTGGGCCGGCTGGAAGGCCCTGACCGACGCCATCGGGTCCAAGGTGCAGCTGGTGGGCGACGACCTGTTCGTCACCAACCCGGCCCGCCTGTCCGACGGCATCAAGAAGGGCGTCGCCAACTCCATCCTGGTGAAGGTCAACCAGATCGGCAGCCTGACCGAGACGCTGGAGGCCGTGCGCATCGCCCAGAGCAACGGCTACACCGCCGTGATGTCGCACCGCTCGGGCGAGACCGAGGACGCCACCATCGCCGACCTGGCCGTGGCCACCAACTGCGGCCAGATCAAGACCGGCTCGCTGTCGCGTTCCGACCGGATCGCCAAGTACAACCAGCTGATTCGGATTGAAGAGGCGCTGGACCTGGCGGCGGTGTTCCCGGGCCGTGGCGCCTTGAAGCGCGGCTGAAACCGGGCATCGTTCCGGTATCGTCCGGAATAGCCGGAAAGTGGGGGTGGAGGCGCTGCTTCCACCCCTTTTTCTTTGTGAAGTCGTGATTCAACGCCGACCGGCGGTTGGTATTCACGTGAATTAAATACGGCGCACAGACTAGACGCCGCTTTCCATTTGACGGTTGCGGAACCCTTGTGGAACCATGGCACCCATGATTGGCGCCCGTTCTTTCCGCACCGCATTGAACCGCGCCCTACGCCAGGTGGTCGCACCGGTGGTGGGGGCGTCCGTTGTCGCATACTTCGCCTACCACACGGTCCAGGGCGAACGCGGGCTGATGGCGCTGACCCAGCTGCAGACCCAGGTGACCCAGGCCAAGGCGCAGCTGGACCAGGTTCGCGCGGAACGCGAGGCCATGGAGCGCCGCGCCCGCCTGCTGCGCCCCGACAATCTGGACCCCGACATGCTGGAGGAAGAGTCCCGCAAGGTGCTCGATTTCTCCCGTCCGGATGACCTCGTGATCCTTCTCCCGGGCAAGCCTGCCCCGCATGAAGATAAGGACGCGCCGGCGAAAACGCCGTAAACCGCTGATAATCCTTCGATTAACCTGAATTCTGTTAATCGTAAATAATCCTTTTGAAGCAATGTTTTGCAGTGCACACTCCTTGCGTTGCGCTGCACTTGTGGTTAGCAGTGATGCCGTGCCGGCCGACCCGGCCCGGAATGCCCCCGGGGCTGCCCCCCAGGGAATTGCGACGCTAAACGCCCACGCTTGAGAAGGGAGACGCCAGTGGCCACGACCACGAGACGCCGTGCCAAGCCCGCTGAGAACGCAGCGCCGGAGCCGACCCAGGAGGAACTCCTCCACTACTACAAGGAGATGTTGCTGATCCGCCGCTTCGAGGAGAAGGCCGGTCAGCTGTACGGCATGGGCCTCATCGGCGGTTTCTGCCACCTCTACATCGGCCAGGAGGCCGTGGTGGTGGGCATGCAGGCGGCGCAGCTGCCGGGCGACAGCGTCATCACCAGCTACCGTGACCATGGCCACATGCTGGCCTGCGGCATGGATGCCAAGGGCGTGATGGCGGAACTGACCGGGCGCGCGGGTGGCTATTCCAAGGGGAAGGGCGGCTCGATGCACATGTTCTCGCGCGAGAAGAACTTCTACGGCGGCCACGGCATCGTCGGCGCCCAGACGCCCATCGGCACGGGCCTGGCCTTCGCCCACAAGTACAAGAAGGATGGCTGCATCGACGTCTGCTACCTGGGCGACGGCGCCGTCAACCAGGGCCAGGTCTATGAGTCCTTCAACATGGCCGCCCTGTGGAAGCTTCCGGTGATCTACGTCATCGAGAACAACAAGTACGCCATGGGCACCTCGCAGCAGCGCGCCTCGGCGGGTGAGCTGTACCTGCGCGGCAGCGCCTACGGCATCCCCGGCAAGCAGGTCAACGGCATGGACGTGCTGGAGGTCAAGAAGGCCGCCGACGAGGCCGTGGCCTACGTCCGTGGCGGCAACGGCCCCATGATCCTGGAGATGAAGACCTACCGCTACCGCGGCCACTCCATGTCCGACCCGGCCAAGTACCGCACGAAGGAAGAGGTCAACAAGATGCGGTCGGAATATGACTGCATCGACCATCTGAAGTCGCTGCTGTTCACCAAGGGCTACGCCGATGAGGAAAGCCTGAAGGTCATCGACCGCGATGTGAAGGCCGTCGTCACCGAGGCCGCCGACTTCGCGACCACCAGCCCCGAGCCCGACGCGTCGGAGCTGTGGACCGATATCCTCGTCGAAGCCTGACCGCTGGCCGGAGAATAAGAAAATGCCCATCGATATCCTGATGCCGGCCCTGTCCCCCACCATGACCGAAGGCAAGCTGGCCAAGTGGGTGAAGAAGGAAGGCGACACGATCAAGGCCGGTGACGTCATCGCCGAGATCGAGACCGACAAGGCCACCATGGAAGTGGAAGCGGTCGACGAAGGTACCCTGGCCAAGATCCTGGTGCCGGAAGGTACCGAGAACGTGGCCGTGAACACCGCCATCGCCCTGCTGGCCGGTGAAGGCGAGAGCGCCAGCGACGTGAGCGCCGCCAAGGCCCCCGCCGCTGCCGAGGCCCCCAAGGCCGAAGCGCCCAAGGAAGAGGCCAAGCCGGCGGCCGCCCCCGCCGCCCCGGCGGTGAAGGCCCCGGTGGCCCCGCCGCCATCGGATGAGGACCGCTTCTTCAAGAACACCCAGACCATGACGGTGCGCGAGGCCCTGCGCGACGCCATGGCCGAGGAGATGCGCAAGGACGGCAGCGTCTTCGTCATGGGCGAGGAAGTGGCCGAATACCAGGGCGCCTACAAGGTGACCCAGGGCCTGCTGCAGGAGTTCGGCCCCGACCGCGTGATCGACACCCCCATCACCGAGCACGGCTTTGCCGGCCTGGCGGTGGGTGCTGCGTTCGGCGGCCTGCGCCCGGTCGTGGAGTTCATGACCTTCAACTTCTCGATGCAGGCCATCGACCACATCATCAACTCCGCCGCCAAGACGCTGTACATGTCCGGCGGCCAGATGGGCTGCCCCATCGTGTTCCGTGGCCCCAACGGCGCCGCCGCCCGCGTGGCCGCGCAGCACAGCCAGGAATACAGCAGCTGGTACGCCCACATCCCGGGCCTGAAGGTGGTGTCGCCCTATAGCGCCGCCGACGCCAAGGGCCTGCTGAAGGCCGCCATCCGCGACCCGAACCCCGTGGTCTTCCTGGAAAACGAAATCCTGTACGGCCACAGCTTCGAGGTGCCGACCGATCCGGACTTCATCATCCCGATCGGCCGCGCCAAGATCGAGCGCGCCGGCACGGACGTGACCATCACCGCCTTCTCGCTGCAGGTGGGCATGGCCCTGGCCGCCGCCGACAAGCTGGCGGAGCAGGGGATCAGTGCGGAGGTCATCAACCTGCGCAGCATCCGTCCCCTGGACGTCCACACCATCGTGGAAAGCGTGAAGAAGACCAACCGCCTGGTCTCGGTGGAAGAGGGCTGGCCCTTCGCCGGCATCGGCGCGGAAATGTCCGCGGTGATGATGGAACACGCCTTCGACTACCTGGATGCGCCCGTGGTGCGCGTGCACGGCAAGGACGTGCCCATGCCCTACGCCGCCAACCTGGAAAAGCTGGCCCTGCCGCAGGTGGATGACGTCGTCACCGCCGCCAAGGCCGTGCTGTACCGCTGAACCGGCCGGGAAGGCGCCCCGACCCTGTGATGGGAAGGGGCGCCTTCTGCCGCATCCGTCAGAGATTTGGGGCGCCTGGCCTGACGCCACGGCCCCCTGGGGGAGATCAAACCCATGCCGATCGATATCCTGATGCCGGCCCTGTCGCCCACGATGACCGAGGGCAAGCTGGCCAAGTGGGTGAAGAAGGAAGGCGACACGATCAAGGCCGGTGACGTCATCGCCGAGATCGAAACCGACAAGGCCACCATGGAAGTGGAGGCCGTGGACGAGGGCACGCTGGGCAAAATCCTGGTGCCCGAGGGGACCGAGGGCGTGGCGGTGAACGCCAAGATCGCCGTCCTGCTGGAGGAAGGCGAGAGCGCCGACGCCCTGAACGCCGCGCCCAAGGCCGCCGCTACGCCGGCGCCTGCCAAGACGGAAGCCGCCGCCCCGGCCCCGGCCAAGAGCGAGGCCGCCCCGGCCGCCGCCGCTCCGGCCGCCGCTCCGGCGCACGACGGCAAGCGCGTGTTCGCCAGCCCCTTGGCCCGCCGCATGGCCGCCCAGTCGGGCCTGGACCTGGCCAAGGTCTCCGGTACCGGCCCGTCCGGCCGCATCGTGAAGGCCGACGTGGAGGCCGCCTTGAAGGGTGGTGCCGCCAAGGCCGCCCCGGCCGCCGCCGCTGCCCCCACCGCTGCCGCTCCGGCCGCCGCCGCGCCGGCTCCGGCCGCTGCTCCGAAGGGCATCGACGCCAAGGCTTTGGCCGACAAGCTGGGCATGAAGTACAAGGTCCTGCCCAACAGCGGCATGCGCAAGACCATCGCCAAGCGCCTGACCGAAGCCTGGCAGACCATTCCGCACTTCGGCCTGCAGGTCGATTGCGAGATCGACGCCCTGCTGGCGCTGCGCGCTCAGCTGAACGAGAAGTCGGGCGAGAAGGTGTCGGTCAACGACTTCGTCGTGAAGGCCGTGGCCGTCGCCCTGCGCAAGGTGCCGGAGGCCAACGTCTCCTGGCATGAGGACGGCATCCTGCAGTACGAGGGCGTGGACGTCTCCGTGGCCGTGGCCACCGATGGCGGCCTGATCACCCCCATCGTGAAGAACGCCGACCAGAAGGGCCTGGCCACCATCTCCGCCGAGGTGAAGTCCCTGGCCGCCAAGGCCAAGGAAGGCAAGCTGAAGCCCGAGGAGTTCCAGGGCGGCACCTTCAGCGTGTCCAACCTGGGCATGTTCGGGATCAAGAGCTTCACCTCCATCATCAACCCGCCGCAGAGCTGCATCCTGTCCGTGGGTGCCGGTGAGAAGCGGCCGGTGGTGAAGGGCGATGCCCTGGCCGTGGCCACGGTCATGAGCCTGACGCTGACGGTGGACCACCGCTCGGTCGATGGGGCCGTGGGGGCGAAGTACCTGCAGGTCCTGAAGAAGCTGATCGAGGACCCCATCACGCTGATGCTGTGATACCGCATCCCCGGAAGCGTCCGCCGCTTCCGGGGATTTCTCCTGTCGTTGACCAAAAGCGCAGGGCGAGCGCCCCACGGGTTGGGCGGTCCCGGCGCCTTTTGAAGGGAACAGACCGAAATGGCCGATACCGAATTCGACGTGCTGGTCCTGGGCGCTGGCCCCGGCGGTTATGTCGCCGCCATCCGCGCCGCCCAGCTGGGCCTGAAGGCCGCGGTGGTGGAACGTGAACACCTGGGCGGCATCTGCCTGAACTGGGGCTGCATCCCGACCAAGGCCCTGCTGCGCTCCGCCGAGATCTACGGCTATATGAAGCACGCCGACGCCTACGGCCTGACCGTCAGTGGCGTGGGCTTCGACCTGCCCAAGGTGGTCAAGCGCTCCCGCCAGGTGGCGAACCAGCTGTCGGCCGGTGTCAAGGGCCTGCTGAAGAAGAACAAGGTGCCGGTGTTCGACGGCACGGCCAAGCTGGCCGGCGGCGGCAAGGTCACCGTGACCGCCAAGGACGGTGCCAGCCAGACCCTGGCGGCCAAGCACATCATCATCGCCACCGGCGCCCGCGCCCGTTCCCTGCCGGGCCTGGAGCCGGACGGCAAGTTCGTGTGGTCGTACAAGGAGGCCCTGGTCCCCGACACCATGCCGAAGTCGCTGCTGGTGGTCGGTTCCGGCGCCATCGGCATCGAATTCGCCAGCTTCTTCCGCACCCTGGGTGCCGAAGTGACGGTGGTCGAGGTCATGGACCGCGTCCTGCCGGTGGAGGATGAGGAAATCTCCGCCTTTGCCCGCAAGCAGTTCGAAAAGCAGGGCATGAAGATCATCACCGGCGGCAAGGTGACCAAGCTGGACAAGGGCGCCACCACCGTCACCGCCCATGTCGAGGTGGGCGGCAAGGTGGAGACCCTGACGGTCGAGCGTGTCATCACCGCCGTCGGCATCCAGGCCAACACCGAGAACATCGGCCTGGAGAACACCAAGGTGAAGCTGGACCGCGGCCACATCGTGACCGACGGCTACCTGCGCACGGACGAGCCGGGCGTCTACGCCATCGGCGACGTGGCCGGCGCCCCCTGGCTGGCGCACAAGGCCAGCCACGAGGGCGTGATCTGCGTGGAGAAGATCGCCGGTGTGAAGGACGTCCACCCGATGGACAAGCTGAACATCCCGGGCTGCACCTACTGCAATCCGCAGGTGGCCAGCGTTGGCCTGACCGAAGCCAAGGCCAAGGCCGCCGGCTTTGAGGTCAAGGTCGGCCGCTTCCCCTTCATCGGCAACGGCAAGGCCATCGCCCTGGGCGAGGCCGAGGGCCTGGTGAAGACGGTGTTCGACGCCAAGACCGGCGAGCTGCTGGGCGCCCATATGGTGGGGGCCGAGGTGACGGAGCTGATCCAGGGCTATGTCGTCGGCAAGACCTTGGAAACCACCGAGGCCGAGTTGATGCACACCATCTTCGCCCACCCGACCCTGTCGGAAATGATGCATGAGTCGGTGCTGGCCGCCTACGGCCGCGCGATTCATTACTAAGTTTTCCCTCAGACGCCGGGCGCCGCCATCCGGCGGCTTGGCTTCCTCGCTGCGCCCTGCGGTACTCGCTGCGGGGCTGGCGGTCGCCAGCCTGGCTAGAGTTGAGGGGGAGAGTGCTGGGGCGATATCGGGGTCGGAACGGAGGGGCGATGCATGCGTGGGGTTCGCCCGGCGCACTTGGCCTTCCGCTCCGGCCCCCTTATGTTTCAGGAACATTCGTTTCAAAGGCTGCATGCCCATGACCGCCGACAAGATCCGCCATCCGGAAAAGCAGAACCGCCCGGACAACCCCATCCAGCGCAAGCCGGAATGGTTGCGGGTGAAGGCCCCGGCCGGCGGCGTGTTCAACGAGACGCGCAACCTGATGCGCGGCCTGAAGCTGAACACGGTGTGTGAGGAGGCGGCGTGCCCCAACATCGGGGAATGCTGGAAGCAGCGCCACGCCACCTTCATGATCCTGGGCGCCGTCTGCACCCGCGCCTGCGCCTTCTGCAATGTGGCCACCGGCCGGCCGGACCTGCTGGACCCGCATGAGCCCGACAACGTGGCCGAGGCCGTGGCGCGGCTGAAGCTGCAGCACGTGGTGGTCACCTCCGTCGACCGCGACGACCTGCCCGACGGCGGCGCCGGGCATTTCGCCCGCACCATCCGCGCCATCCGCCGCGAGGCGCCAGAGGCCACCATCGAGGTGCTGACGCCCGACTTCATGAAGAAGCAGGGCGCCATCGAGACGGTGGTGGAGGCCCGCCCCGACGTCTTCAACCATAATCTGGAGACGGTGCCGCGCCTGTACCCGGGCATCCGCCCCGGCGCCCGCTATTTCACCTCGCTGTCCCTGTTGTCGCGCGTGCGTGAGCTGGACCCCAGCATCTTCACCAAGTCCGGCATCATGGTCGGCCTGGGCGAAACCAAGGAAGAGGTGGGCCAGGTCATGGACGACCTGCGCGCGGCGGATGTGGACTTCATCACCATCGGCCAGTACCTGGCGCCCACGCCCAAGCATGCGCCGGTGGACCGTTTCGTTACCCCGGATGAGTTCGCCAGCTATGCAACCATGGCCCGGGGCAAGGGTTTCCTGATGGTGTCCAGCTCCCCGCTGACCCGTAGCAGCCATCACGCCGGCGACGATTTCGTGAAGCTGCGCGCCGCCCGCGAGGCCAAGCTGGCCGGTCGCCCGCTGCCTGTAGCGGCCGCTGCCGCCGAAGCCGCCGCCGAGTAAGCCTCATGCCCACGCATGCCGAGAAGCGCGTCCTGCCCTACACGCCGGAACAGCTGTTCCAGCTGGTGGCGGACGTGGAGAAGTATCCTGAGTTCCTGCCCTGGGCGGTGGCGGCCCGCATCCGCCGCCGCGAGGGCAATACCTTCTGGGCCGACCTGGTGATCGGCTTCAAGATGGTGCGGGAGCGCTTCACCTCCAAGGTGGTGCTGAGCGAGCCCGGCCGCCGCATCGACGTGGCCTATACCGAGGGCCCGTTCCACTACCTGAACAACCACTGGATCTTCGAGCCGCACGCCGACGGCTGCCTCTTGGACTTCTACGTGGATTTCGAGTTCCGCAACCTCATCCTGCAGAAGATCATCGGCGCCCTGTTCGGCGAAGCCGTCCGCCGCATGGTCGCCGCCTTCGAGGCCCGGGCGCACCAGCTGTACGGCGCGCCCGGCGGCCGGCCGGTGAACGCCGTCTAAGGCGGGGCGGACTTTCGGACTGATTGACTGTTCAGGGCGTCCCACCCATTTGCTCGTTATGGGCAAATTGCATAAACTGCTCAGATCGACGCGGTGGGAGCGGTGGAAATGCTAAAGGTATCGGCGACTGACTTTCAGCGCGATATTGGGCGCTATCAGGACATCGCCCAGCGTGAACCGGTGGCGGTCATCCGTGACGGCCGGGAGCCGACCATTCTGATTTCCACTGAGGAATATGCACGTCTCAAACGACGCGATCGGCAAGTACTCGCGCTGAGTGACTTCACGGATGCCGACATTGAGGCGTTGGAGCGCTCGCGTCCCGACCCACGGGCCGCGACATTCGACGCTGAAAATCCTCATTGAGCTGTGGCTTTTCCAAAACCGACGCAGGGGCTGGTGCTGCGCTACAGTTATTTGTGGCGACGGGAGTATTTGCGCGGCCAGGATGAGGGCAGCAAAGATCGGCCGTGTGCTGTCATTCTTGTGACGGCCACGCAGGACGGCGATGAAGTGGTGACGGTTCTCCCGGTCACGCATTCATTCCCTTCCAACCCCGATCACGCAGTTGAAATTCCATCCGCCACGAGGCACCGATTGGGCTTGGATGGCGAGCGGTCATGGGTGGTCCTTACCGAAGCCAACCGCTTTGTCTGGCCGGGGCCCGATCTGCGGCCACTACGCCCCGGCGACGCAGCCAGCGTTGTCTATGGGCTACTGCCTTACAGCTTGATGGACACGATCCGTCTCAAATTCATTGCGTTGTTGAAGGCGAACCGCGAAGCCGTCGTGCATCGGACCGAGTAGGTGGTCTGGACGCGACGACTTAACCCAGGCTTAAATTTTGATGCCGCTCTACCTCCCTGGTATGGTTACCCCCAACGTGGGAACCATAAACAGGCAGGGATAAGAATGAGGCATTCTGTGATGCGCGCGCTGGCGGGCGCGCTGTTGGTCGGCTGCGCCTTCACGGCGCTGGGCGCGTCGGCCCAGGAGAAAAAGCCCCTCACGCACGAGACCCTGTGGATGATGAAGCGCGTGGGCGCGCCCATCACCAGCCCCAACGGCAAGTGGGTGCTGTTTTCCGTGGTCGAGCCTTCCTATGAGCAGGATAAGTCGGTCACCGACCTGTGGCTGGTGCCGACCGACGGCAGTGCCGCCCCCCGGCGCCTGACCAACACCAAGGGCGGCGAGAACGACCCCGTCTGGTCGCCCGACAGCGGCAGCATCGCCTTCGCCGCCAAGCGCGAGGGTGATGAGGTCGAGCAGATCTATGTGCTGGACCTGGCCCAGGGTGGGGAGGCGCGGCGTGTCACCACCGTGTCCACCGGCGCCGGCCACCCGCAATGGCGCCCAGACGGCAAGGCCATCCTGTTCGAGAGCCGCGTTTTCCCCGGTGCCACGGATGATGAGGCCAACAAGAAGATCGCGGCGGAGCGCAAGGCCCGCAAATACAACGTCCGCACCTATGAGCATTTCCCGGTGCGGTACTGGAACGAATGGCTGGACGACCGGCAGCCCACGGTGATGGTGCAGGGGCTGGAGCCAGGGGCCGTGGCCAAGGACATCCTGTCGCCCACGGCCTTCGCCCACACCGATGGTTTCAGCGGCATGCAGGGGGAGAGCAGCGTCTCGCTGTCCCCCATCTGGAGCCCGGACGGCACCGAGATCGTCTTCCAGGCGACGCAGGCGCGCTGGAACGCCGCCTTCGCCCATGTGCCCTATCATCTCTACCGCATCCCGGCGGCGGGCGGGGCGGAACCGCGAGAGATCACGACAGCGCCTGGCGGCTATGGCCACGCGGCCTTCAGCCCGGACGGCAAGAACCTCTACTTCACCTACATGCCGCAGAACGAGGAGGTATACAACCTGCCGCGCCTCTCCCGGGTGGCTTGGCCGGCCGGTGGTGCCGCCACCCTGGTGGCGCGCGACTTCGACCGCCAGCCGACGCAATACGCCCTGTCGCCCGACAGCCGCACCGTCTATCTGCTGGCGCCCGACGGCGCGTCGGAGAACCTGTACAGCGTGCCGGCCGAGGGCGGCAAACCTGCCCTGGTGGCCCAGCCCAAGGTCGGCGGCTACACCGCGCTGTCCCTGCCCAAGTCGGGCAAGCTGCAGCTGATCGCCCAGTACGGCAGTTCGGTGAACCCGGCAGAAATCGTGAGGATCGATCCCAATGGGAAAGCCAGCGGGATGGAAGGCGAGAAGGGTGGACATACCAACCTGACCAATATCGACACCGCCATCGCCGCCGGTATCGACTGGCAGCCGCCGCGGCACTTCACCTTCACCTCGGCCAAGGGGCGGACCATCCACAGCATGATCGTGCTGCCGCCCCATTTCGATCCCAACATGAAATACCCGCTGTTCGTCTTCATCCACGGCGGGGCGGCCAGCAACAACCCGGATCAGATCGGCCTGCGCTGGAACTATCACCTGCTGGCGGCCAGCGCCGGCGGCACCGTCATCCTGATGACGGACTACACGGGCTCCACTGGCTTCGGCGAGGCGTTCGCCCAAGCCATCAAGCTGGACCCGCTGAAGACCCCGGCCGATGAGATCAACCAGGCGGCGGATGAGGCCATCAGGCGCTTCCCCTTCATCGACGCCAGCCGCCAGTGCGCCGGCGGCGCCAGCTACGGCGGCCACCTGACCAACTGGCTGGAGGCCACCACCACCCGCTACCGCTGCCTGGTCAGCCACGCCGGTGAGGTCGATTTGCTGACCCAGTGGGGCGAGAGCGACGGCATCTATAATCGCGAGATCAACAACGGCGGCCCGCCCTGGGAAGGCAACGCCATCTGGCGCGAGCAGAGCCCCATCACCTATGCGGCCAACTGGAAGACGCCCATGCTGATGAGCATCGGCGAGCGCGATTACCGCGTGCCCCTGGGCAACACGCTGGAGGCCTGGGCGGTGCTGCAGCACCAGCACGTGCCCAGCCGCCTGCTGGTCTGGCCCGACGCCTGGCACTGGATCACCAAGCCCGAGGACAGCCGCCACTTCTACCAGGAGGTGGGGGACTGGCTGACCAAGTACCTGCAGGCGACCTCACCTTAAGGCTAGGGACTGATCCTTTTCGCCGTCTTACGCGTACCGCTCACGACCTCTGGTCCACCCGGGCCGGCGGTGTGGTGGCGTGGTTGGGATGCGTGAGGGTGATGGAATGATGGGCTACAACGGTCTGGCGCCGGACGGATGCGCCCTGGTGGTCGGGGCAGGGGGGCTGGGCCGGGCCCTGGCCGTCGCGTTGGAGGAACGTGGCGCCCATGCCCATGTGATCCTGACCGGCAGGCGGGAGGACCCGCCCTGCGACATCACCGACGAACGCGCGGTGGCCGCCCTGGCCCAGCGGGTATGGGACACGGGCCTGTCCCTGCGCACCGTCATCGTCGCGTCGGGTTTCCTGCACGGGCCGGGGCCGGAGCCGTATCAGGCCTTCGCCCCGGAGAAGACCTGGCGCCAGCTGGACCCCGCCCACATGGCGCACGCCTTCGCCGTCAACACCATCGGTCCGGCGCTGCTGGCCAAGCACCTGCTGCCCCTATTCCCAGCCAGCCGGCGCTGCGTCTTCGCCGCCCTGTCCGCCAAGGTCGGCTCCATCACCGACAACAGCGCCGGCGGCTGGTATGCCTATCGCGCCAGCAAGGCCGCGCTGAACCAGATCATCCGCACCGCGGCCATCGAGTTGGCCCGAACCCGCCCCCTGTCGCTCTGCGTTGCCGTCCACCCCGGCACCGTGGACACGCCCCTGTCGGCCCCCTTCGCCAAAACCGGCTTGGAGGTGCGCAAGCCGGACCGGGCGACATCGCAAATCCTGGACATGCTGGACCGCCTGACCCCCGATGACACCGGCCGCTTCTGGGCGTACGACGGGCGGGAACTGCCGTGGTGACGGGCTCAGGCCCCCGCCAGGGCCGCCCACTCCAACCCGAACCGCTGCAGATACTTCCGCAGCCGGTCGGCGTCGTTCGATGACGCGCGGCGGGTGCGCGACGCGCTGAACAGGGTGCGGCCGGCTTCCGACAGGCTGCGGCAGGTGCGGCAGACGCGGACAACCTCGGCCAGTTGCACCCGGTCGAAGGGGTCGAGGGTGGCTAGGATGTCGGCGGCCAGTAGGATGGCCAAGCCGTCATCCGGCGCGGCGGGGCCCCACAGGCGGCGTAGACGGGCGATCTCTTGCTCCACCATGTCCTGGTCGATGCGGGCTGAGGGGGCCAAGGTGGCCATGCGGGTGACGCTGGCGGCGAGATCGCGGAAGTTGCCAGGCCAGGGCGCGTCGGGACCGGTGGCGAAGGCCAGGTAGCGCGCCCGCGCCTCCTTGTTGAAGGTCACGCGCTGGCCATCGCGCTGGGCGTGGCGGTCCAGTTCATAGTCCAGGTTGGGCTCGATATCCTCCCGGCGCTGGGCCAGGCCGGGCAGGGTGAAGGTCCACAGGTTCAGGCGGGCGTAGAGGTCGTCGCGAAAGGCGCCCTTGGCCACGGCGGCGCCTAGATCGCGGTTGGTGCCAGCGATCAGCTGGAAGTCCGACGCCACCTCCTTATCCGAGCCCACGGGCAGGAAGCGCTTGTCCTCGATGGCGCGCAGGATCATGGCCTGCTCGTCCAGGCCCAATTCCCCGATCTCATCCAGGAACAGCATGCCGGTGTCGGCGGCGCGCAGCAGGCCGGGCCGGTCGCTGACGGCGCCGGTGAAGGCACCCTTGCGGTGGCCGAACAGGGCGGACATGGCGCCCTCGCCCCGCAGGGTGGCGCAGTTCACCTCCACGAACGGGCCCGCCACCTGATGCTTCAGGCGCTTCAGCTCATAGACGCGGCGGGCCAGGTGGCTCTTGCCGGCGCCGGTGGGGCCCATCAGCAGCAGGGGCGCCTTGCTGCGCAGGGCCACGCGCTCGATCTCATCCACCATGCGGTTGAAGGCGGCGTTGCGCGTCTCGATGCCGGACTTCAGGAAGGAGGAGCCCTCTGCCGCCGCCGCCGCGAACCGGGTGGCGATGCTGTCATAGCGCGACAGGTCCAGATCGATGGCGCTCCACTCCCCCGCCGGGTTGAGGCCCTCGCCACGGGAGGGTTGGGTCTGCAGCAGGCGTCCGGGCAGGAAACGCGCCTCCGTCAGCAGGAACAGGCAGATCTGGATGACATGGGTGCCGGTGGTGATGTGGACCAGATAGTCCTCCTGCTCCGGCTCGAAGGGGAAGGCGCGGGCGAAGTCCAGCAGCTTGCCGTAGACCTCCTCGAAGTCCCACGGGTTGGTGAAGCCCAAGGTGCGCTGTTCCACCGTCGTCTCGGGGGAGACGGTGCGGATGTCCTCCACCACCTGCTCGGCCAAGCGGCCGTGCCGCTCCCCATGCAGCAGCACGAAGCGGTCCACCCGCAAATCCTCATGCATGCAGATACCCACGCTGGGCCGCCATTTCTGCCAGCGGCTGGGCCCGAACTTGGCGGCGTCCAGGGTGGAGCCCAGGAAACCGATGACGGTGAGGGGGCGGGACACAGGACTTATCCATTTTTATAAAGTCGTATCGTTTAATATCCTATTTTCTTGATCACCAAAAGAGGCTTTACGGACGCCGATTTTGAATATCCGATGAATAATCGTTTATTATCAATATGATGTAAAATTTCCTCATTCTATCACCGCTCTCTGGCACGGCCGTTGCTCTATATCCCGGCATCGGATCGGGGCCGCCGGAATGTGCCGGCGGCCCCCGGGGCGGTAAGCCCCAGGAGAGAGGAGTGAGGACCATGGCCAACAAGCAGCTGTTCGCGTCGATGATCGCGAAACTGATGCCGGATACGCGGAACCGCGAGGGCGCGCCGGCCTACAGCTATGGTCCGGAGCACAAGCTGGCCCAGCTGGCCGCCACCGGCACGCTGAACGATGGTTTTTATGGCACGGCCGAGGCCCAGTTGGCCGAGGTGCTGGCGGTGGCGAAGGCCGTTGACCCGCGCTTCGTGGCCCAGGCCGCCGTCTACGCCCGCACCAGGGGGGTGATGAAGGACATGCCGGCGTTGCTGACCGCCTGGCTGACCGTGGCCGATCCCGACCTGTCGGTGGCCGTGTTCCGCCGCGTCATCGACAATGGCCGCATGCTGCGCACCTTCGTGCAGATCATGCGGTCCGGCGTGGTGGGCCGCACCTCCCTGGGGACGCGACCCAAGCGTCTGGTGACCCAGTGGCTGGAGCAGGCGTCGATGGCGCAGTTGATGCGGGCGGCCACGGGCAATGACCCGTCGCTGGCCGATATCGTCAAGATGGTGCACCCCAAGCCGGTCGACGCGACCGCCCGCGCCTTCTATGGCTGGCTGATCGGCAAGCCGTATGACGTGGCGGCCCTGCCCGTGGAGGTCGCGGCGTTCGAGGCCTGGAAACGGGACCGCTCGCTGCCCCTGCCGCCGGTGCCCTTCGAATGGCTGACGGCCGAACCGCTGACGCCTGCGCAATGGGCGGAGGTGGCGGACCGCATGGGCTGGCAGGCGCTGCGCATGAACCTGAACACCCTGGCGCGCCACGGCGCGTTCGCGGTGGACGGGTTGGCGGAGCGTGTCGCCGCCCGGCTGGCGGATGCCGAAGCCATCGCCAAGGCCCGTGTCCTGCCCTATCAGCTGATGGCGGCGCGGGGCATGGTGGCCAAAGACGTGCCGCTCATGGTGGTCGCGGCGCTGGAGACGGCGCTGGAACTGTCGCTGGCATCCGTGCCGGTGCTGCCCGGCCGCGTGGTGGTGTGCCCCGACGTGTCGGGGTCCATGGCCAGTCCCATTACCGGTCACCGCAAGGGGGCGACGACGGCGGTGCGCTGCATCGATGTCGCGGCCCTGGTGGTGGCGGCGGTGATGCGGCGCAACCCCGGTACCCTGGTGCTGCCGTTCGAGACCAAGGTGGTGCCGCTGGACCTGGACCCCCGGGCCCCGGTGTCGGTGAACGCCACCAAGCTGGCCGCCATCGGCGGCGGCGGCACCACCGTTTCGGCCCCGCTGGCCTTGCTGAACGCGCAGCGGGCGGTGGCGGACCTGGTGGTGATCGTTTCGGACAACCAGTCCTGGGTCGACGCCCGGCGCCACGGCGCCACGGCGACGATGCAGGAGTGGGAACGCCTGAAGCGGCGCTGCCCCCGGGCCAAGCTGGTCTGCATCGACTTGCAGCCCTATGGCACCACCCAGGCGGTGGAGCGCCCCGACGTGCTGAACGTCGGCGGCTTCTCCGACGCCGTGTTCGAAACCCTGGCCCGTTTCGCCGCCGGTTATCAGGCAGGGGGCGGAGCGGATCGGGATTGGGTTGCGGAGGTGAGCGCGACGGTCGTCTGACCGGGGATGATGCGTTGGGACGTGGCGAATGCCGGATGGAACTACATCCACACCAAGCCCGTGGTAGAGCGCCCGGCCCGCGAGGGAGGGGAGATGCGGTTCGATCCCGCCTTGGAAATGTAGCTCAAGGGGCGGTTCCGTCCCCCCTGGTCGCCACGACCCAGCCCGTCCGTCCTTGGTTACCGACGGTGAATGCGGTGGGGAGTACATGTAAGGAAGGGCCGAAAGGCCTGCGGTTCGACTCCGCAGTCTCCCCATTCCCCTTGTCACCGGCGGCTCGGCCGTCGTGCTTTCCGACGCGAGCGGCGCTGGCGAATGCTGGCCGGACTACAGGTAGAGCGCCCGCCGCAAGGCGGGAGGTCGGCGGTTCAAACCCGCCTCCGGTGCGCCCTCGGGCAAATCGGGTAGCTCAGTAACAAAACGTCCGGCCATCCCTGGTCGCCAGTGTCGTTTTTCAGATCAGTCTTCCGGGCGAATGCCATGGGGAACTACAGGGGCGCCGGTTCGAGTCCGGCCAAGCCTTCGATGGCTTGTAGCTCAGTGGGTAGAGCATGTGCCGTTTCCCGCACTCTACTCGTCGCCGATTTTTGAATTCCAAAGCTTGTGGCGATCCCGGGCGAATGCCGCGGGGAACTACAGGACCACGGGGTCCGCCGGTTCGAATCCGGCCGGTCCTTCCCACGCGGAAAGATCGTAGCTCAGTTGGTAGAGCACGTGGCTGTTTCCCGCACTCTCTCGTCGCCACCCCGCCCAAGCTGCTAAACCTATGAAAGGACAAAAAGGGAATGACCATGAGTGAACATGGCTATGAGGTGACGGTGGCCGATGGCGCCGCGCCCATCAAGATGTGGACCAAGGGCGTGGCCGTGGACGACCAGGCCCGCGCCCAGCTGTCGCGGGTGGCGCGTATGCCCTTCGTGTTCAGGCATGTGGCGGCCATGCCCGACGTCCATGTCGGCATCGGCGCCACCGTCGGTTCTGTCATCCCCACACTGGGCGCCATCATCCCGGCGGCGGTGGGGGTGGACATCGGCTGTGGCATGATGGCGGCCCGCACCTCGCTGGCGGCCGCCGACCTGCCGGACACCCTGGCAGGCCTGCGTACGGCCATCGAGCGCGCGGTGCCCCATGGCCGGGACGTCGGGCGGGGCCGGCGCGACAGCGGGTCCTGGGGCGACCCGCCTGCCGACATCGTCGCGGCGTGGAGCACCCTGGCGGAACGCTTCGCCGGCATCACCGCCAAATATCCCAAGCTGGCTAGCGCCAACTCGCTGGCGCATCTGGGGACGCTGGGCACCGGCAACCACTTCATCGAGCTGTGCCTGGATGAGGCGGGACAGGTGTGGGTGATGCTGCATTCCGGATCGCGCGGGATCGGCAACGCCATCGGCACCTTCTTCATCGAACTGGCGAAGAAGGACATGCGCCGCTGGTTCATCAACCTGCCGGATGAGGATTTGGCCTACTTTCCCGAGGGCACCGACCACTTCAACGACTATGTCGAGGCGGTGGGCTGGGCCCAGGACTTCGCGGCGCTGAACCGGCGCATGATGATGACCAACGTCATCACCGCGATGCGCACCATTATCACCAAACCGTTCGACGCGGCGATGGAGGCCATCAACTGCCACCACAACTACGTCCAGCGGGAGCGTCATTTCGACCGAAACGTCCTGGTCACCCGCAAGGGGGCGGTGAACGCAGGCAGTGGGGTGATGGGCATCATCCCCGGATCCATGGGCGCCAAGTCCTATATCGTGCGCGGCAAGGGGAACGCGGAGGCGTTCAACAGCTGCTCCCACGGCGCCGGGCGCCTCATGTCCCGGCATGAGGCCAAGCGGCGCTTCACGCTGGAGGACCATGCCCACGCCACCGAGGGGGTGGAGTGCCGCAAGGACGCCGACGTCATCGATGAGACGCCGGCCGCCTACAAGCCCATCGAGGCCGTCATGGCGGCGCAGGCCGACCTGGTGGAGGTCGTTCATACGTTGAAGCAGGTCCTGTGTGTGAAAGGCTGAGGCGTCCGCACAGCACCGATGGGGGTGAATGTGATCATCATTGATGGATCGGAAGGTGAGGGCGGTGGGCAGGTGTTGCGCACCGCCCTGTCCCTGGCGCTGGTGACACGCCAGGCGTTCCGCATCGACAACATCCGCGCCAAGCGGGAGAAACCCGGCCTGATGCGCCAGCATCTCACGGCGGTGGAGGCGGCGTGCGCCATCAGCGGCGCCACCGCCGACGGGGCGGCCATCGGCGCATCCTGCCTGACCTTCACGCCGGGCCAAGTGAGGGCGGGCGACTACACCTTCGCCGTGGGCACGGCGGGCAGCACGGGCCTGGTGCTTCAGGCGCTGCTGCCGCCCCTGTTGCTGGCGGATGGCCCGTCACGCCTGGTATTGGAAGGCGGGACGCACGCCCATGCGGCACCGCCCTTCGATTTCACGGCGCAGACCTTTCTGCCACTGCTGTCCCGCATGGGGCCGGCGGTGACGGCCACGCTGGTGCGTCCGGGGTTCTACCCGGTGGGGGGCGGCCGCGTGGAGGTGTCGGTGACCCCGGCCCCCTTGCAGCCCCAGGAGTTCGTGGAGCGCGGCGTCCTGCGGGGTGTGCGCGGCCGGGCGCTGCTGTCCAACTTGCCAGCCAACATCGCGGAACGCGAGGTGGCCGCCGCCCGCCAGGTGCTGGACTGGCCGGAGGAGGCTTGGAGCGTGGAAACGGTGGCGGAGGGGCGTGGCCCCGGCAACATCCTGATGCTGTCGGCCTGTTTCGACCAGGTGACGGAGGTGGTCAGCGCTGTGGGCCGCGTCGGCTTGCGGGCGGAGGATATCGGTCGCCAGACGGCCAACCGCCTAAAGGGCTACATCGCCTCGGACGCCTTCGCCGGGCCCTATCTGGCGGATCAGCTGCTGTTGCCCCTGGCGCTGGCCGGCGGCGGTTGTTTCACCACCGTGCGGCCGACGCAGCACAGCCTGACCGGTGCCGCCATCATCCGCCGTTTCCTGGATCGCGATATCCGATTCCAGGCCCGGGAGGACGGCACGCATCTGGTAACGGTGGCGTAAGCCCCAACCGGGGCGCCTACTTGCCCACCGTCGTCACCTTGACCGCGTTCTGCGGGCCGGCGGTGATGGTGGTGCCGGTGGCGTCGGGGATGAAGCGGATGGGCACCTCGATCTGCTTGGTGCAGGTACGCAGGGTCCACACCTCGCGCCAGGGCGGGGACTTGCCGCCGGGGGCGGGGGTTGCGTCACGGTCCAGAAAGCGGGTGTCGGCCACGTATTCGCGGGCGCATCCCTCCTCGGTGGCGCCGGGGGTGATCTTCACCAGTTGATCCACCTGCTGGATGGCGTCGCGCTGCAGCAGCACGTCGGTATGCGTACCGCCGGGCAGCAGGGCGCCCATGCCGATGGATTGGCCCGCCTGCTTCCAGCCGATGACGTTCAAGGTGCGGGTGACGCTGCAGCCGGCCAAGGTCACCTGCTGGCGCCAAATGCCGGTCTGCAATTGGCCGGCGGCATCGAACACCAGCGGCTGGAACACCGCCACGTCGGTCGACACCGTGGCCTGGGCGCTGGGACAGGGCTCGTTCATGACCACGGCCGATTGCTGGGCCGTGGCCAGGGTCATCTGACGCACCCCGGGATCGGCGAACAGCCTGGCCGTGTTGGCCTGGTCATCAGCCAGGGCTGTGCCGGAAGCCAGAAGCAGGGCCAGGGCGGCGGCGATCCCGGTGCGCGTCATGGTCTCATTCCCCCAGGCTGTACTGCGCCGGTTCCCAGACATAGCTCTTGGGATCGGCCTTGCCGTCGGTGGCGTCCTTGGGTCGGACGTGGCCGATGCCGGGGAAGGACAGGTGGGCGGCGGCCACCCAATAGCCGTCCTTGGCGGCCTCGGCATAAGCCTTGGCGCGCTGCTGGTAGGCGGCGGGGCTGTCGCTGTCGAACTGGATGGTGGTGGCCGGGGTGTCGAACTGCACCGCCGCCACGTGCATCAGGTCGCCCCAGAACACCATCTTCTGCCCTTTGCTCTCGGCGGCGTAGGTGGTGTGGCCGGGCGTGTGGCCGTGTGCGGGAAGGGCGGTGATGCCGGGGAACAGCGGGGTAACGCCGTCAAAGGTCTTCAGCTTGCCGGCGGCGGCGTAGGCGTCCAGCAACTTGTGGGCGGCGGCGAAGCCACCCCGCTTGTCGGCCGGCGCCTTGGCCTCGGCCTCCGCGTTCAGCCAATGGCCCTTCTCCGCCGCGTCGACATAGACGGTGGCGTTGGGGAAGTTCATGTGGCCGTCGGTGGTCAGGCCGCCGATATGGTCGCCATGCATGTGGGTGATCAGCACGGCGTCCACCTGGTCGGGCGTGTAGCCAGCGGCCTTGAGGTTGGCCAGCAGGTTGCTGGGGGCCTTGGGGCCCAGCAGGCCGTTGGCGCCGGTGTCCACCAGGATCAGTTGCGCACCGGTGTTGATCAGGAAGGCATTGACCGAGGTCGGGGTCGGGCTGGGCTGGTGGTTGCGCGCCAGGGCGGCCCGCACCTTCTCCGGCGTGGTGTTGGTCATCAGCGTGTCGATGGGCAGCGTGGCCACCGTGTCGTTCAGCGCCGTGATCTCGAAATCGCCCAGCATCAGGCGATAATAGCCTGGCGCCTGGGTCTTCACCTGCGGGGCGGCGGCCTGGGCCACGTGGGGCAGGGACAAGGACAGCGGGGTGGTGGCCAAAGCCAAGGCCAGGCCGAGGGAACGCAGGGACATGGGGAGCGGGCTCCAACAGGCGGGTATGCTTGGCGGCAGGCGCCGCCGCCGGCCCAGACTATGCCCCCGCCTTCGATCGATGCAACTGGTGGAAAACCTTCATGCCGCTTTCTCCACCATCACCTCGGGCGCCGGCGCGCTGGTGGTGGCGGCTGGTAGTGGCGATTGACGGTCTACCCTCGAGCCCCCAAGCTTGCCCCCGGGGACCGCGGAGGGCGGGGGTGGTGATGCGGTGGCGTATCGCGGGGATGGTGGCCTGCCTGCTGCTGTTCATGATGCCGCTCGCGCCGGCGGATGATCTGGTGCATCTGGCCGCCCGTCCGTTGGCCTCTCCATCAACGGCGGAGGTGCGGCCTGGACCCCTGCGGCTGGGTGATGGCGTGGTCTATGCCCCCAAGTCCTACCAGCCCGGCCACCCCCTGCCGCTGCTGGTGATGCTGCACGGCGCCAGCCAGCGGGGCGCCGACATGGTGTTGCGTCTGGCGCGGGCAGCGGAAGCCCGTGGGGTGATCATCGCGGCCCCCGACTCCGGGGATTACACCTGGGACATGCTGGCGGCGCGCAAGCACGAGGTGGATGAGCGCTGGGGACCCCGGTATGGCACCGATCCGGCGCGCATCGATGCCTTCCTGGCCCAGGTCTTCGCCCGGTACGCCGTGGAACCGTCCCGGGTGGCGCTGGCAGGATTTTCCGACGGGGCGACCTACGCCCTGTCGCTGGGGCCGGAAAACCTGGACCTGTTTACCGCGCTGATCGCCTTTTCCCCCGGCCGTGTCGCGCCTTTGCACACCGGGGGGCGGCTGACGGACGGCGGGCAAGCGCGGGTTTTCATCAGCCACGGCAAGGACGACCGCGTGTTGCCGCTGGAGGAAACGGCGCGCACCACCGTGCCGGCGTTCAAGCGACGGGGGTTCCTGGTGGATCTGCGGGTGTTCGAGGGCGGACATACAATGCCGCCGGAGGTGGTCGAGAGCGCGTTGGACTGGTGGCTGGGTCCGGCTTAGACCGCCATGCCTCAACTCTTCGCCGCGGCCAGGCCCATCGCTAGCGCCCGTGCCACGGCGGCCAGGCGCACCGCCTCGCGGTCGCCGGGGAAGACGTGGCGTTCCACCACCACAGGGCGATCTCGGCGGGCGCAGCCGAGGTAGACCAGGCCCACCGGCTTTTCCACGCTGCCCCCGCCGGGGCCGGCGATGCCGGTGACCGACAGGGCGATGTCGGCGCGGGAGCGGGCCAGCAGCCCCTCGGCCATGGCGTGCGCCACCTCGCGGCTGACGGCGCCGTGCAGGGCGATCAGGCCGTCGGGCACGCCCAGCAGATCGATCTTGGCCTGGTTGCTGTAGGTGACCACGCCCCGGTCGACCACGGCGGAAGAGCCGGCGATGGCGGTCAGGCTGGCGGAAATCAGGCCGCCGGTGCAGGATTCGGCCGTGGCCAGCCACAGACCTTTGGCTTGGCAGGCGGCCAGCAGGCGTTCGGCCGCTTTCGTGATCTCCGCCGGGAACATGGGGTCAGACCTTCGGCGTCGGCCAGGGAAGGCGCACGGTGCAGGTCGCCATGGCGGCGATGCCCTCGCGCCGGCCGGTGAAGCCCAGGCCCTCGGTGGTGGTGGCCTTCACCGACACGCGGTCGGGCGCGATCTCCAGCAGGTCGGCCACGCGGGCCACCATGGCCTCGCGGTGGGGGCCCACCTTGGGGCGCTCGCAGATGACGGTGATGTCGCAGTGGGCGATGGCGCCGCCCTTGGCCGTCACCAGGCTGGCGGCGTGCTGCAGGAACTTGCCGCTGTTGGCGCCGCGCCAGCGCTCATCCGTGGGGGGGAAGTGGCTGCCGATGTCGCCGGCCCCTATGGCGCCCAGAATGGCGTCGGTCAGGGCGTGCAGGCCCACGTCGGCGTCGGAATGGCCCTCCAGCTTGTGGGTATGCGGCACCTTCAGGCCGCAGAGGACGATGTGGTCGCCTTCCGTGAACTTGTGCACGTCATAGCCATGGCCCACGCGTACGTCGCCCAATTCGTTCATGATGATCTTCTCCGCCCGCGCCAGATCCTCGGCATGGGTCACTTTCAGGTTGTCGGGGTTGGTGGGCACCAGGCGTACGGGGAAGCCGGCCTTCTCCGCCACGGCGGCGTCATCGGTCAGTTCCTGGCCCGCCAGGTCGCGGTGCGCCTTCAGGATGTCGGGGAAGCGGAAGCCCTGCGGGGTCAGCGCCCGCCACAGGGCGGTGCGGTCCACCGTGGCGGCCACGGCGCCATCCCGGTCCGCCCGCTTCAGCGTGTCGCTGACGCTGGCCGCCGCCAGGGCGGCCGGCACCTCGGCCAGGGCCCGGATGACGGCGGAGATGCTGGCGGCGTCCACCAGGGGCCGGGCGGCGTCGTGGATCAGCACCAGGTCATAACCGCCATCGGCGGCCGCGGCCTCCAGCCCATTGCGCACGCTGTCCTGGCGGGCCGCACCCCCGGCCACGGGCGGGGGCAGGTCCAGGCCGGCGACGGCCGCCTCATACAGGTCGCGGTGGGCCGGGTTGATCACCACCCGCACGGCCGTCACCTCCGGATGGTTCTGAAACGCGGCCACGGTGCGGGCCAGGACGGGCCGGCCGGCCAGGGACAGATATTGCTTGGGCAGGTCCCCGCCGAAGCGGGAGCCGCTGCCGGCGGCGACGATCAGGGCAAGGCAGGACGGCATGGCTGGGCAAGACACCATGAATGGGAGGCGGGCGAGGGATGGTGACAATTATCCCTATTTCCCGATGAGAGATATCTCCCCTTAAGACCTTGCCGCTAGGCTTGTTTGTCCGCCGGCGTCCACGATCTGCCATGCCACCGCGCCATACCATAGTCGCATCCGCCGTCTTCGGCGGCGTCGCTTCCCTTTGGCGGGGGCTCATGATAGCTTGAACGCCTAATTTTGTAGCAGTCATGGAAAGCGCCTAGGAAATGGGCAGTAAGTTAGCGCCGATCCAGGTCGGTCCCGTCACCATTCAGGATCCGGTGATCCTGGCGCCCATGTCGGGCGTGACCGACACGCCCTTCCGCCGCCTGGTGAAGCGCGCCGGCGCGGGCCTGGTCGTTTCCGAGATGATCGCCAGCCAGGCGATGATCCGCGCCACCCGCGAGTCCGAAAAGAAGATCGACCCCAACGCCCAGGAAGGCGTGCTGTCCGTCCAGCTGGCGGGCTGCGAGCCCGAGGTGATGGCGGAGGCGGCGAAGCTGTGCGTGGACCGGGGCGCCTCCATCATCGACATCAACTTCGGCTGCCCGGTGAAGAAGGTGGTGAACGGCTATGCCGGTTCCGCCCTGATGAAGGATGAACCGCTGGCCGGCCGCATCCTGGACGCCGTGGTCAAGGCCGTGTCCGTGCCCGTCACCCTGAAG
Source organism: Nitrospirillum bahiense (assembly GCF_007828025.1). NCBI lineage: Bacteria > Pseudomonadati > Pseudomonadota > Alphaproteobacteria > Rhodospirillales > Azospirillaceae > Nitrospirillum > Nitrospirillum bahiense. Next base: position 305,434 of record NZ_VITO01000004.1, read on the forward strand.
ATGCGCAAGGGCTGGGATGAGCGGAACCTGAACGCCCCGCGCCTGGCCAGGATCGCGGAGGAGTGCGGCATCCGCATGATCACCGTGCACGGCCGCACCCGCAACCAGATGTACAACGGCGTCGCCGACTGGGCCTTCATCCGCCAGGTGAAGGACGCCGTGTCGCTGCCGGTCATCGCCAACGGCGACATCGTGGACTTCCCCGACGTCACCCGCTGCCTGGAAGAGAGCGGCGCCGACGGTGTCATGATCGGCCGCGGTACCTATGGCCGCCCCTGGTTCGTCAACCAGGTCATCCAGATGCTGCGTACCGGCACGGCCCCGGCCGAGCCCACGCTGGTGGAACAGCGCGACCTGGTGCTGGAGCATTACGACGCCATCCTGGAGCATTATGGCACCGACGCCGGCCTGAAGATCGGGCGCAAGCACATCGCCTGGTATTCCAAGGGTCTCCCCGGTTCCGCCGAGTACCGTGCCAAGGTGAACACCATCGAGAGGGCGGAGCTGGTGCAGGACTTCGTGCGCGGCTGGTACCAGGACCTGCTGGACCGGGGCATCGTGGGGCGCGACCTGTCCGGCCGGGGCCTGACCGCGGAGGCCGGTTGCGACGTTGAGGACGACGACAGCGCCGGCGAAAAGAAGGTGGCGGCCTGATGGGGCGGACGGCGGCCCTGCCTGCCCCGGCGCCCGGCATGGTCGATCCCACGGCCATCCTGTCCGCCCTGCCGGAACCCATCCTGGTCATCGACCGGCAGCGCCGCATTCATTTCGCCAACCTGCAGGCGGAGGAATTCTTCGACGCCAGCGCCGCCCTGCTGGTGGGCAGCCAGCTGGACACGCTGATCCCGGGCGACAGCCCCGTCCACTCCCTGATCGATCAGGCGCGGATGACGGGCGGTAGCGTGTCGGACTACAGCATCATGCTGGAGACGCCGCGCATCGGCCTGCATTTCCTGACGGCCAAGGCGGCCCCCCTGTCCGATCCGCCGGACCTGGTGGTGCTGTCGCTGCATGAGCGGTCCATCGCCCGCAAGATCGACAACCAACTGACCCACCGGGGGGCCGCCCGCTCCGTCGTCGCCATGGCGGCCATGCTGGCGCACGAGGTGAAGAACCCGCTGTCCGGCATCCGGGGGGCGGCCCAGCTGCTGGAAGAGAACGCGTCCGAAGGGGACCGCATGCTGACCCGCCTCATCTGCGATGAGGCCGACCGCATCGTGGCCCTGGTGGACCGCATGGAGGTCTTTACCGACGGCCGGCCGCTGGAAAAGACGGCGGTGAACATCCATGGCGTGCTGGAGCACGTGCGCCGCGTGGCGCAAAGCGGCTTCGGCCGCGCCATCCGCTTCATCGAGCGCTACGACCCGTCGCTGCCGCCGGTGCTCGGCAACCGCGACCAGCTGATCCAGGTCTTCCTGAACCTGGTGAAGAACGCGGCCGAGGCCTGCCCGGAAAAGGGCGGGGAAATCGTGCTGTCCACCGCCTACCAGCATGGCGTGCGCCTGGCGGTGCCGGGGTCAGACAGCCGGGTGCACCTGCCGCTGCTGATCAGCGTGCAGGACAATGGCGACGGCATTCCGGAGGACCTGCGGGCCAACCTGTTCGATCCCTTCGTCACCACGAAGATGAACGGGACCGGCCTGGGCCTGGCGCTTGTCGCCAAGATCATCGGCGACCATGGCGGGGTCATCGATTTCGACAGCGTGCCGCGTCGCACGATCTTCAAGGTTTCGCTGCCGGTCGCCCCTGGGCGGACGGCGTCAGAGGGGGGCGTTTAATCCATGGGTCCATCCACCATCCTTGTCGCTGACGACGACAGGGCCATCCGCACTGTTCTGAACCAGGCCCTGTTGCGCCTGGGCCATGACGTGCGGGTCACCGGCAATGCCGCGACCTTGTGGCGCTGGGTCCAGGATGGGGAGGGGGACCTGGTCATCACCGACGTGGTGATGCCGGATGAGAACGGCCTGGATCTGCTGCCGCGCATCAAGAAGCTGCGCCCCGAGCTACGCGTCATCGTCATGAGCGCGCAGAACACCCTGCTGACCGCCGTGAAGGCGGCGGAGCGCGGCGCCTTCGACTACCTGCCCAAGCCCTTCGATCTGAAGGACCTGATGGGCATGGTGGAGCGCGCCCTGTCCACGCCCCAGCCGGCCCCGCCGGCGGCCGCCGGGGCCGCGGCGGCACAGGCCGAGGAGGAGGCGCTGCCCCTCATCGGCCGGTCGGCGGCCATGCAGGAGATCTACCGCGTCCTGGCCCGCCTGATGGGCACGGACCTGACGGTCATGATCACCGGCGAGTCGGGCACCGGCAAGGAACTGGTGGCCCGCGCCCTGCACGATTACGGCAAGCGGCGCAACGGCCCCTTCCTGGCGGTCAACATGGCCGCCATCCCGCGTGAACTGATCGAGTCCGAGCTGTTTGGCCATGAGAAGGGGGCCTTCACCGGCGCCACCGTGCGCTCCACCGGCCGGTTCGAGCAGGCGCAGGGCGGTACCCTGTTCCTGGACGAGATCGGCGACATGCCGCTGGACGCCCAGACCCGCCTGCTGCGCGTGCTGCAGGAGGGGGAGTACACCACGGTCGGCGGCCGCACCCCGATCAAGACCGACGTGCGCATCGTCGCCGCCACCCACCGCGACCTGCGCACCCTGATCCGCCAGGGCCAGTTCCGCGAGGATCTGTTCTATCGCCTGAACGTGGTGCCCATCCGCCTGCCGCCGCTGCGCGAGCGGACGGAGGACATCCCGGCGCTGGTCCGCCACTTCTTCGGCCTGGTGAACCAGCAGGGCCTGCCGCTGAAAAGCATGGACAACGCCGCCCTGGACCGCCTGCGCCGCCATCGCTGGCCCGGCAACGTGCGTGAGCTGGAGAATATGGTGCGGCGCCTTGCCGCGCTGTACACCCAGGAAGTCATCACCATCGATGTCATCGAGCAGGAGCTGGCGGACTTCGCGCCCGCCGCCGCCCCGGCGGAAGAGCCGCAGAACGAAGGCCTGGGGGCTGCGGTGGAGCGCCACCTGAAGGACTATTTCGCCGCCCACAAGGACGGCGTTCCGGCCGCCGGCCTGTATGACCGCGTGCTGCGCGAGGTGGAGCGGCCGCTGTTGTCCCTGTCGCTGATCGCCACCCGGGGCAACCAGATCAAGGCCGCGCATATGCTGGGCCTGAACCGCAATACCCTGCGCAAGAAGATCCGCGACCTGGACATCCAGGTGGTCCGTGGCCTGAAGTAACAGGGGACACTTCTACCAACGGGCGTAAGACGGACGGCTGGAAACACGCGTGGCATTCTGGTAACAGAGGTGGGCGCCCGGGCAACAGCAGCCCCTGCCGGGCGATACCCTCCGGCTTTGGCCGAACGGGCGTCGCCTGACGGATGTTGTCCGCACCACCTCCGCGCCGGGGGTGGCGTTTGCGCCGTGCAAACCACCGGCCTGGCAGGAACCGTGCTTCGTTTCGCCTTTTACGCGGTCTCACCCCCCGTCGCAGCGACGCCCACCCTGGCGCCGGCCCTGATCATCGCGCCTCCGGCGGTGTCCGGGGCGGCCATGGTCCGGATGTCTTTGCCATGACCGAGGTTCCTCCGGCGCTGATCACACCGCCCAGCTCCCCGGTTCCACCGCAAGTCCCTCCCAAAAGCGACAGCTGGTGGCGGCGCCTGTCCGTCTGGTCGGCCCGCCTGGGCCTGGGCAACAAGCTGGCGGTGGCCCTGGCCTTCGCCGCCGTGCTGTCAGGCTTCGCGACATACGCGGCGCTGACGCAGCAGCCGCCCTTCGGCAACAGCCCCAACACGGTCAGCCTGCTGCTGACGCTGGATGGCGCGCTGCTGCTGATGCTGCTGGCGCTCATGGCCCGGCGCATCGTCGGCCTGTGGATCGAGCGGCGCCGGGGCCTGGCCGGATCGCGGCTGCACGTGCGGCTGGTGGCGGTGTTCAGCCTGCTGGCGGTGCTGCCCGCCATCGTCATGGCCGCCTTCTCCGCCTTTTTCTTTTACCTGGGCCTGCAGTCCTGGTTCAGCGACCGGGTGCGCACGGCGGTGAATGAAAGCCTGGTGGTGGCCCAGGCCTATCTGGACGAACACCAGATCGCCATCCGCAACGACGCCTCCTGGGTGGCGAACGACCTGCTGGCCGCGCGCCAGGGGCCGCTGGTCACGCTGGACCCGCTGTTCATCTACGCCTTCCTGCGCAATGAATCCTTCCAGCGCTCCTTCACCGAGGCGGTGATCTTCGACGGGCAGGGGCGGCAGTACGGCAGCTACACCCTGGGCTCCGTCTTCCAGCCCGACGTCATGCCCAAGGAACGGCTGGAGCGGGCGCGCAAGGGCGAGGTGGATTTCGAATTCAATGAGAAGGAGAAGCGTGTCACCGCTCTGATCCGCCTGGATCCGGACTTCGACATCTTCCTGCTGCTGGGCCGTCCAGTGGAAGCCAAGGTGATGGAGCACCTGAACGCGGCCCAGACGGCGGTGCGTGAATATACCGAGCTTGAAGGCCAGCGCTTCGGCCTGCAGACCAAAATGACGCTGATCTTCATCATCGTCTCGCTGCTGCTGCTGCTGGTGGCCATCTGGGCCGGCCTGAACTTCGCCAACACCCTCATCACGCCCATCAGCGCGCTGATCATCGCGGCGGAGCGCATCCGCACCGGTGACCTGACGGCGCGCGTGCCGGAAACCCTACCGGGACCGGAGGACGAGCTGACCTCACTCAGCCGCGCCTTCAACCGCATGACCAGCCAGCTGTCGTCGCAGCGCAGCGACCTGGTGGAGGCCAACCGCCAGCTGGACCTGCGACGCCGTTTCACCGAGGCGGTGCTGGCCGGCGTGTCGGCCGGCGTCATCGGCCTGGACGAGCAGGGCTTCATCAACCTGCCCAACCAATCGGCGGCCCAACTGCTGGACATCCCCGACGTGCACGAGATGATGGGGCGGGACATCCTGGCCGTGGTGCCCGAGCTGGAAGATCTCATGTCCGCCATCCGCCGGCGCCCGTCGCGCCTGGTGGAGGGGCAGGTGCAGATCCGCCGGGGCAACACCCAGCGCACCCTGCTGGTGCGGGTGGCGGCGGACACCAGCGGCAACGGCATCCGCGGCTTCGTCATCACCTTCGACGACGTGTCGGAACTCTTGTCGGCGCAGCGCAAGGCCGCCTGGGCGGACGTCGCCCGCCGCATCGCGCATGAGATCAAGAACCCGCTGACCCCCATCCAGCTGTCGGCCGAGCGCCTGCGGCGCAAGTACCTGAAGGAAATCCAGAGCGATCCGGAGACCTTCAAGGCCATGACCGACACCATTGTCCGCCACGTGGACGACATCGGCCGCATGGTGGACGAGTTCTCCGCCTTCGCCCGCATGCCCACGCCGGTGATGAAGCCGCAGAATATCCAGGAGCTGTGCCGCCAGGCCGTATTCCTGCAGGCCACTGCCCAGTCCGGCATCAAGTTCGACAGCATCCTGCCGCCTGAGAAGGTGGAGGTGGAATGCGACGGCCGCCAGATCTCCCAGGCTCTGACCAACCTGCTGAAGAACGCGGTGGAGGCCATCGAGGGACGGATGGAGGAGGACGCGGCCGATGGCCACGACACCCCACCGGGCCATATCTCCCTGAAGGTGGAGGCCATGGACGACCACATCGTCCTGACCATCGCCGACAATGGCAGGGGCCTGCCGGCCGAGGGCCGGGACCGGCTGACGGAACCCTATGTCACCACCCGGGCCAAGGGCACCGGCCTGGGCCTGGCCATCGTGAAGAAGATCCTGGAAGACCACGGCGGCACCCTGGGGCTGGGTGACAACCCCGGTGGCGGCGCCCGCGTCACCCTGATCCTGCCGCTTGTGCAAGCGGCGGCCCCGCAGGACGCGGAAACGGCCGCCAGCCCGGCCCTGGTGGCCGGGACCAGTGCCTCCAAAAGCGTTTGACCCAAAGGCGTTGACCCATGGCGCATGATATTCTGATCGTCGATGACGAGGCCGACATCCGGATGCTGATCTCCGGCATCCTGGAAGACGAAGGCATGAAGACCCGCGAGGCGGCGGACGCCGACCAGGCGCTGGCCGCCGTCGCCGCCCGTCGCCCCAGCCTGATCATCCTGGACATCTGGCTGCAGGGCAGCCGCCTGGACGGCCTGCAGATCCTGGATGAGATGAAGCGTGATCATCCCGACGTGCCGGTGGTCATGATCAGCGGCCACGGCACCATCGAGACGGCGGTGGCGGCCCTGAAGAAGGGCGCCTACGACTTCATCGAGAAGCCGTTCAAGTCCGACCGCCTGCTGCTGCTGGTGGAGCGCGCCATCGAGGCCGCCCGCCTGCGCCGCGAGAACCGCGAGCTGCGCCTGCGGGCCGGCGGCGAGGTGGAGCTGATCGGCCGCTCGCTGATGATCAACCAGCTGCGCCAATCGCTGGACAAGGTGGCGCCCACGGGCAGCCGCGTCCTGGTCAGCGGCCCGCCGGGCAGCGGCAAGGAAATCGTGGCCCGCATCATCCATGAACACTCCCGCCGCGCCGACGGCCCCTTCGTGGCGCTGAACTGCGCCACCATGCGGCCCGACCGGCTGGAGGTTGAGCTGTTCGGGACGGAGCATCCCATCGACGGGGCGGGCCGCAAGGTCGGCACCTTCGAGCAGGCGCACGGCGGCACCCTGTTCCTGGACGAGGTGGCGGACATGCCGCTGGAAACCCAGGGCAAAATCGTGCGCGTGCTGCAGGAGCAGACGTTCGAGCGCGTGGGTGGCAGCACCCGGGTGGAGGTGGACGTCCGCGTCATCGCCAGCACCAACCGCGACCTGGCGGCGGAGATCGAGGCGGGGCAGTTCCGCCAGGACCTGTACTACCGCCTGGCGGTGGTGCCGCTGAAGGTGCCGTCGCTGCGGGAACGCCGGGAGGACATCCCCCTGCTGGCGCGCTATTTCCTGCAGCGCTCCGCCACCGCGTCGGGTCTGCCGCAGCGTGTCCTGGGCGAGGACGCCATGGCCGCCCTGCAGGCCTATGAATGGCCGGGCAATGTGCGCCAGTTGCGCAACGTCATGGACTGGCTGCTGATCATGGTGCCGGGCGATCCGGATGAGCCCATCCGTGCCGACATGCTGCCGCCGGAGATCGGCTCCATCACCCCGACGGTGCTGCGCTGGGAAAAGGGCGGGGAGATCATGTCCCTGCCGCTGCGCGACGCCCGCGAGGTGTTCGAGCGTGAATATTTGCTGGCCCAGGTCACCCGCTTCGGCGGCAACATTTCCCGCACCGCGTCCTTCGTGGGCATGGAGCGTTCGGCCCTGCACCGCAAGCTGAAGTCCCTAGGCGTGCATGGCAATGAGCGCGGCGAGGGAAAGGGTGAAGAATAGGCGTCAGTTAATTGATTTTGCCGTGATTTTTGTCGCTTCTTAAGATCTAAGGTGAGGTTTTATCCATGCCGCGGACAGCCTATGTCAACGGACGCTACGTGGCCCACGGCGACGCCCATGTCCATATCGAGGACCGGGGTTTCCAGTTTGCCGACGGTGTCTATGAGGTGGTGTCGGTGGTCAACGGCGTCTTCGCCGACGAGGACGGCCATCTGGCCCGTCTGTCCCGCTCATTGAACGAGCTGGATCTGCCCTGGCCCATGCATCCCAAGAGCCTGCGCTTCGTGATGCGCGAGGTGGCGCGCCGCAACCGGGTGCGCAACGGCTTGGTTTACGTCCAGATCACCAGGGGGCAGGCGCCGCGCGACTTCCGCTTCCCGGTGGACCCGGCACCGACGCTGGTGGTCACCTGCCGTTCCACCAAGTTCAGCGCGCCGCAGCAGCTGGAGAAGGGCGTCTCGGTCATCACCATCCCGGACATCCGCTGGGCGCGGCGCGACATCAAGTCGGTGGCCCTGCTACCGCAGGTGCTGGGCAAGCAGCGTGCGGCAGAGGAGGGCGCTTTCGAGGCCTGGCAGGTCGACCCCGACGGCACGGTGACGGAGGGCTGCTCCAGCAATGCCTGGATCGTCACCAATGACGGCGTGCTGGTCACCCGCGCCGCCAGCACCCGCATCCTGAACGGCATCACCCGCCTGTCGCTGCTGGCCGAGGCCGAGGCGGCGGGTATCCCGTTCGAGGAGAGGGCGTTCACGGTGGAAGAGGCGTACGCTGCTCGGGAAGCCCTGATCTCCAGCGCCAGCACCTTCTGCGTCCCGGTCACCCGCATCGACGGCAAGCCGGTGGGCGATGGGGTGCCGGGTCCCCTGGGGCGGCGTCTGCGCCAGGCCTATCTGGCGCATGTGGGGGTGGATGACCCTGTGGTGACCAAGCTGTGACCGTGACCGCGCGCGATATCCTGTCCGTTCCCGCCTTGGCTCTGCCGCCCCTGACGTTACCAAGGGCGGTGTTGTTCGATTGGGACAACACCCTGATCACCAACTGGCGCTGCGTCCATGCCGCCACCAACGCGGCGCTGGAAGCCTTCGGCATGCCCGCCTGGACGCTGGAGGAAAGCTACACCCGCGTGCGCCAGAGCCTGCGCGACGCCTTCCCCGCCTTGTTCGGCGACGGGTGGGAACGGGCGCGCGACATCTTCTACGCCCATTTCGAGACCCACCACCTGGACTACCTCGATCCGCTGGCGGGGGCGGGCCAGTTGCTGGAGGCGCTGTCCGCGCGCGGCGTCTATGTCGGCGTGGTCAGTAACAAGACCGGCCGCTTCCTGCGCACCGAGGCCCGGGCCCTGGGCTGGGACCGCTGGTGCGGCGCCCTGGTGGGGGCCGGTGACGCCGAAGCCGACAAGCCGCATCCGGCGCCGGTGCATCTGGCGCTGCAGCCGGCGGGCTTGGCCCCAGGGCCGGATGTGTGGTTCGTGGGCGACGCCGACGTCGATATGGAGGTCGCCCACCGCACGGGCTGCGTACCCCTCATGGTGGGGGCCACCCCGCATGGGGAGGGGGCGCTGAGCGTTTACCCGCCGCATCGCCGCTTTGCCGGCTGTGACGAACTTTGCACCTTGGTGGATGGGCTCTAGCACCCCATATCACTTCCTGTGCTAGGATGGCGGACGCTCCGGGGTGTGCCCGGGGCCGCCGGCACTTTCACGCACGGCTCCATAACCGCCGGAAAGGCAACCCCGGGCGCTCCATAGAGGGCCCCAATAAAGAGCGAGGCATGCAATGTCCGAAAAGTCGCAAAACGTTCAGGACGTGTTTCTGAACCACGTGCGGAAGAACAAGACCCCTGTGACGGTCTTCCTCGTCAACGGCGTGAAGCTGCAAGGCATCATCACCTGGTTCGACAATTTCTCGGTGCTGCTGCGCCGCGACGCCCATTCGCAGCTGGTCTACAAGCATGCGATTTCGACCGTGATGCCGGCCCACCCCATCCAGTTGTTCGAATCGGCCAAGGAAGGCGACCACGATTGATGAGTGTAAACAGTCGGCGGCCCCCCGTCAGGGGATGGTCCGGCCGGTTGACGGGAAGGATGGCGGCGCTGTGACGGATCGTCCGGCGGATGAGCCCGCCCTGCTTCCTTCCCTGAATCCCGAAGGGTCGCCGGAGGCGCCGCCGGCGGAGAAATCCGCCCGGCGCGCCCTGGTGATCCACCCCATCCTGCGCGAAGAACTCGATGACAAACGTCCACCGGAGTCGCGGCTGGAAGAGGCCGTTGGCCTGACCGCCGCGATCGAGTTGGACGTGGTGGCGGCGGAGTGCGTGCGCGTCACCCGGCCCAAGCCCGCCACCCTGCTGGGCGGCGGCTACCTGGAAGAGGCGGCCAAGCGCGTCGCCGATCTGGGTATCGGCCTCGTCGTCGTCGACCACGCGCTGTCGCCTGTGCAACAGCGCAACCTCGAACGCGACCTCAAGACCAAGGTCATCGACCGCACCGGCCTGATCCTGGAGATTTTCGGGGCGCGTGCGCGTACCCGTGAAGGCCAGTTGCAGGTGGAACTGGCGGCGCTGACCTACCAGCGCTCGCGCCTGGTGCGGTCCTGGACCCATCTGGAACGCCAGCGCGGCGGCTTCGGCTTCCTGGGCGGCCCTGGTGAAAGCCAGTTGGAGATGGATCGCCGCCTCATCGGCGACCGCATCATCAAGCTGAAGGCGGAACTGGAGGAGGTGCGGCGCACCCGCGGCCTGCACCGCAAGGCGCGGGAGCGCGTGCCTTATCCCGTGGTGGCGCTGGTCGGCTATACCAACGCCGGCAAGTCCACGCTGTTCAACCGCATGGCGCGGGCCGACGTGTTCGCCAAGGACCTGCTGTTCGCCACGCTGGACCCCACCATGCGGTCCATCGTGCTGCCATCGGGGCGCAAGATCATCCTGTCGGACACGGTGGGCTTCATCTCCGACCTGCCGCACCATCTGGTGGAGGCGTTCCGCGCCACCCTGGAAGAGGTGCTGGCCGCCGACATCATCCTGCACGTGCGCGACGCCGCCCATCCGGACAGCGAGGCGCAGAAGCGGGACGTGGAGACGGTGCTGGCTGAGCTGGGTATCGAGGCAGAGACCGATCCCCGGGTGGTCGAGGTCCTGAACAAGATCGACAAGCTGCCACCCCTGGACCGCGAGACCCTGATGCGCCAGAGCCGCCGGCCGGATGGCCTGGTGGCCGTGTCGGCCCTGACCGGCGACGGGCTGGAAAGCCTGTTCAACGTCCTGGACCGCCGCATGGTGGCGGGCCGCGACGTGGTCAAGGTCAGCGTGCCGGTCAGCGACGGCGCCGCCATGGCTTGGCTCTACGCCAAGGGCGAGGTGACGGAGCGTGAGGACGACGACGACAACGCCCACCTGACGGTGGCGCTGGAGCCGGCGGACGTGGCCCGTTTCCGCGACCGTTTTCCCGCCTGTTCCGTGACCGAGACCCCGCCGCTTGCCGAACGGGTTGCCCCGGACAGGCAGGCCCAGGCGTCCTGACCCCCACCATTCGTACCGCGCCCGCGCATCCGCGCTTCCAGCCGCTGCGGCGGCTGGGGTAAGGTGCCGGCCACCCGACGCCGGTCCGCTTCAAGAGAAGGGGCCGGCGCCTATTCCTGGAGGTTCCAAATGAGTTTCAGGCCCCTGCACGACCGTGTGGTGATCCGGCCCATCGAGCAGGATCAGAAGACCGCCGGCGGCATCATCATCCCCGACACCGTCAAGGAAAAGCCCCAGCAGGGTGAAGTCCTGGCCGTGGGCAGCGGCGCCCGCAATGAGAAGGGCGAGATCGTCGCCCTGTCCGTGAAGGCCGGCGACAAGGTGCTGTACGGCAAGTGGTCCGGCACCGAGGCCAAGATCGACGGCAAGGACGTGCTGATCATGCGCGAGTCCGACCTGCTCGGCGTTCTCGAATAACACCGCAAAATCAGCGGCTGAGCTTGTCTCAGCCGTAGCCCGCGACTGCGGGCGCCGGAGATTTCTGGGGAGCCGCAGGCGGACTGGAAATCGAGGATAGCCAAGGCCACGAATGTGGCCGCCCGGCGCCTGAGGGAAAACGAAAAAGGAATTAAAAATGGCTGCCAAGGACGTGAAGTTCAACACGGATGCCCGCGACCGCATGCTGCGCGGCGTGGACATCCTGGCCGACGCCGTGAAGGTGACCCTGGGCCCCAAGGGCCGCAACGTGGTACTGGACAAGAGCTACGGCGCGCCGCGCATCACCAAGGACGGCGTCAGCGTCGCCAAGGAGATCGAGCTGGCCGACAAGTTCGAGAATATGGGCGCCCAGATGGTGCGCGAAGTGGCCTCGAAGACCAACGACGTCGCCGGTGACGGCACCACCACCGCCACCGTGCTGGCCCAGGCCATCGTGCGCGAAGGCGTGAAGGCCGTGGCCGCCGGCATGAACCCGATGGACGTGAAGCGCGGCATCGACCTGGCCGTGACCGCCATCGTCGACGACCTGAAGGGCCAGTCGCGCAAGGTCTCCACCTCCGGTGAGATCGCCCAGGTCGGCACCATCTCCGCCAACGGCGAGGCCGAGATCGGCGAGATGATCGCCAAGGCCATGGACAAGGTCGGCAACGAGGGCGTCATCACGGTGGAAGAGGCCAAGAGCTTCGACACCGAGCTGGAAGTCGTCGAGGGCATGCAGTTCGACCGCGGCTACCTGTCGCCCTACTTCGTGACCAACGCGGAGAAGATGACGGCCGAGCTGGAAAGCCCCTACATCCTGCTGCACGAGAAGAAGCTGGGCAGCCTGCAGCCCCTGCTGCCGGTTCTGGAGGCTGTCGTGCAGAGCAGCCGCCCGCTGCTGATCGTGTCGGAAGACGTGGAAGGCGAGGCGCTGGCCACCCTGGTGGTGAACAAGCTGCGCGGCGGCCTGAAGATCGCCGCCGTGAAGGCCCCGGGCTTCGGCGACCGCCGCAAGGCGATGCTGGAAGACATGGCCATCCTGACCGGCGGCCAGGTCATCTCCGAAGACCTGGGCATCAAGCTTGAGAACGTGTCGCTGGACATGCTGGGCACCGCCAAGAAGGTGGTGATCACGAAGGACGCGACCACGATCGTGGACGGCGTCGGCGCCAAGGCCGACATCGAGGCGCGCATCGGCCAGATCAAGGCGCAGATCGAGGAGACCACCTCGGACTACGACCGTGAGAAGCTGCAGGAGCGTCTGGCGAAGCTGGCGGGCGGCGTTGCCGTCATCCGCGTCGGCGGCGCCACCGAGGTCGAGGTGAAGGAGCGCAAGGACCGCGTTGACGACGCCATGCACGCCACCCGCGCCGCGGTGGAAGAGGGCGTGGTGGCCGGCGGCGGCACCGCCCTGCTGCGCGCCACCCGGTCGCTGGCCAATGTGAAGCCGGTGAACGACGACCAGCGCGTGGGCGTGGACATCATCCGCAAGGCCCTGCAGTCGCCGGTCCGTCAGATCGCCTTCAACGCCGGCACCGACGGTTCCATCGTCGTCGGCAAGCTGCTGGACAACAACGACGTGGCCTTCGGCTACAACGCCCAGACCGGTGAGTTCGGTGACATGTTCGCCTTCGGCGTCATCGACCCGACCAAGGTGGTCCGTACCGCCCTGCAGCATGCCGCCTCCGTGTCTGGCCTGCTGATCACCACCGAGGCGATGGTCGCCGAGAAGCCCGAGCCCAAGTCGGCCCTGCCGGAAGGTGGCATGGGCGGCGGTATGGGTGGCATGGGCGGCATGGGTGGCATGGGCTTCTAAGCCCTTGCGTCATCCCGACGCCCGGCTTTCCGGCCTGGTTTGAAGGAAGGGATCGCCTGCTGGTTCGTCCAGGGGGCGGTCCCTTTCTTTTTGGGGCTTTATGGTTTGGCCTATCGATTCTATTCCTAGGGGGCACGACCGCCGCCGCCAACCATAGATGTCCCCATGACCGCGCCCCTGCCTGCGACCGACATCCCCGCCATCGATGTGGCCGTTGTCGACGCCCTCATTCGTTCCGTGGCCGAAACGGAAATCCTGCCCCGCTTCCAGCACCTGGACGGCGGCGATATCCGGGAGAAGGGACCGGGTGACCTGGTGACCGTGGCGGACGAGGCCTCGGAACGGGCGCTGACCGCCCGGCTGACGGCGCTTTTGCCCGGCAGCACCGTGGTGGGGGAAGAGGCCGTTTCGGCTGACCCCGCCGTGCTGGATCGCCTGCTGGGCGCGGATCCCGTCTGGATCGTCGACCCCATCGACGGCACCGCCAACTTCGTGGCCGGCAAGCCGCGCTTCGGCGTCATCGTCGCCCTGGCCGCCCATGGCCGCACCGTGGCCGGCTGGATCCACGACCCCGTGGGGCGGCGCACTGTGCGCGGCCGGTTGGGCCAGGGCGCCTGGCTGGTGGGGGCTGACGCCGTCGAGGCCGGCACCCGCTGCGTCGCCCTCCCGCCCGTGGCGGTGGAACAGATGCGCGGCATCGCCAACATCCGCTTCTTCGACAGCGACATGCGTCGCCAGCTGACCCAGCGGCGGGAGCGGGTGGCGGAGGCCTACACCCAGCGCTGTTCCGCCCACGACTACCTGGACCTGCTGACCGGCCAGGCGCACTTCAGCCTGAACAACATGATTAAGCCCTGGGACCACGCGGCAGGCGCGTTACTGTTTGCCGAGGCCGGCGGCCACGCGGCCAAGCTGGACGCCAGCCCGTACAATCCCGCCGACCGTACCGGCGGCCTGCTGATGGGCCCCGACCCCGACAGCTGGCGGGCGTTGTATTCAGCGTTGTTCGATGCGTGATCGATGGGTCGCAGCCACCAGGCTATCCGACCCGGCATGTCGATCATGATATCCTGGGCCGGATATTCCGACTGGAAGGCGCTGCGATCATGACGTCTCGAGCCCTCTTTCCGGCGGTCGCCCCGTTTCTGCGGCTGGCGCCCGTTCCTGTCATCGCCGTGGCCTCGCTGGCCATTCGCACGCCATGGGCGACGGCGCACGCCGACCTGGCGGCCCTGCTGTTCCTGTGGATCACGGCGGACAGCTTGGCCACCGGCCTGATCGTGGCGGAGCGGATGCGTTTAGGCCGGCCGCCGGCGGCGCGGGTGGTGTTGGCCGCCATCGCCCTGGGCTTGGTCAGTGGGGTGCTTGGACTGACACCGCCCTTGCGGTCAGCCCTGGCGGGCATGCCCTGGGTTGTCGCCGTGGGCACCGCCTTGGTTGGCGGGCACCTTCTCTATGGGGTGGCCGGGGCCTGGGCCGTGTTGCGCCGGCCCGGTGTGACGAAGCTGGAGGCCGCCGTCGCTTGCCTTGTTCCACCACCGCTCGCCCAGCTTGTGGCCAAGGAATTGGCGTTGCTGCATCTGGCCTTGTTTCGCTGGCGCTCGCCGCCGGACGTGCCGCCGGGCTGCCAAGCCTACAGCTACCATCGCGACCTGACGCCCCTGATGGGGGGCCTGCTGGCGGCCCAGGTCATGGAAATCGTGGTGGTGGATGTGGCGCTGGGCATCCATCACCGCACGGCGGCGCTGATTCTATTCGCCGTGGGGGATATCGGCTTCATCTATCTGCTGGGGCTGACCAAGTCCCTTCGCCTGCGTCCCGTATTGCTGACGCCGCAGGGCGTTCGAATACGCTTTGGCCTCCTGGTCGATCGGCTGATCCCCTATGACGCCATCGCCCACGTCGGCACCGCCGACGGTCTGGAACGGCGTGGGGCGGAGAACCTCAGCCGGCTGGTTGCACCCAATGTGGCGCTGACCCTGGCGGTGCCGGAGGCGCGCCGTCGCTTCCTGCGGTCCGCCCGGACCGTGACCAGGTTGGCCTTCGCCGTCGATGAGCCCCGGGATTTCATTGGCGCTGTGCGGGAACGGCTATCTGGAGCCGAATGCCAATCGTCCCTATAAATGACGTTTAACGTCCATCCGTTCATGCAGGACACGGACAACTTCAATGCCGGTGGCTGTGGTCCTGTAGAATAGAAGATGGGAGCCGGCTGGGTATTTGTAATAGCCGGGCCGCACCTCCCCACAAGGCCGACCGAGGTCCGGCTGGGCCGCGAGCATCCTGAGATGATGCCAAAGCTGACGCAGATATGTTTCGGCTTGGCCTACGCCCCACCGCGCTTCCGTATAGTCCCAGATGGCTTCCAGGTCCTTCAGGGCGGCGGGCCTGAGCCGATAGCTGCCTGTCATCGATCCGATGGCCGGGAGGTCCGCTTGCGTGCGATGAAATCTTCAAAGTCGAAGTCTGTCGCAGGACCGCTCTCTTCGCCTTCGATCAATGCCGAGCGTAGAGCGGCCAGCTTGGTTTCGTGTTCTTCAAGAAGGCGGAGACCGGCGCGGACCACGTCATTGGCCGTATCGTAACGGCCTTCGCTGACCTGCTCCTCGACGAACTTGGCATAGTGGGGGTCGAGGCTGACGGATGTGCCCTTGCTCATGGTGGACCCTTTCACACACACATCTCAGTGTACCAATTTTTGCGACGGCTTGGTTGGTGAAATGGACCTTGGCCGCCTGACGGCTGTGGCCCGTACTCAAAAATTCCTTGAATAGGATATTGTATAAATTCTTAATATGGCTCCGATATTGGGGAGCCCTTCATGCGCCGTCGTTCGTTTATCGCCGCCCTGCCTGCTGCCGCGGCGGCGGCCCGCGCCATAGGCGCCCGTGCGGCGGTGGAAACGGCCGGGCCAGCCGCGCCGTTTCCCGCAGGGGCTGGACCGGCTCCCGCCGCCGGGCCGGTGCCGACGGAGACGGATTACGAGCGCGCGCTGTCCCTGCGCGACCGCTGGATCGGCATGACGGAGAATGTGGCCTGGCCCGCCCGTTGGGTGGGCAAAAGCGGGCGCCTGCTGTACCGCAAGACCGTGCCGGGCGGTTTCCAGTTCACAATGGTCGATGCCACCACCCTGCGGAAGGAGCCAGCCTTCGATCATGACAGGCTAGCGGCGGAGTTCAGCAAAGCCGCCGGGCAAAGCTTCAGCGGTCTGCATCTGCCGTTCGAGCGCGCGCGATTCAGTGAGGATGGCCAGACCCTGACCTTCGAGTGGGAGGAGGCGGAATGGTCCTGCCGGCTGTCGGACTATTCCTGCAAGCGGGAGCCGGAGGAGGGCGGCCGCCGGCCCCGGGGCTTCGGCGTGGTGCGCGACCTGACCCAGCAGGGCGGCAACGGCCCCAAGGCCTCGCCCGACGGACGGTGGGAGGCGCTGATCCTGAACCAGAACCTGGCGCTGCGCGAGGTTGCCACCGGTACCGTGACGCCGCTGAGCACCGATGGCAGCGAGGGCGATTTCTATGATGGCGAGACCATCGCCTGGTCGCCGGATTCGCGGAAGCTGATCCTGTACCGGGTGCGGCCAGGGTACCGGCGCGAGGTCCACAAGGTGGAGTCCTCGCCCAAGGACCAGATCGAGCCCAAGCTGCACACGCAGCTCTACCCCAAGCCGGGTGACGCCGTGGATCAGGAACAGCCGGTGCTGTTCCATGTGCCCGGCACCGGCGCGCCCGGTCGCAAGCTGGATATCGACGCGGCCCTGTTCCCCAACCCCTACCTGATGACGGATTTCGAGTGGCGGGCCGACAGCGCCACCGTGGTGTTCGAATATACCCGCCGGGGCCACCAGATGGTGCGGGTGATCGAGATCGATGCCGCCACCGGCACCCCGCGCGCCGTGGTGACGGAGACGGCCGCCACCTTCGTGAACAACGAGCGCCGCTTCCGCCATGACGTGAATAAGGGCGGCGCCGAGGTCATCTGGCTATCGGAACGGGATGGCTGGAGCCACCTCTATCTCATCGACGGCCGCACGGGGAAGGTGAAGACCCAGATCACCAAGGGCGACTGGGTGGTGCGGCACGTGACCAAGGTGGACGATGAGCGCCGCCAGATCTACTTCGCCGCCAACGGCATGCGCCCGGGTGAGGACCCATACTTCCAGCATTTCTACCGCGTGGATTTCGACGGTCGGAACCTGGTGCCGCTGACCACCGCCGATGCCTATCACGACGTCAGCCTGTCCGATGATCTGGTCTATTACGTCGACACCTATTCGCGCGTCGACATGGCCCCGGTCATGGAACTGCGCCGCACGTCCGACCGGTCGCTGGTGGCGGAGGTCGAACGCGGTGACATCAGCCGCCTGCTGGCCGCCGGTTTCCGCCCGCCGGAGGTGTTCAAGGCCAAGGGCCGCGATGGCAAGACGGACATTTGGGGCGTCATCGTCCGTCCCCTGGGCTTCGATCCCGCCCGGCGCTATCCGGTCATCGAGAATATCTATGCCGGGCCGCACGACAGCTTCGTGCCCAAGACCTTCTGGCCCTTCGGCTTCCATTCCGGCGGCGACAAGGTCATCGGCATGCAGGCGCAAGCGGAGATGGGCTTTGTCGTCGCCCAGATCGACGGCATGGGCACCATGAACCGGTCCAAGGCCTTCCACGACGTGTGCTGGAAGAACCTGAAGGACTCAGGCTTCCCCGACCGCATCAGATGGTGGCAGGCCGCCGCTGCGCAGTACCCGCAACTGGACATTGCCCGCGTGGGCATCTACGGCGGTTCCGCCGGCGGGCAGAGTTCGCTGGCCGCCCTGCTGTTCTTCGGTGACTTCTACAAGGCCGCGTTCTGCTACGCCGGCTGCCATGACAACCGCATGGATAAGATCAGCTGGAACGAGCAATGGATGGGCTGGCCGGTGGATGAGAGCTACGCCCAGTCGTCCAACGTCGACAACGCCCACCGGCTGACGGGCCAGGTGGCCCTGGTGGTGGGCGAGTTGGACGACAATGTCGATCCGTCGTCCACCATGCAGGTGGTGAATGCCCTCATCAAGGCGGACAAGACTTTCGATTTGCTGGTGGTGCCGGGCGAGGGGCATTCCGCCGGCCGCTCCACCGGGCCCGTCCGCTATGCCTTGCGTAAGCAGTACGGGTTTTTCCTGAAGGCACTGGGCGGTGCCGATGCCCCCGATTGGAACGCCCGCGCCAGCACGGCGGCCGCCGTGCCGCCAGCTAACGGTAACGGATGAAGCTGGGCTGAAGGGGCGCCTGCAGGATCTGCCCCCGGAACTCGTAAACCAGGGGGTGGAAAATGTCGCCCAGCAGTTCCGTCCACTTCAGCGGGTAGGGTGACGGCGTGCCGTCCGGCAGCAGGATGCCCTGGCGGTCCAGCGGGTGGATCGCCGGGTGGCGCCGCAATTCCGGCAGCTTCCGGTCCAGCAACGCCTCCGTCCGTGCCAGCCAGGCGGCGGTCAGGGGCGTGCCCTTGCGGAAGATGAAGGCGCAGAGGCCGATGAGGTCGGCATAGGACCGCCGCAGCTCGTCGCCCAGCGGTCCCTCGACAGGGGCGACGCCGTTGGCCAGCTCCTGATAGCCCAGGGCCAGCTTGTCCGACTGGGCCAACTGGTCGAAGAACGGGCCCCAGGCTTTCGATGTGGTCTTGATGTCGGTGTAGCCGCCACCGTAGTGGTGCATGAGATAGCAGCGCAGATAGTCCGCCTTGTGCGTGGCACTGAGGTGGGGCCAAGCGGGGTGCAGCGGATGGTCGGGCTTCACCCAGTCGCCCAGCGTGTCCCGGTTCAGGAAGGCGACGGCGCAGCCGGTGGTGCGGAAGATGGTCCACAGCGCCCGCAGGCGGTCGTCCGACATCGCCTCATGTCCCGTCCATAGGCAGAACAGGGTGCGGTTCTTTAGCGCGTCCAGGTCGTGCGGCACGGGTCACACCATCTCGGGCGTGACGGGGATGTTGAAGCTGTTCAGCAAGGCGGCGCGCCGCTGGCCCAGCTCGGCGTCGGGCGCCTTGTGGCGGCGGTAGACATAGAGGTAGTCGAACACGGCATTGTAGTCGTGGGACTGCTGGCTGACGCCGCGCCGCTCGGATTCCGCCCCGCTGTCCTTGAAGATGCGGGCGCCGATGACCGGCACGTGCTGGGCCTTCTGCCGGGCATAGACCGCCAACATGAATTCCCAATCCTCGTACGCCCGCATGTGCACGTCGAACTTCAGCCCTGCCAGCAGGGCACGGGGGAAGGCGAAGCAGCAGACCGGGATCTGGTTCTTCAGGTAGATCTCATCGGTCAGGCGGCCGGCCATATCGACGCCGCCCTCCGACAGGATGGCGGCGTCCGCGCCCCGGCGCTCGTTCACGATGGCGAAGTTGAAATAGACGGGCAGGCCCTGGCGCACCGCCGGCTGGTCCTTCAAGGCGGCCAGGAAGCCCTCATACCAGGCGTCGTCATCATCCAGGAAGAGGATGTAACTGCCCTTGGCCAGGCTCAGGCCCATGTTGCGGCTGGCGGAGGGGCCAGGCGCTCCATTGCGGCGGACGTACATGTCGGCGGGGGTCAGCAGCTCGGCGCAGACGGCGTCGGTGTCGCCGTCGGTGGTGTCGGAGACCACCAGGATTTCCACCCCGCCCACGCCCTCGCGCTGGGCGTTGATGGACGCCAGCGTCCGGCGCAGCAGGCCGGCCCGCTTGTGCGTGGGCACGATGACGGAAAAGAACGGCAGCTCGGCCATCAGGCCCCCCGACCCGGAGTGAAGACGGCCCGCACCTGGGACCCTGGCGCCAGTCTCTCAGACTGGCGTGGGGATGCCAAGGCGCGCCTGATCACTTATCGGTTTAGGCCGTGAACTCATAAATCCGCTTGGCGTTTGATCTTTCGACGCAGGAACCCGGTGAAAGGTTCTTCAACCAGATCAAAACAGTTGCGTGGCATCGCAACGCCCTACGATAAACGACCCGAACTTCCTGGCTGCCGTTAAGCCCGGCGCGGTCAGAGTTTGGTGCCAGTGTTTATGAGTCCAGGCCCTAGTTTTACATGCGACGTCTGGGCAGTTCTCGCTTTGATGCCGTGCAACGCTTCGGGGGGAAGCATGAAAGCCATTGTTGGCGCCGCCATAGGACTGGGCCTCGCTGGCCTTACGGTCAATGCGCGCGCGCAAGTCATCAAGGATGTACCGGTGGTCGAGGCGATGGCCGACTACGTCGCGCCCGAGGGCCTAGTTCCTGTCGACGGCGCGCGGCGTGTCCATCTCCGGTGTTTAGGACAGGGCTCGCCCACCGTGGTGTTCACGGCGGGCCTGGGCGGGTGGTCGGCCACCTGGGCCAAGGTGCAGCCCGAGGTTGCCAAGGTGACGCGCGCTTGCGCCTGGGATCGTGCGGGCTTCGGGCTCAGCGACGCCGACGCCAAGGCACCACAGACCGTTGGCCAGACCACCGACGATCTCGAGCGCGCCTTGAAGGTCGCGGGCGTGAAGGGGCCGTTTGTGCTGGTTGGCCATTCAGCCGGAGCGCACGAGGTCCTGACCTTTACCGATCGTCATCCGCGCGATGTCGTCGGGATCGTCCTGGTCGATCCGGTGCGGCCTCACGATCTCGCGCGTGAAGCCGGCGTCGGCCCCAAGGCCGCCGCCGCAGATCGGGCCTATCTCGCCGGCGAGGCTCAGCGACTGCGCGATTGCGCGAGCGGCGTGGAGAGCGGACGCGTCAAGACCGGCGCGCCGGCATCGCCGTGCTTTATCTATTTCCCGGAAATTCCGGAAAAGACGCAGTCGGTTCTGGCCCGTCTCGATGCCGATCCCGCACGGCTGCGCACCCAAGCTTCGGCTTTCGAGGAGTATGAGCCCAATGGAGAACGCGTCGTGAAGAATGACAGGACCTATGGCGATCTGCCCCTGATCGTGGTCAGCGCGGGTGAACCAGGTCTGTGGGCCCCGGAAGCCAAGGAGGAATATCCGGCACTGCAGGCGGACTGGGCTGACAGCCACAAGGCGCTGGCTGAGCTTTCCCGGCGTGGAGAGCGGCGCGTGGCCGACGGTTCGGGACATCTGGTCCAACTGAACCAGCCCCAGGCTGTTATCGACGCGGTTCTCGACGTTGTTCGCGCGGTGTCGAAGTGAGAGCGCCCCTCATCGCCGCGGTCGCCGCGTTGCTAGCTTCGCCCGCGCTTGCGCAGGACACTGATCCGCTGGCCTGGTTCAATGGCCGCTGGTGCACGGAGGCGGGTAAGCCGGAGCAGACCTGTGAAGTCTGGGGGCCCGCGCTTGGCGGGGTCAAGGTCGGGACCTCGCAGACCGTTCATGATGGAAAAAGCCGCACGATCGAACTTGTCACGATCGCGGTGGACGGGCCCAAAGCCCAGGTGAACGTTTTCGTGAATGGCCGCGCACCGATACCATTTACCGAGACTGCCCGCGAACCCTCGGGCATGACGTTCGAAAACCCCGCGAACAGCTACCCGCAGCGCATCCACTATTGGCGCGTCGGCGACGTCATCCATGTCGAGATCATGAAGATCGATGGCAGCGCGCTCGATCAATGGAGCTATCGCCTTCAGCAAGACCGCTAGGTCGCCGCTCCAGCACTGGAACAGCGGTATGAGATTTTTCTCATACCGCTGTAGGACGCGACCGCGTCCGCCGGACCTTTCCGCAGAACGTGGTGCAGCGGAAAGGAATGAGGCCCAGCCCGCGGAAGCGGGCGCCCGGCGCTTGAGCGAGCGCTATTTCTTGAACCGGTGGACAGCCAGGCCGGCGGGCGCCTGCACCGTGGGCATGATTTCCACGCGGTTGACGTTGAAGTGCGGGGGCAGGGTGGCGGCCCAGGTCACCGACTCCGCCACGTCTTCCGCCGTCAGCGGCGTGGTGTCGGCATAGACCTTGGCGGCCTTCTCGGCGTCGCCCTTGAAGCGCACCAGGCTGAAGCTGGTCTCCACCATGCCCGGCTCCACCGAGGTGACGCGCACGCCGGTGCCCAGCAGGTCCGCCCGCAGGCTGAGGCTGAACTGGGTGACGAAGGCCTTGGAGGCGCAATAGACATGGCCACCGGGGTAGGGGTAGCTGCCGGCGGTGGAACTGAGGTTGATGATGTGGCCGCGCCCCCGCTCCACCATCCCCGGCAGGATCAGGCCGGTCATGATCGCCAACGCCTTGTCGTTGGTATCGACCATGATCTCCCAGTCGTCCAGGTTGGCCTTCTGCGCGGGTTCCATGCCCAGGGCCAGGCCGGCGTTGTTGATCAGCAGGTCGATCTCGGCGAAGTCCGCCGGGATGCTGGCCACCGCCGCCTCCATGGCCTTGCGGTCGCGCACGTCGAAGGCCAGGGTGTGGGTGGGCACGTCCAGGCTGTCGGCCAGCGCCTTCAGCTTCTCCGTATTGCGGCCGGTCAGGATGAGGCGGCTGCCCAGGGCCGCGAAGCGGCGGGCGAAGGCGGTGCCGAAGTCACCGGTAGCCCCGGAGATCAGGACGATGCCGGGGATGTGGGGCGGGGCGTAACTCATCAGACTGCCTCCTTATTTGCTTTGGCGTTCCAGGCCCTTGGCCTTCTGCCACAGGGCTTCCATCTCTTCCAAGGTCGCGTCACCGGGCCCCCGGCCACCCTCGGCCAGCCAGGCCTCGATCTGGCGGAAGCGCCGTTCGAACTTGGCATTGGTGCCGCGCAGCGCTGTTTCCGGGTCGACGTCGATATGGCGGGCCAGGTTGGCCAGCGCGAACACCAGGTCGCCCAGCTCATCCTGCATGCGGGCCTGTTCGGGGGCGGCATGCTCCATCTCCGCCCGCAGCTCGCCGATCTCTTCCTCGATCTTGTCCAGGATCTCCTTGGCCTGGGTCCAGTCGAAGCCTACGCGGGCGGCGCGCTTCTGCAGCTTCACCGCCCGGGTCAGGGCGGGCAGGCCGCTGATGACGCCGTCGAGGGCGGAGGCCTTGGCGCCGCTGGCGGCGGCCTTGGCCGCGCGCTCCCCCGCCTTCTGGGCTTCCCAGTTCCTCACCTGGTCGGTGGCGTCGGCCACGGCGCCGACCTCTTCACCGAACACATGGGGGTGGCGGCGCACCATCTTGTCGCTCAGCGCCGTGGTGATGTCATTGAAGTCCCACAGGCCCCGCTCGCTGGCCATCTGGGCGTAGAACACCACCTGGAACAGCAGGTCGCCCAATTCCTCCTTCAACGCCGCCATGTCGCCCTGCTCGATGGCGTCGGCCACCTCATACGCCTCCTCGATGGTGTGCGGGGCGATGGTGGGGAAGTCCTGTTCCAGATCCCAGGGGCAGCCGCCGTCGGGATCGCGCAGCTTGGCCATGATGGCCAACAGGCGGTCGATGGGGGCGGTCGCGGACGGGCGGTCGGTCATGGGCTGGTCCCGGAAAGGCGAAAGGGGAGCCGGATGGCCCCCCTTCCTACACCGAACCATGCGCCCGAGGCCACCGGCCCGGCGGCATGCGACATCACTTCTTCAGGCCGATCTCGCGCAGCCGCTGGTCCAGGTATTCCCCCGCGGTGTAGGCGTCGCTGAGACGCACGTCCGGCCGGGGGTGCAGGAACATGGGCATGGAATAGCGCGAGACGTTGTGCTCCGGCGGCGGGTTCACCACGCGGTGGGTGGTCGCCGGGAAGTAGCCGCCGGACGCCTCCTTCAGCATGTCGCCGCCGTTGACGGCGATCATGCCGGCGTCGCAGGGCACGTCGTGCCAGTTGCCGGCGGTGTCCTTGGCCTGCAGGCCGGGCTCACTGCCCGTGACCAGCAGGGTGATGAGGTTGATGTCCTCATGGGCCGCGGCGCGCACGGCACCCGGCTCGAAGCCGTCCGCCAGGGGCGGGTAGTGCAGCACGCGGAACAGGCTCTGCGTGCTGCCCACCATCATGTCCGGCAGGGCGACGGAGAACTTCGCCTTCACCGCGTCCGGCGTGTGCTGTTGCAGCCAGCCCAGCAGGTCGGCGCCCAGCTGGGTCAGGGCCGCGTACATGGCCTCGGTCGCTTCCTTCACACCCGCCGGCAGGGGCCGGTTGGGATAGACGTGATAGAATTCCTTCAGGTCCTTGATGGGGCTGTCCTTGGCGTTTTCCGAGCGGAAGGGGAAATAGCCGTCCTGCGTCTCGGGCGAGAACAGGTGGTCCATCTTGGATTCCGACGCGAAGAACGCCGCCCATTCCTGATACAGGCGGTCAATCAAGGCCGGATCGATGGGGTGGTTGCGCAGCACGGCGAAGCCGGTCTCGTGCATGGAACGCACGAACTCGGCCGGGGCCGTGGACTCGGTGCAATCAACACTGGCGATATCGAACATGGGTGTTCCCTGATGGCGCCCGTCCGCCTCCAACGCTCCGCACGAAAGCGGGGAGGTTTGCGGACGCCGTTACATCCGCCCCCGGGCCGCGGGCCAGGGACTGTTTTAAGGATCAAGGCCGGCCGCGGGCAGCCATGTCGAATTTCGGCGACTATCAGCAGGCGGGCGGTCCGCCGTCAACCACGCAGATGTTGGAGAGTGTTTCCGTTTTTTGCAGGGGTATGGTGAAGTTGCAGCACCCCGTCCGGAGGTCCCCCATGCGCCTATTCCTGGCCGCCGCCCTGATGCTGGCCTCCACCGCCGCCCTGGCGCAGCAGAACCCGCCCAGCCCCAACCCGCCCACCTTGGCGCCCGTCCTGGCACCGCTGGGCTTCCTGCTTGGGGACTGGAGCGGCGGGGGCAACACGGCGGACGGCGGCACGGCGCGCGGCACCTCCACCATCCGGGCTGTTGCCGGCGGCGGCGGGCTGCTGCGTCAGGACCACACCGACCTGATGGGCAAGGATGGCAAGCCGGTGCCGGGCGCCGGCTTCGACCAGGTCATGCTGATCTACCCGCAGGACGGCACCCTGCATGCCGACTACCTGGATGGACAGCACACCATCCACTACACCAGCGCCCAGGTGGTGGCGGGCGAAAGCGTCACCTTCCTGGCCGAGGCGACGCCCGCCACACCGGGCTTTCGCCTGGGCTATACCAGGCTGGGTGCAACCACCCTGCACGTGAAGTTCGAGATGCTGCCCCCCGGCGCCCCCGGCTACATGACGGTGGCCGAGGGCGACGTGAAGCGGCGCAAATAGGCCTCAGGCCTTCTTCTTCCGGGCCGGTGCCTGGGCGGCTTGGGTGGCCGCCTTGTGCACCCAGTCGCGCAAGGCCGGTGCATCGGCCAGCAGGCCGTCCGGCACCACGACGTAGGTCTTGCTGACCGGCTGGTCCGGCCCATACTGCAACGGCTTGGCGCCCGGCAAGGCCAGCAGCGCTGCCTGCTCCGCCCCCGCCAGCTTCAGCGCCAGCCCGACATCGGAAAGCGAGGCGACGGGCTTGCCCCCGGCATAGGCCAGGATGCCGCCGAACATGGGCTTGTAGGTCAGTTCCAGACCCGGCGCCGCCGTCGCCATGATGGTCTGAAGTTTCTTGGGGTCGTGCGCCATGAGGGTCCCTGTTGTTAGGCTGGTAACGGGGAATTTAGCATCCCCGGCATGACAGGTGCTGGCAGGATGGTGGCCCCACCCCGGCGAAGGTGCTCCCGTCATGAACTCCCCCCAACTGACCTGGCAATTCTGGGCCGTGTTGTCGGCCCTGTTCGCGGCGCTGACCGCCATCCTGGCCAAGGTGGGGGTGGAGGGGGTGAACTCCGACTTCGCCACCCTGGTACGCACGGCGGTGATCCTGCTGGTTATCGCGGCCCTGCTGCCCATCACCGGGCAGTGGCAGCCGCCGGGCAGCGTGTCGGCCCGCAGCTATCTGTTCCTGGTGCTGTCAGGCCTCGCCACCGGCGGATCCTGGCTCTGTTATTTCCGGGCGCTCAAGCTGGGGGAGGCGGCGCGGGTGGCCCCCATCGACAAGATGAGCGTGGTGCTGGTGGCACTGTTCGGCGTGCTGTTCCTGGGCGAAAGGCTCAGCCTGCCCAACTGGCTGGGCGTGGCCTTCATCGCTTTGGGCGCGGTGTTGGTGGCCTGGCGGGGGTGACGCCGGTAAAGGTTTCTTAATAGCTTCGGCACCATCCTGCAGTGATAGAATCAAAATATTTTCAACGGGGGGTGGTTGATGGATGGGCTGGAGCTGGAACAGTCGAGCGAGCAGCTCCTGGCGGCGGCACCCAAGCTGCGCGCCATTTTCCGCGCGCAGAATCAAGCCTGTGCCGGCAGCCTTCACATGGTCGGGCTGGATAGCCTGCGCGAGCGGTTGGGGACCCGCTGGCCGCGGGTGGCGGACCGTGTGCACATGTTGGCGGAACGCCTGCTGGGGCAGCTGCTGACGCCCAAGGATACCTGGTTCCGCCATGGGGAGGAGGGTTACATCGTCGTCTTCGCCCAGCTGGGCAAGCGCGAGGCCGGCTTGGTATGCGCCAAGGTGGTGGAGCAGTTGCAGCGTCTTTTGCTGGGCGATGTCGACACCGCCGCCGTGCACGTGCATTCCGCCGTCCATCAGGTCGGCCGCGAGTTGCTGTTCCAAAGCAACAGCCTGAACGAAATGCTGGCGGGCGCCGCCACGCTGGCGGCGGATTCCACTGCGGCTGAGACGGCGGTGGAGACCGGCAAGGCGAATGCATGGTGGACCCATGCCGCCTTGCAGGAGCAGCCGGCGCAGGTCGTCTACCGGCCCATCTGGGATGTGCGCAAGGAAGTGCTGTCGATCTACATGGCGCGCATCATGCGGCCACGCCGGGGGCGGCAGCCCTTATGGGGCTATGACTGCATCGCCGACTCCCAGGACATGCAGCAGATTCTGGCGCTGGATATGGAGGTGCTGCGGCAGACCATGGAAGTGTATGGGGAGTTGTATGCGAACCAGTTCCGCTGCTTCCTGTCGGTGCCGGTCCATTTCGAGACGCTGGCCAGCGTGGGGCGGCGGCGGGAATACCTGTCCGCCCTCCAGGCCATTCCCCGGGAGCTGCGGGCCTTCCTGGCCTTCCACCTTGTGGGTTTCCCGCAGGGGATCCCCGCCAGCCGCGCGGCCGAGATGGTCGCCTTCCTGAAGCAGTTCAGCCGGGTGGTCACGGCCATAGTGGAAAACGGCTCTCAGGATTTGCCTGCCCTGGCCGCGGCAGGCGTCTATATTTCCATCATACTGCTGCCGCCGGGCGCCTCGCCCAAGCATTGGGGGATCGACCTCAAGCGCTTCTCGCACGAAGCTTCCCGCCTGCGCATGCGGGCGGGCATCGAAGGCGTGGATACCGCCGCCATGGCGTCCTGTGCCGATGAAGCCGGCTTTCACTACATGGCCGGCGACTTTATCGGCCCCTGGTCCGAGGTTCCGGAAAACGCCCTGCGCTTCACCCGCACCGACCTCCGGGCCCGCATGGATGCGGGCCGGAAGGGCTGACGCTCTCCACCCCCGTCATCGCGGGGCGCAGGATGTGCTTCGGTGACAAACCTTTCTTAACCACCCGACCGGCAATCTGAAGCCCTAGGGATGGGGAGTTTTGGGATTGTCGGTCATGGATGGTTTGGTTCAGCGGGAGCAGACAGGACAGTTCACGGAAGCGGCGCCCAAGCTGCGCGCCATTTTCCAGGCCCAGACCCAGGCCGCTGCGGGCAGCCTGCACATGGTGGGGCTGGACAGTCTGCGCGCGCGGCTGGGGAACCGCTGGCCGCGGGTGGCGGACAGGGTGCACATGCTGGCGGAACGCCTGTTGCGGCAGCTGTTGAGTCCCAGGGACGCCTGGTTCCGGCATGGGGAGGAGGGCTATATCGTCGTCTTCCACCAGCTGGGCCGGACAGAGGCGGGCCTGGTCTGCGCCAAGGTGGTGGAGCAGCTGCAGCGCCTGTTGCTGGGCGATGTCGATACGGCCGCCGTGCGCGTCCATTCCGCCGTGCATGAGATGGATGGGGAGTTGCTGTTCCAGAGCAGCAGCCTGCATGAAATGCTGGCGGGCGCCGCCTCGCTGGCGGGGGCCGCGGTCGCGGCGGAGACCAGCGCCGACAAGGCCAATCCCTGGTGGGCCCATGCCGCCCCGCAGGAAGAGCCGGTGCAGGTCGTCTACCGTCCCATCTGGGATGTGCGCAAGGAGGTGCTGTCCATTTACCTCGCCCGGGCCATGCGGCCCCGCCGGGGGCGCCTGCCGCTCTGGGGCTACGACTGCGCCGCCGACCCGCAGGACATGCAGCAAATACTGGGCCTGGACCTGGACGTGCTGCGCCAGAGCATGGAGGTCTATGGCGAACTGTACCGCAACCAGTTCCGCTGTTTCCTGTCGGTGCCGGTGCATTTCGAGACGCTGGCCGGCATAGCCCGGCGGCGTGAATATCTGGCGGCCTTGCAGGCCATTCCGAAGGAACTGGTGGCGTTCCTGGCCTTCCATGTCGTGGGCTTCCCCCAAGGGGTGCCGGTCAGCCGGGCGACGGAGATGGTGGCGTTCCTGAAACAGTTCAGCCGGGTGGTCATCGCCGTGGTGGAGAGCGGCTGCCAGGATCTGCCGGCCCTGGCGGCGGCCGGCATCTACATCGTCACCATGCTGCTGCCGCCCGGCGCCTCGCCCAAGCGCTGGGGGCCGGAGCTGTCACGCTTCTCCCACGAGGCGTTGCGCCTGCGCGTGCACGCGGGCGTGGAGGGCGTGGACACCAGCCTGATGGCCTCTTACGCCGATGGCGCCGGCTTCCACTACATGGCCGGTGACTTCATCGGCCCGTGGTCGGAGGTGCCGGAGAACGCGCTGCGCTTCACCCACGCCGACCTGCGCGCCCGCATCGTCGCCGACTGATTGCGATCGTCGCGTGCTACACGGTTCAGGTGATGCCACCTGAACCGACCACGCTAGTCGTCCAGCCCTTTGCCGGCCAGGATCAGGGGCGCACATTTCTCGAGGCGCGCCAACCGGGTCTTGGCCTGCTTGGCGGAAGAAAGGTGCAGCAGATAGCCCCGCTGCCGGCCGGGCGTCAGCGCCTCGAACGCCGCCTTCAGCGCTGGATCGCTGTCCAGCCGGCTTTGGAGTTCCTCGGGCACGGCGAATTCCCTGGTCGGCTTGAAGTCCACCTTCAGGCCCGCCTTTTCCACGGCGATGGCTTCCAGGATGTAGGCCTTCAGCGTCGGCGCCAGCTGGGCGATCTCACCACTGTTGGTGAAGCGGATCTGGCGGCCGGCCTGCACGTTCTCCGTCTGCTGGATCAGGATGCCATTAGGATCTTTCATGAGCGCACCCTTGAAGAACAGCAGGGCGCAGTACTCCTTGAAGCCGTGGATCAGGACGATGTTGGCGCCGTCCGAGGTATAGCAGGGGTGGCCCCACTTGAAGTCCTCCACCAGCGGGCAATCCAGCGCGATGGCCCGCAGCTTGGCGATTTCCTCGCGCCATTTGCCGGCCTTCTCCACATAGGCGTCGACCTTGGGATGGGTCATGCGGTCCTCCCGACCGATTTTTTGATTGTCTTTATTGTACGGATCAGAGCGTCTGTGATTGGCTTTGGCCCTGGCCGTCCTGCATTTGCGCCTGCCGCACGGCGGGCGGTTCATCCCCCATCTCTTCAACGTCCACGCTGACATACAGGGCGTGGGTGTCACCGCCCAGGATGACGCCGCGCAGGGGGCAGACGTCGTCATAGTCGCGGCCATAGGCCAGGGTGATGTGGTTGCGGTCGATCAGCGTGTCGTTGGTGGGGTCCATATCGACCCAGCCGGCGTCGGGCCCGCACCATACTTGCACCCAGGCGTGGCTGGCGTCGGCCCCTTGCAGGCGCGGCTGGCCGGGGGGCGGCAAGGTGCGCAGATAGCCGCTGACGTAGCGGGCGGGCAGGCCCAGGGCGCGCAAGGCGCCGATCATGACATGGGCGAAGTCCTGGCAGACGCCGCGCTTGAGCGCCAGCGCCTCCAGCACGGGCGTAGTCACGCTGGTGGCGGCGGCATCGAAGGCGAAGCCGTCGTGGATGCGGCGTGCCAGATCGCGGGCGCCGGCGCCGACGGGCCTGCCGGCCGGGAAGCTGCCGGTGGCGAAGGCGGCCAGAGCCGGGCTGGGCTGGGGCAGGCGGGGGGACGCCTCGATGAACTCCGCCACCGCCAGCTGCCGGGGCGCCTCGGCCGCGATCGCCTCCCAAGCCGGTGTCGCCTCCAAGTCCGGGGCGGGCCGCGGCGACAGGATGACGTCCAGCTCCACCGTCATGGACAGGTCCAGGTGGGGCGTGTCGATGGCGACATAGCTGGTGGGGTTGCCCAGCCAATCCAGGCGGTCCGCCACCACGGCGGGCTCGGGCTCCACGGTCAGCGCCACCACCCGCGCCCGCTGGCCCGCTACGTCGCGCGGTCCCAGATGGGCGATCAGCTGGGAGGAGACGACCTGCACCGTGTAGCTGTAACGCGTGGTGTGGCGGCAGCGGTAGCGGACGGGCGCTGGGCGGGGCTGGTCAGGCGGCACGGGCGCGGACATGGCTGAAATAGGCTTGTGACAGCAGATTGGACATGTCGGGCAGCGCCCAGCCCAGCTGGAACAGAGTGGCGCTCAACAGCCCCATGTCCCGGGTCAGCGCCAGGTCCTGCACGCGATAGCTGGCTTGCGCCACCAGGTCCGCCAGGCGCATCAGCGGATCCGCGCCACCGGCGGCGCCGAAGGCGGGCAGGGAGGGCAGGCGGGAAACCTGGCGGCGTATGGTCTCCAGCTGGAACAGCAGGGAATGCGGATGTTCCGGATCGGTCAGCAGCAGGCTCAGCGCCGCCTCGCGCTGCACCCCCACCGGGAAACGCTCCCGGTAGGCAGGGCCCGCCTCCGCCAGTTCCAGCAGCACCTCCTGCGTGGCGGCGTCCGGCCGCTCATGGGCGATGCCGCTGGCTTGCAGCCGCTCCACCGCGTCGATGGCGCGCTCCAGCCGGCGGCCCAGCACCAGGAAGCGCCAGCCGGCGCCACGGGGCATGCTGTCCAGCTCCAGCCCCGTCTGCGCCGCCAGCACCTGGCTGAAGTCGCCCAGCAGCACGGCCAGCGCCGCGCGATCCGCCTTGGCCAGGCGTGTGCCAAGCACGTCCAGGCGGCCCAGGATCTGGCGGCTGTCCAGGGGCAGGCGATCGCGCACGCTGCCCATGGCGCGGCGCAGCCGGCCGGTCGTGGCCACCAGACTGCCCGGGTTGGCGGGATCGACCGCGATTTCCAGCGCCTGGCGCATGCCGCGCACGGCGTCGCTGTCGGGCAGCTGCGCGATTTCCTGCGGGATCAGGGTGGCGCGGCCCATCAGGCGCAACAGCGGCGACAATTCCTCCCGCGCGGCCGGCCGGCTGTCGTCGGACAGGCGCAGGGTGGCACCGCGCAGCAGGCGCACGGCCGATGCCGCGCGCTCGGCGTACCGGCCCACCCAGAACAGGTGGTCGGCCGCGCGGCTGGGAAGGTTGCCGGGCACGGGGCTGGGCTCGCGCGCGCCGTCGGGCGCGCTGATCAGGCGGCGGATCGTGCCCGGTGGTTCCGCCCCGACGATCCAGAGATCCTTGGAGCCGGCACCCTCCTGCAGCGACACGGCGGCATGGCGCGCATCGGCGCTGATGCGCACCAGGCCGCCCGGCATGACTGTCCAGCCGCCGTCGCCGCTGGCGCAGAGGAAGGCGCGCACGACCAGGGGGCGCGGTTCCACCCGGCCGTCCCGCCACAGCGGCGCGGTGGAGGGGGCGACCGGCAGCTGGCCCGCCCAGTCCTGCGGCCGGGCGCGGATGCGCGCGGCCAGATCCCCGCGCGCGGCCTCATCCAGGTCGGGCCCATTGACGACGTGGCCGGGCAGGCTGGAGAAGGCCGGCCGCATCACCATGCGGTCCAGCTGCGCCAGCAGCGCCTCGCGCTGTTCCGGGTCCCCGCCCCAATAGGTCGGCACGTTGGGCAGCAGCAGATCCTCGCCCAGCAGGCGCCGGCTCAGCGCCGGCATATGGGACAGCAACGCCATGCTTTCCGCCATGCCGGACCCCAGGGCGTTGACCACAGCGACGGACCCGGTGCGCACCGCCTGCAGCAGGCCGGGGACGCCCAGCGCGCTGTCCACGCGCAATTCCAGTGGGTCGCAGAAGGCGTCGTCCACGCGGTGCAGGATGACGTCCACCCGTTCCAAACCCGCCAGGGTCTTCAGGTAGACGGCCTGGTCGCGCACCACCATGTCCGCCCCTTCCGCCAGGGTCATGCGCAGATGGCGGGCGAGGTAGGCGTGCTCGAAATAGGCCTCGTTGAAGGGGCCGGGGGTCAGCAGCACGGCGCGGGGATGGCCATCCACCCCGGAGTGCTGGGGGGCGGCGCGGGCGACGGCCGCGCGCAGGGCCTCGAAGAAGGGCGACAGCCGCTCCACATTGCAGGCACGGAAGGGGTCGGCCAGGGTCTGGCTCAGCACCGCCCGGTTCTCCAGGGCATAGCCCACGCCGGTGGGCGCTTCCGTCCGGCAGGTCAGCACCCGCCACTGGCCGTCGCCGTCGCGCACCAGGTCGGCGGCGAACAGTACCAGGCGCCGGCCGCCCGGCACGTCCATGCCCTGGCAGGCGCGCAGATAGCCGGGATCGGCATAGAGCAGGCTGGGTGGAATGACGCCATCGGACAGCAGGGTCTGGGGACCATAAAAGTCCTCCAGCGCCTTTTCGGCCAGGGTGGCCCGCTGCACCAGCCCGGCGCTGATCGCCTGCCATTCCGGGGCCGAGAGCAGCAGGGGCACGGGATCCAGCGGCCAAGGCCGTTCCGTCCCCTGCGGATCACGGTAGGAGTTGAAGGTGACCCCGTTCAGGAACAGCCTTTGGCGCGCCGCCGCCCACCGCGCCGTCATCTGCTCCGGGGTGAACGGGCCATGGGCGGCGAAGAACTGCTGCCAGTGCGCGCGCAACTGCCCCGTGCCGGTCACCATCTCGTCAAAGATGGGACCGGTTCCATAACCGAGGTCGCCGGCGTCGCTGAACAGCGAAGGCTGCTCGGGCGGCTGTTGGGAAACGGGCTCCGCCAAATCCTGCTCAGCCAAGTCTCAGGTCTAGGGTCATGGGATAGTCTGGGTTCCGTGTTTCCGGCGGGATGGCCATGGGCCCCGGCGTATGCCCGAAGGGATGGAAGCGCGCCAGCCGGCGCCCCTCCGCTTCATTGGCATTGACCGGGAAGGTGGTGAAGTTGCGCCCTCCTGGATGGGCGACGTGATAGGTGCAGCCGCCGACGGACCGTTCCGTCCACAGATCCAAAATATCGAAGACCAGGGGCGTATGCACGGGGATAGTCGGGTGCAGGCATCCGGGCGGCTGCCAGGCGCGATAGCGGACGGCTGCCACGTACTCTCCCTCCGTGCCCGTGGGGTGCAGGGGCAGGCGGCGGCCGTTGCAGGTGACGGCGTAGCGGTCGCCCACCATGCCCGTCATGCGGACCTGAATGCGTTCCAGGCTGCTGTCGACATAGCGCACGGTGCCGCCGCCGCCCGGCTCCTCGCCCAGCACGTTCCAGGGTTCCAACGCCGTGCGCAGCTCCAGGGCCAGGCTGCGCTGGCTGACGCTGCCGATCTTTGGGAAGCGGAAGTTCAGGTGCGGGGCGAACCAAGACTCCTCGAAGGCGTAGCCGGCCTCGCGCAGCTCCGCCACCACGTCCTGGATGTCCTGGGTCACGAACTGCGGCAGCAGGAAACGGTCGTGCAGCTTGGTGCCCCAGCGCACCAGGCCGGCGCGATAGGGCTCCCGCCAGAACCAGGCGATCAGGGTGCGCAACAGCAACTGCTGCACCAGGCTCATTTGCGCGTGGGGCGGCATCTCGAAGCTGCGCAGTTCCACCAGGCCCAACCGGCCGGTGGAACTGTCGGGGCTGTACAGCTTGTCGATGCAGAATTCGGAGCGGTGGGTATTGCCCTGCACGTCCACCAGCAGGTGGCGCAGCGCCCGGTCCACCAGCCAGGGCGGCGGGTTGGGGCCGGCGCGGTCCAGCTCCTTGAAGGCGATCTCCAGCTCATACAGGCTTTCGTGCCGCGCCTCGTCCACCCGGGGGTGCTGGCTGGTGGGGCCGATGAACATGGTGCTGAACAGGTAGGACAGGCTGGGGTGGTTCTGGAAATAGGCCAGCAGGGAGCGCAGCACGTCCGGCCGGCGCAGGAAGGGGCTGTCCGCCGCCGTCGGGCCGCCCACCACCACATGGTTGCCGCCGCCGGTGCCGACGTGGCGGCCGTCCAGCGCGAACTTCTCCGTGCCCAGGCGGGTCTGGCGTGCGTCCTCGTACAGGGTGGTGGTGGTGTAGACCAGGTCCTGCCAGTTGGATGAGGGGTGGATGTTCACCTCGATGACGCCCGGGTCCGGCGTCACGGCCATGCTGTTCAGGCGCGGATCGCGGGGCGGGGGATAGCCCTCCAGGACGACGGCCAGGTCCAGGTCGACGCAGGTGGCCTCGATCTGGGTGACCAGCTCGATCCAGTCCTCCAGATAGCTGGTGGGCGGCAGGAAGATGTAGAGGCGGCCGTCGCG
The DNA here is from genome assembly GCF_007828025.1 of Nitrospirillum bahiense. Taxonomy (NCBI): domain Bacteria; kingdom Pseudomonadati; phylum Pseudomonadota; class Alphaproteobacteria; order Rhodospirillales; family Azospirillaceae; genus Nitrospirillum; species Nitrospirillum bahiense. The sequence continues at coordinate 339,892 of NZ_VITO01000004.1, forward strand.
CGGCTGAATGCACAAGGCCGTGCGCACCAGCCACCAGGCGCTGGCGCCTTTTTCCGGCACCTGGTCGCGCACGTCGGCCATGGCGTGCTGGCGCAACGGTTCCGTCTGGCCCTTGCGCAAGACCATCTGCCGTTCCAGGTCCTCACGCGACGGCAGGTCCGGCCGGCTGTCGAAGGGATCCTGCTCGTAGGAATAGACGCGGTCGATGGTGTCGACCCAGGGCAGGGAGCCCAGGGGCAGGCGGTAGCCGATGGGGCTGTCGCCCGGGGCCAGCAGCAGCCTGTCGCTGCGCGTGGGCCAGGCGCTGGACAGCCAGACGGGGCCGCTGGCCTCATGCCGGCGGCTGATGGGCAGGGCGTAGCCGACGGCGGTGCCCAGGCCGGTGTCGAACACCTTGGCCAGGCGCGCCCGCTCCTCCGCGTTCTCCAGCTTGCTGTCGAACGGGTCGACGTTCACCGGCAGCTCGCGTTCCTTGCGGATGTAGTGCCAGGGATCCTCGAAGGCGCCCCGCGCGTAGTCGGGATTGATGCCCAGCCGTTCCGCCAGGCGGCGGATGAACCGCTCGGACTCGGCCAGGCCATAGCCGTAGTGGCGGCGCTCATCGGCCAGGTATTCGGCATGGGTCCACAGGGCGTCGCCGTCACGCCGCCAGAACAGCTGCAGCGCCCAGCGCGGCAGACTTTCCCCGGGATACCACTTGCCTTGGCCGAAATGCAGCAGGCCGCCCTGGGCGTAGCGGGCCTGCAGGCGGCGGATGAGGTCGCCGGACAGCAGGCGCTTGGTGGGGCCCAGCGCCGCCGTGTTCCACTCCGCCCCCTCCATATCGTCGATGGAGATGAAGGTGGGCTCGCCGCCCATGGTCAGGCGGATGTCGCCGTCCACGATCTCGCGGTCCACCTGCTGGCCCAGACGGTCGATGGCGCCCCACTGGTCGGGGGTGTAGGGCTTGGTGGTGCGCGGCTGCTCACGGATGCGGGTGACCGACATCGCGTGTTCGAACGTCACCTCGCACATGTCCAGGCCGCCGGTGACCGGGGCGGCGGAGAAGGGGTCGGGCGTGCAGGCCAGCGGGATGTGGCCCTCACCCGCGAACAGGCCGGAGGTGGGGTCAAGGCCAATCCAGCCGGCGCCGGGCAGGTAGACCTCCGTCCAGGCGTGCAGGTCCGTGAAGTCGGCCGTGGGGCCGTCCGGCCCCTCCAGCGGCTTCTGGTCGGCCACCAGCTGTACCAGGTAGCCGGAGGCGAAGCGGGCGGCCAGGCCCAGGTTGCGCAGGATCTGCACCAGCAGCCAGGCGGTGTCGCGGCAGGAGCCCGTGCCCAGCTGCAGCGTTTCCTCCGGCGTCTGCACGCCGGGTTCCAGGCGGATGACATAGCCGATGCGCTGCTGCAGCTTCAGGTTTACATCGGCCAGGAAGGCGACGGTGCCCGTGGGCGTGAGGTCGATATCGGCCAGCAGCGCCTTGACCAGGGGCCCGGGCTCGTCGGCTTCCAGGAAGGGCTTGAGGTCCTTGGCCAGCCACGGCTCATAGGTGAAGGGGAATTTCTCCGCCGCCGGCTCCAGGAAGAAGTCGAAGGGGTTGATGACCGCCATGTCGGCCACCAGGTCCACCTCCAACGTGAATTCCTCCGTCTTTTCGGGGAAGACCAGGCGTGCCAGCCAGTTGGACTGGGGGTCCTGCTGCCAGTTCAGGAAGTGCTGCTTGGGCGTGACCTTCAGCGAATACGACAGGATGGGTGTGCGGCAATGCGGCGCCGGCCGCAAGCGCACCAGCTGCGCCCCCAGATTGATAAGCCGGTCGTAGCGGTAGCTGGTCTTGTGATTGATGGCGACGTGGATGCTCATGACTTCCCCTGTTCGCGGAAGCGATGGCGACCCATAGCCCCCGGTGCCCTGACCCGGTCACGGTACCATCAATGCCAGCAGGCGTTAAAGTGCATTGCAGCATGTTTTTTGGGCAGCGCAAAAAATAGGCAATGCGCCGCCCAATCGCGCCGATTAGGTCCGGCCGCCGATATCAAACGCAACGGTCGTGCGTGTTTGCTCGCTGTGGAAGGGGATGGTGCCGTGCCACATGTAGCTGGGGAACAGCACCAGCAGGCCGGGGCGCGGCTGGATGACCCGTTCCCACGGCAGGGTGGCGCCGGTCCCCTGGGCGAAGGCGCCGAAGGTGATCCAGCCCTGCTTGCCCTCGGCATCCTTCACCACGTCGGGCATGTCCACATAGTAGCAGCCGCTGATCCAGCCCTCGGGATGGATGTGGTTGGTGTGATAGCCCTGGTCGCGCAGGCGGGCGGACCATGATCCTGCCCAGACCAGGGACTGGCCCTTGCGCCGCAGGAAGGGATGGTCGGGATCGTCCGGCAAGGCCGCGATATAGCGGTGGGTGGCGGCCAGGATGCTGTCGCGCAGCGCCTGGATGGCGGGGGCCACGCCCACGCGCGTGAACAAATTCTCCCGCGTCTGCGTGCCGTTGCGCAGCGTCTGCTCGATGGGTTCGTGCGTGGCCACGTGCTGGGCGTCCAGCGCCGTCATCAGGTCGGCGTGGAAGGCCGCCAAATCGGCGTAGCCTGCCGGCGGCGCCAGGTCGGTGGATTGGATGAAGCGGTCGTAATCGTATAGGCCGCGCGGGTCCGGCTGGCTCAGCAGTCGGTAGGCGGTGGCCTGGAAGGCGGCGGCGAACTGGCTGTCCCGCACCACGGCGTCCAGGCGTTGGGCGGCTTCCAGCGCCTCGGCCGGCCGGTTCAGGCGCAGGGCGGACTCGGCCACCCGATGTAGCAGCAGCTGGTCGTCCGGCGCGGCGGCCAGGCCCTGGCGGGCGGCCTCCAGCGCCTCCTCCACCCGCTGCTGGGCCAGCAGCAGGGTGGTGCGCAGGCGGGGAAGGGCGGGGGCGTCGGGCTCCAGGGCGGCGACGGCGGCGATGTTGACCTCCGCCTCCTCATGCCGGCCGAACAGGATGTAGGCCTCCGCCGCCATCTTCAGCAGTTCAGGGTCGTTGGGCTTGCGTTCCTTGGCCCATTCGTAGGAATTCAGCAACTGGGTGTGCTGGCCTGTTTCCCACAGCGCCTGGTTCAGGGCGCTTTGCGCGGCGTAGTTGGCGGGATCCAGCACCACCACCTTCTTGAAGCAGACGATGGCGTCGTCCATCTGGCCCAGGGCCAGGAAGGTGTTGCCCAGGTTCAGCCAGATCTGCCAGCGGTCCGGAGCCCGCTCGGCCGCGCGCTTCAGGTAGGGCGCGGCTTCCTCGAACCGCTGCTGGCGGCGCAGCGCCGTGCCCAGGCTGTTGTTCAGGTAGAAGTCGTTGGGCAACCGGGTCAGGCCGGCGCGCAGCACCTCTTCCGCGTGCTGCGGCTCACCCAGCTGCAGGTAGGCCTCGGCCATGCCCACGCGCGCCGGCACGAAGTCGGGCTGCAGTTGCAAGGCGCGGCGGTAGAGCGGCAGGGCCGTTTCCAGCAGCGTGCGGGCATTGCCCGCTTCCGTCTCGGCAAGCGCGGCCAGGCATTCGGCGCGGTTGGTGTAGGCCTCGACATAGTCGGCCTTGTACAGGATGGCCTTTTCATAGAAGGGCAGCGCCTCGGCCGGGCGGCCGGTGTCCTTCAGCAGGTTGCCCAGGTTGTAGTTCACATGCGGCTGGCGGCTGTTCACGACCAGCGAGCGGCGCAGCAGCTGTTCCGCCTGGTCCAGCTTGCCGTTGCGCTTGGCGATCAGGCCCATGAGCTGCAGCGCGTCCGGCTCCGAGGCATCCACCGCCAGCACCTGCAGCAGGATCTGTTCCGCTTCATGCAGCTGGCCCCGCGTCTGGAAGGTCAAGGCCTGCTGGATGAGCGCCTGGATGCGCTGTCGCTGGGGCGCCGAAACGGACGGGGTGACGGGGATGGAGAAGGGGGACTGGCCGTTGGTCATGAGGCGTGCGCCGATGCGTCGTGAACGGGAGCGAGAAACGGCGGGCCCCTGGGGTAGGGACCCGCCGCGTGTCGAGATTATACGATAAGCCGCTCCGGGAGTCGGCGATTAGAAATCGGCGGTGATGCCCCCCGCCGATCAGAAATCGGCGGTGATGCCTAGAAAGAACGTCCGCCCCAGCGTGTCGTAGATGCCGGGGTAGGTGTTGCCGTTGCCATAGGTGCCCAGCACGCTGACATAGTCGTCGTTGGCGGACTGGATGGGCGGGTCCTTGTCGAACAGGTTGTTGACGCCGAACCGCAGCGTGTAGTGGTCCATCAGGTTGATGGTCCCGGCAAGGTCGAAGTAATTGTAGGCGGCGATCTTGCCGTCGATGTTGTTGTAGATGCCGGAACCGGCGTTCAGGCTGGGATCGGTGCTGTTGTTGTCCAGGCTGGTGCCGCCGATGTAGCGCCAGTTGACCGACAGGTCGGCGTTCCACGGCGTGTTCCAGGTGACGCGGACCTGATGGCGCCAATGGGGCGTGGGCTGGCCGCAGGTACTGCCGTAGAGGCCGGCGCAGTCATACTTGGCCTCGTGCAACAGCGGCTGGTAGCGGTTGAACTGCGTCCAGGAACCGATGAACTTCAGGGTCACGCCACCCAGGTCCTTGATCCCCAGATCCTCCAGGTCCTGGCGGTAGGTGCCGGAGATGTCGATGCCCGCCTGCTGGCGGTAGCCGGCGTTGATGTCGGTGGTGATGAAGTAACCGTCACTGGAGTTCAGGCTGCCCGCGGCGCCGCGGTGGATCAGGTCGCAATAATAGGAATTACCGGTGTTCAGGCATTGCGACATGATCTGCGAGGTCGGCACCGTGCCGATCAGGTCCTGGATCTTGATGTTGTAGTAATCGACCGTGGCCGCGAAGTTGGGCATGAAGGTCGGCGTGAAGACGAAGCCGGCGGTGTAGGTGTCCGCCGTTTCCGGCTTCAGCGCCTTGTTGCCGCCGCTCAGCGTGTTGCAGCCGTCGACGGAGGTGCATTCGGAGATGTTGCCGTACTGCGCGGCCGTGACGCCGGTGCGGCCGCACTGGGCCAGCGAGGCCGACGGGCTGGAGCCGGAGCAGGGGTCCAGCGCGCCGCCGATGCCCGAGGTGCTGGTCTGGAACAGCTCGATGATGTTGGGCGCGCGGACGGCGTGGTTGTAGCCGCCGCGGAAGGCCACGTCGCTGATGGGGGCGTAGTTCAAGCTGGCCTTGTAGGTGTTGGCCTTGCCCGCCAGGTTGTAGTCCGACCAGCGGTAGCCGGCGTCGATGGACAGGTCCTTGATGAAGGGCTGGTCCGACACCAGCGGCAGGCGCAGTTCGCCGAAGATGTCCTTCACCTCGGTGGCGCCCACGGCCGGCTGGGTGGTGCCGGCGCCGGAGCCCGACAGGTCGCCGGACAGCACGTTCTCGCTGTACTTCAGGTCGATGGCGTCGCGCCGCCACTCGCTGCCCAAGGCGACGGCCACGGCATCCTTGGCGAAGGGGCTTTTCAAGCCCCAGGCGCCGAAGTCGCCGGAGACGGTGCCGCTGACGATGTCCTGGGTGGTGCTGCCTTCCTTGAAGCTGGTGGTGTAGACGTAGTTGTAGGCGGCGCTGCTGATCTTCCCCAACTGGAAGATGTTGATGGGCACGCAGGCCGTATCCGTGCCGCTGATGACGGATTCGCAGGTGGCGACGCCGTTGACGTTCTTCGCCAGCAGCGCGTTCTGCAGCTTGGCGATGGAAACGTCGTTCTGGTAGGTCTCGTTGTAGATCACCGCCGAATGCTGGGCGTAAACGTCGTAGGACCAGCCGCCGCCCAGATCGCCCCTGGTGCCGATGACGTAGCGGTAGTCGGTGTGCCGCAGGTCATCGTAGCGGGGCGCGTTGTTGTCGGTGAAGCGGTAGGCGACATAGCCTTTCCAGGTGGTGCTGGCGCTGCCGGCGTTGGCCCCGCACAGGGTCGTCGCTTCGGATGCCGACATCAGCGGGTTGTCGCAGTTGATGGAATAGGTGGTGCCGCTGAAGAAGCCCGACGGCGCGATCTGCGCCTTGGTGTGGTCGGACATGAACATGAAGTCGGTGTAGACGTCGAACGCCGGGCTGATCTCATAGTGCGCGAAGGCGCCGCCCGTATACCGCTCATCCTGGCGCTGGATGTAGTTGTAGGGGCCGTAGTTGAAGGCAAGCGCGCTGTTGTATTTCACGAAGGACGCGGAGCCGTCCGGGTTCAGCGAATAGCCGGTGCCCGAGCCGTTGGTGCGCAGGCGGGCATAGGCGCTGTTGGACGAGCCCGAGCAATAGCGCTGGTTGTCCTGGGTCGCGAGGGCGCTCTCGTCGCTGCTGGTGGTGGCCATGGTGCACGCCGACCAGTCGCGGGTCGCCTGCGTCACCGGTTCGGTCCAGCGGTAGGTCGCGTAGGCGGTGACGTTGCCCTTGTTGTTGGGTGAGTTGACACCCATCACGAAGGAGCTGTCGCGGACGAAGCCGTCGAAGCGGTCCCCGGGGATGCTCACCGGATAGGCGCTTTTCTTGAGGACGCCTTGCGCGTCACCATTCTCGTTGCTGTGCTGCGCGGCGGAGAACTGGTAGTCGATCTTCACCCCTTCGAAGTCGCGCTTCATCTTGAAATTCACGACACCGGCCACAGCGTCCGAGCCGTAGACGGCCGAGGCGCCGCCGGTGACCACGTCCACGCTTTCCACCAGCGCGCCGGGGATGAAATTGACGTCCGCGTACGGGTAGGTCGGGTCGCCCAGCGGCATGCGGCGTCCGTCGATTAACACCAGGGTGCGTGCTTCGCCCAGGTTGCGCAGGTTGATGGTGGCGGTGCCGGTGGCGCCGTTGGACTGGGCGTTGGTCTGGGCCGCCGTGATGCCGGGCAGGTTGTTCAGCATCGTTTCGACGTTGGTCGTGCCCTGCAGCTTCATCTCGATGCTGTCGACCGTCGTCAGCGGACTGTCGCTGGTCAGGTTGGCGGCCTGTTTGATGCGTGAGCCCGTGACGACGATTTCCTGCATGTCGGTGCTGGCGTTGGCCGACTGTTGCGCCGCAGCATCCGTCGCCGCCGCCAAGGCGCCGACAAGCATGGTCGAGGACAGCAGCAATGCGCGCCGCCCGAATTTTGGCATGCCCATGGATTTCCCCGCTGTTCTGGAGATTGTTGATATTGCTGGCCCCAACCAGACAAATCTCTTCTGAAACGTGTCCCCTTGTGATCGGGGCCAACGGGGAAAGGCTATTTTGGATAATTTATGCCCGTCAATGCTGCGTCGCAAAATTGACGGCTTTAGCAACCGGTTTCACGCCGGAGTGTAACTGCTGTGTAACAGTCGTGCGCATCTCTGAAACGATTCGGAAACATAATTACCGGCAGTTCTGCTTAGATCGAACGGAATAGACAAAAGCAGTACCGACTCGCGCCACTTTTCGAATGGTCTAGGCCCTTGCGGGTAATCTTCGAAAAAGAGGGCGGGGCCGCCCGCGAGGGCTGCGGGGCGACTCAGGGAGCCCCGCAGGCGGCTGTGGGACGGGCGGTCAGCGGGCCAGGCGCTGCGACAGGATGATGGAGGAGTTGGTGCGCTCCACCCCCTCCACCGCGCCGATGTCGTCGATCACCCTATTCATCTCGGCGATGGATTCGGTGGAGACGACGGCGATCATGTCGAAGGGGCCGCTGACGGCATAGAGCTGGCGCACCTGGGGCATGGCCTTCAGCCGCGTTTCCACCTGTCGCGCCGCCTTGGGCAGCAGGGTGATGGCGACATGGCCCTGGATGCGCCGCGCCAGGTAATCCTCATCCAGGCGGATGGTGAAGGCGGTGATGACGCCGCGCGACACCAGCCGCTCCAGCCGGGCCTGCACCGTGGTGCGGGACACGCCCAGGCGCTTGGCCAGCGTCACGGTGGGCAGGCGGCTGTCCGCCTCCAGCAGGCGCAGCAGGGCGATGTCCAGGTCGTCAGGTTGAAAATTGTCTGTCTGACTGATCATTCTGCCCACCATTTTCCGTCAGATTGGTCGCATTGATTGTTCATTCCGTCAAGGGTTTGCCCGACAGTCGTTCCAACAGGGAACTTTTGACCGGGAGAGCACACATGCGTCGCATCGTCGTCGTCGGGGCAGGCAAGATCGGGTCCATCATCGCGGAGAACCTGGCGGGGTCGGGTGATTTCCTGGTGACGGTGCTGGACCGGTCGGCCAAGGCGCTGGACGGCGTCTCCAAACGCCTGCCCATCGAGCGGCGCGAGGTCGACATCAGCGATGTGGCCGCCCTGACCGAGGCGCTGACCGGCGCCTACGCCGTGCTGAGCGCCGCGCCCTATCACCTGACCATCAAGGTGGCGGAGGCCGCGGCCATCGCCCGCTGCCATTACCTGGACCTGACGGAGGATGTGGCCACCACCCGCCGGGTGAAGGAACTGGCGGCCAACGCCCCCAACGCCTTCATCCCCCAGTGCGGCTTGGCGCCGGGCTTCATCTCCATCGTCGCCGGCAGCCTGGCCAAGAAGTTCGACACGCTGGAGGCCGTGCGCCTGCGCGTCGGCGCCCTGCCGCGCTACGCCAGCAATTCCCTGGGCTATAACCTGACCTGGAGCACCGACGGCGTCATCAACGAGTATTGCGAGCCCTGCGAGGCTATCGTCGAGGGCGCGCTGCGCGAGGTGCCGGCCCTGGAGGAGCGGGAGGAGTTCTGGCTGGATGGCGTGCCGTATGAGGCGTTCAACACCTCCGGCGGCCTGGGCAGCCTGGCGGAGGTGCTGAAGGGCCGGGTGCGCACCCTGAACTACAAGACCATCCGCTATCCCGGCCACTGCCAGCTGATGAAGACCCTGCTGAACGATCTGCGCCTGCGCGACCGGCGCGACCTGTTCAAGACGGTGCTGGAGGGGGCCTTGCCCGCCACCATGCAGGACGTGGTGGTCATCTTCGTCACCGTCAGCGGCATGCTGGACGGCCAGCTGACCCAGGAAAGCTATTCCAGCCGCGTCTTCGGCGACTATGCCCATGGCCGGCAGCGCACCGCCATCCAGACCACCACCGCCGCCGGCATCTGCGCCGTGCTGGATATGCTGGCCGATGGCCGCCTGCCGTCGCACGGCTTCATCCGCCAGGAAGACATCGCCCTGGATGATTTCCTGGCCAATCGCTTCGGCCGCGCCTATCAGGGGGCGAACCCGGTGGACCAGGTGGTGGCGCGCGTCGCCTGATCCATTGTCGCCCCCCGTCCTGTTTCCTGGGCTGCGACGGCAGCCGCCGGAGTTTTTCGGGGAGCGGAGCGGACTGAAAAACGAGGATAAGCCAAGGTCGCGGATGCGGCCGCCCGGCGCCTGAGGGAACGGAAGATGAATCAGACCAAAGATGATGTCCTGGCGGTGCTGGACCGCCTGGGCGTGGACCGGGCCGTGCTGGCGGGTGGCGATATCGTGGCCCGCAGCCCCATCGATGGCGGCGAAGCGGGGCGGGTGACGGCCCTGTCGGCCGCCGATATCGACGCGCTGGTGCGCAAGGCGCATGCGGCGCACCTGGCTTGGCGCGTGGTGCCGGCCCCCCGCCGGGGTGAACTGGTCCGCCTGCTGGGCGAGGAGCTGCGCGCGGTGCGCACCGACCTGGGCCTGCTGGTGACGCTGGAAGCCGGCAAGATCCTGTCGGAAGGCCTGGGCGAAGTGCAGGAGATGATCGACATCTGCGACTTCGCGGTTGGCCTGTCCCGCCAGCTCTACGGCCTGACCATCGCCACGGAGCGGCCGGGCCACCGTCTGATGGAAACCTGGCACCCGCTGGGCGTCTGCGGCGTCATCAGCGCCTTCAACTTCCCGGTGGCGGTCTGGTCGTGGAACGCCGCCCTGGCCCTGGTCTGCGGCAACAGCGTCATCTGGAAGCCCTCGGAAAAGACGCCCCTGACCGCCATCGCCGTGCAGGCGGCCTTCGACCGCGCCGCCGCCAAGTTCGGTTCCGCTCCGGACGGCTTGTCCATCCTGGCCCAGGGGCATGCCGACGTGGGCCAGGCGCTGGTGGACCATCCGCTGGTGCCGCTGGTCTCCGCCACCGGCTCCACCCGCATGGGCCGCGCCGTGGCGCCCCGCCTGGCGGCGCGCTTCGCCCGCGCCATCCTGGAACTGGGCGGCAACAACGCCGCCATCGTGGCGCCGTCGGCCGACCTGGAACTGGCGGTGCGCGGCATCGCCTTCGCCGCCATGGGCACGGCTGGCCAGCGCTGCACCACCCTGCGCCGCCTGATCGTGCACGAGGCCGTGGCCGACCGCCTGCTGGACCGGCTGGCCGCCGCCTATCGCAGCGTCAAGGTGGGCGACCCGCGCGAGGCCGGCACCCTGGTGGGCCCGCTGATCGACAAGGCCTCGTACGACGGCATGGTCCAGGCGCTGGCCGCCGCCAAGGCCGCCGGCGGCACCGTCATCGGCGGCGACCGGGTGGATGTGGGCTCGGGCGACGCCTATTACGTGCGCCCGGCGCTGGTGGTCATGCCGGACCAGGCCGGCCCCATGCTGGAAGAAACCTTCGCCCCCATCCTTTATGTCGTGCGCTACCGTGATCTGGACCAGGCCATTGCCCTGCAGAACGGCGTGCCGCAGGGGCTGGCCTCCAGCATCTTCACCACCGACATGCGCGAGGCCGAAACCTTCATGAGCCCGGCCGGGTCCGACTGCGGCATCGCCAACGTCAACCTGGGCCCGTCGGGGGCCGAGATCGGCGGCGCCTTCGGCGGCGAGAAGGAGACGGGCGGCGGGCGCGAGGCCGGGTCGGATAGCTGGAAGGCCTATATGCGGCGGGCCACCAACACCATCAATTACTCAAGATCACTGCCGCTGGCCCAGGGCGTGCAGTTCGACATCGGTTGAGGAGGGACCGTCCCATGAAGACGCCCACCGTCCAGAAGATCACCCAGGGGCTGGTCGGTTCGGAGGAGGCCGGCCGGCTGATGGAGATGCTGGCCCTGCATCCCGATTTCCTGACGGACCATGGCGACGCGGTGCCGCGCGCCGCGGTGGCCCAGGCCCTGAACATGCTGCTGTTCCGGGGCCTGCTGCGCGAGGTGCCGGAGGGCGCCCGCTATGTGCGGGAGCAGGGCGGGCGCATGGTGTTCGACCATGGCGCCCTGCGCACGGTGAACGCTCCCGGGCTGGGGGCGCTGCCGCCCGGGCACGCCGCTTTCGCCCGCGTGCTGGAGCCGTTGGGTTATCATGTCGGCGGGACCTACCCGTTGGAACGGCTGCGCATGATGGGCTACGCCTACACCCATCGCGATTATCCCGACGACATCGCCCAGTTCTTCGTCAGTGAAATCTTTCCCGACCGCTTCTCGCCCGAAGTGCAGGCGGCGGCGCAGCAGGTGTTCCAGGTGAAGGTGGATCCGTTGGCCGCCGAGGCCCAGGGCCTGCTGGACCGTCTGGCCGCCGGCGGCACGCTGAGCCTGGACGAGGCGACGGGCCTGGTGGGCGAGCTGGTGCGCCTGTTCGACCGCCACCACCCGGTGCCCACCCTGGCGCAGTATGAGACGCTGCTGGCGGAATCGGCGGAACTCGCCTGGATCGCCACCGAAGGCAACCGCTTCAACCACGCCACCGACCGGGTGCCAGATGTGGAGGCGCTGGCGGAGGAGCTGAAGGCCCGAGGCTATGAGATGAAGCCCAAGGTGGAGGTGTCGCGCAACGGCACGGTACGCCAGACGGCGCTGCGGGCGGCGATGGTGGAACGGCCGTTCATCGACGCCCGAGGCGCCACGGTCAGCCGCGTGGTACCGGGGTCGTTTTATGAGTTCATTTCGCGCGACCTTATCGACACCGAAGCGGGCCGCCGGCTGGACCTGCGATTCGACAGCGGCAATGCCCAGGGCATCTTCAAGATGACGGCGGCGGCCTCTGGCTGCTGACCATTTGTGACGGTCCGCGCGCCCGGTCCCATCCTTATGAACAGGGTAGGGCCGGGGGGACGCGACATAGGGCGGTCGAGCCCATCGCCGGGTGGAGCGAGAGGTTGACCGGATACCGGCTTCTCCCCACAATCCCTGCGTCTGATCGTTGTCGCCCCGGGGGCTGGGGCACCCGGGCCCGGGCGGTATCGCGTCCTAAACGGAAAAAAGCATATCCATGACCAATAAAGAGGACCCCGCGCCCGCCACCACATCCGCCGGCGGTTCGCGCACCCCCCTCATCGTGATCGGCCTGCTGCTGCTGCTGGGGCTGCTGACCGTGGGCGGCATCATGCTGTATCAGCATCACAAGGCGAGCGTCGCCAAGTCCACCACGGCCGAGGCGCAGAAGGCGGCGGGACCGCCCTGGGCCAAGAATTGCGCCAAGGACGCCAATGGCGGCGACGTCTGCTATGTCGAGCAGTTCGCCATCGCCAACCCGGGCAACGCCATCGTGCTGCACGTCCAGATCGGCTACATGTCGGCCGACGGCAAGCCGGTTCTGGTCATCACCGTGCCGCTGGGCACGCCGGTGCAGCCGGGCCTGCAACTGACGCTGGACGGCGCCAAGCCCATCCCCCTGCCGCTGACCCTGTGCCAGCAGGGCGGTTGCATCGCCTCCGCGAACCTGGACCAGGATGTGCTGAAGCAGTTCACCACCGGCAAGGTGCTGATGGTGCGTTATGCCAAGCCGGACAAGACGCCCATGGACGTGCCGGTGCAGCTGGGCGGCCTCGCGCCCGCGCTGCAGAGCCTGGGGCCGCCGCCGGCCCCGAAGCCGGCCGACGCGGCCAAGCCGGCCGACAAGCCGGCGGAACAGCCGAAGAAGTAAGCCGGTTTCCGGTCAAAGAAAAAGGGCGGCGTCTCCCAGGGGCGCCGCCCTTTGTCGTTTTGGACGCCCCCTGCGTCAGGTACCCCGGGCCTTGGACTTGGCGTCCAGCGCCGTGGCGGTGCGCGGGGTCATGTCATCCAGGTTCCAGTCGGCCGGGTTGAAGGGCCGGGTGCTGGGCTTCTCGTTGGGATAGCCGTGGATGTCGTCCTGGCTGTTGATGATCTCACCCCGGCCCTCGGCCACGTCGGCCAGCAGGCGCACGTCGTCATAGTCGCGGTCCCAGGGGCGGGCGCCGGCGTTGTGCAGCACGGATTTCTGCACCTCTGCCGCCGGCAGGGGCGTCAGGCCTTCCGGCCACAGCGGCGGCTTGTCCATCTCGATCACCTTGGCGGGCGAGGTGGTGTAGCGGCCCATCAGGGGCAGGGGCTCGCCCGCCCGGTCCACGGCGATGTTGTCCTTGCCGTAGTACTCCAGGTCGCCATAGCCGCCGATCTCCAGGAACGCCAGCGGCGTGGGGGTGGAGGGGCCGGCCCGCAGCACGTTGCCCACCGCCGCCATCTGGCCCACCTGGTAGGGGTGGTCGCCCCACTCTTCGGCCTGCAGGTTGTAGTGCACCGCCCGCTGGCCGGGATCGTAGATCAGGTTGTTGACGATGACGCCGTGGACACCGCCCTTGAACAGGGGGCTGCGCTCCACATTGTGGGCGTACAGGTTGCCGACGATCAGGATGTCGGTGATGTTGTCGTGGATGAGCGAGCCCTTGGAGTGTTCGATCTTCAGGTGGGTGGCGCGGGCCAGCCCTTCGGCGATGATGTTGTTGGAATAGGTGATGCGGTGCGAAGTGTGCTCGCGCCATTCCTCCGGTGTGTTGCCGTTGAAGCGGGGGCCGGAGGCGGACAGGTTCTCGTCCGTGGCCCAGGTCAGGCTGCAATGGTCGACGATGACGTTGTAGGCGGCCTTCATCGTGCTGAAGGCATCCTCTTCCCAGCCACTTTTCTTGGGCGCACCGGCGTCGCCCACGCGGATGCGGATGTGCTGCATCACCACGTCGTGGGCGCTGACGTCCATGCCGCCGCGGATCAGGGTGATGCCGGGGGAGGGGGCGGTCTGCCCGGCGATGGTGACGAAGGGCTCATCCAGCTTGAGGGTTTTCTGGTTCAGGTCGATGACGCCGCCGACCTCGAACACGATGATGCGCGGGCCCTTGGTCTCGATCGCTTCGCGGAAGGAACCGGGACCCTCATTGTTCAGGTTGGTCACCTTGATGATCTTGCCGCCGCGCCCGCCGGGCGTGTGCGCCGCCCAGCCCACGGCGCCGGGGAAGGCCAGCTGGTCCGCCTTCTCGGCGGCGCCGGCGTTGCTGACAGCCACGCCACCGGCGGCCAGCAGCGTGGCCATGGCGGTGGTGGCCAGAATACGTCTGATCAACGGTCTATCCTCCCAGATGTTTGTTATGGCGATGGCGGGCCGCGACACGTCAAGCGTGCTGGACCCCGCTCTCGGCGTCAATAAATGACACCGGTTTCCTAATGGGGCAAGGGTGCAATTCCAAGGGTGCGGCGGAATGACGCCCGGGAAGCCGGCGGTGCGGAGGCCGGCGACGGGCGGGGGCCACAAATCCCTTTTGCGGCGGCGCGCGGGACGCGGCATGTTAGGAAGCCTGAGCGGGCACTTCAAAAAGAAGCCCTGGAAAAGAAGAACGAGAAGAAGACGAGCATGACCCAGGATGCCGCGCCGCGTAAGGGGCGCCCCCGGCGGGGACGCGCCGCCGCCATCCAGACCGTGGCCGTGGAGGCCGTGACCTGGACCCTGGACCGGCCGCCCACCATCAACGACGTGGCCCGTCTGGCGCACGTGTCCAAGAAGACGGTGTCGCGCGTCATCAACCAGTCTCCCTTCGTGAATGAAGAGACGCGCACCATCATCAACGGCATCATCGAGCAGATCGGCTACGTGCCCAGCCCCCAGGCGCGTGGGCTGGCTTTTCAGCGGTCCTTCCTGCTGGGCCTGGTCTACGACAACCCCAACGCCCAGTTCATCGTGAACATCCAGGAAGGCGTGCTGGCCGCCTGCCGTCTGGCGGGGTTCGAGTTGGTGGTGCATCCCTGCGACCAGAAAAGCCCGCATTTCCTGAACGACGCCAAGCAGTTCGTGCAGCGCCAGAACCTGGACGGCGTCATCGTCGTGCCGCCCGCGTCGGAAAACCCGCAGCTGGTCGAGGTGCTGCGCGACCTGGGCTGCCGCTATGTCCGCCTGTCCGCCGTGTCGCTGGACGAGGCCGCCAACATGGTGGTCTACAACGACCGGCAAGGGGCGGCGGAGGTGGCGGAGCATCTGGCCGCCCTGGGCCATCGCGATATCGGTTTCATCGCCGGCCCGTCGCGTCACCGCTCCGCCCACGAACGCCGGGAGAGCTTCGTCGGCGCGCTGAAAAGCCACGGCATCACCCTGCGTCCCGAGATGGTGGAGGAGGGGGCCTACACCTTTGAGTCGGGCGAGGTCTGCGCCACCCGCCTGCTGACGCGGGAGCCACGGCCCACCGCCATTTTCGCCAGCAACGACGAGATGGCGGCCGGTGTCTACAAGACGGCGCAGCGCCTGGGCATCAGCATTCCCCGGGACCTGACCATCGTAGGCTTCGACGACAGCCCCATCGCCACCCGGCTGTGGCCGTCACTGACCACCGTGCGCCTGCCGGCCAAGGATCTGGGGCGGCTGGCGGCGGAAAAGCTGATCATCCGCATCTCCAGCGATGAGGAGGAAGGGCACACCGCCACCGGCGTTGTCAGCCGCATGGTGGTGCGCGAGTCCTCCGTGCCGCCCCGGGGCTGATCCCAACCTTGCGCCTGTTTTGGCGCCGGATGAGTGATGCGAAATTGACACCGGTTACCAAGACCGTTACCAAATGGGGTGGGAGGAGAGCGGCCCACCGGACATCCGGGCGCCGTTCCTGCAACAACGTTTGCCGCATCTTGGCGGATAGTGAAGGAAGGCCCGGATGGCCCAGAACCTGACTCTGCACGACGATCGCCTGTTTCCCGCCGATCCGGCGGTTCGCGCCATCGCCCGACGCCTGTACGCCCTGGTGAAGGGGCTGCCCATCATCAGCCCGCATGGCCACACCGATCCGTCGTGGTTCGCCGGCAACGAGGCGTTTCCCAACGCCACCGCCCTGCTGCTGCAGCCCGACCACTACCTCTACCGCATGCTCTACAGCCAGGGCGTGACCTTGGAGCAGCTGGGCATTTCGGCCGCCGGCCAGCCGGCCCCCGATGTGGACCCGCGCGAGGCATGGCGCCTGCTGGCCAGGAATTTCCACCTGTTCCGCGGCACGCCGTCCTCCACCTGGCTGAACCATGTCTTCACCCAGGTCTTCGGGTTGGATGTGAAGCTCAGCGCCGAAACAGCCGACCTGTACTTCGACACCATCACCGCCAAGCTGGCGACGGAGGAATTCCGCCCCCGCGCCCTGTTCGAGCGCTTCAATATCGAGGTCATCGCCACCACGGAAAGCCCGGTGGACACGCTGGCCCATCATGAGGCCATCCGCGACAGCGGCTGGAAGGGCAAGGTCATCACCGCCTATCGCCCGGACGCGGTCATCGATCCGGAGCATGAGAACTTCCGCCCGGCCATGGAGCAATTCGCCGCCATCACGGGCGAGGACGTGTACAGCTGGCGGGGTTATTTGAACGCTCACGCCAAGCGCCGCATCGACTTCAAGGCCGTGGGCGCCACCAGCAGCGACCATGGCCACGTCACCGCCGCCACCGCCGACCTGTCGCCGGCCGAGGCCGAGGCCCTGTTCGCCCGCGTGGTCAAGGGTACCTTCACGGCGGCGGATGCCGAGCTGTTCCGGGCGCAGATGCTGACCGAGATGGCGGGCATGAGCCTGGAGGACGGGCTGGTCATGCAGATCCACCCCGGTTCCTTCCGCAATCACAACCACCAGATCTTTCAGCGCTATGGCCGCGACAAGGGCGCCGACATCCCGCTGCGCACCGAATATGTCCATGCGCTGAAGCCGCTGCTGGACCGCTACGGCAACGATCCGCGCCTGTCCGTCATCCTGTTCACCCTGGATGAGACGGTCTATGCGCGTGAGCTGGCGCCGCTGGCCGGCCATTACCCGGTGCTGAAGCTGGGCCCCGCCTGGTGGTTCCACGACAGCCCGGAAGGGATGATGCGCTTCCGCGAGCAGACGACGGAAACGGCGGGATTCTACAACACCGTGGGCTTCAACGACGACACCCGCGCCTTCCTGTCCATCCCCGCCCGGCACGACGTGGCCCGTCGGGTGGATTGCGCCTTCCTGGCGCGCCTGGTGGCGGAACACCGCATCGATGAGGACGACGCGGCGGAGGTGGCGGTGGACCTGGCCTACCACCTGCCCAAGCGCGCCTACAAGCTGGACTGATGCCGGGGCGGCGCCGGGTGTTGAGGCCCGGCACCGCCTCCTTCCCCTTCCGGGGAGAACCACAAACAAACGGGGAGAATGGCCATGTTCAAGAAGGTTTATCAGGCGACCCATCCCGATATGATGGATGGCGCCCGCAACCAGCAGCTGCGCGACCGCTATCTCATCACCGACCTGTTCGTGGCCGGTGAGGTCAGCCTTAACTACTCCCACAACGAACGCTTCATCATCGGCGGTGCCGCCCCGGTGGACGCCCCCATAAACTTGCCCCTGCAGACGGAACCGGCCTCGGCCGCCGGCAAGCCCTTCCTGGAGCGGCGGGAGCTGGGCATCGTCAATGTCGGTGGCGCCGGCACGGTGACGGTGGATGGCACGGCCTACGAGCTGGCGCCGCGCGACGGCCTGTATGTGCCCATGGGGACGGAGACGGTGGTGTTCGCCTCGGCCGATGCCGCCCATCCGGCCAAGTTCTACCTGGCCAGCACGCCCGCCCACGCCCGTTTCAAGACGGTGAAGATCTCCATCGACCAGGCCGTGCCGCTGGAGCGCGGGGCGCTGGAGACCAGCAATGAGCGCACAATCTACCAGTACATCGTGCCCCAGACCTGCCAGTCGGCGCAGCTGTTGCTGGGCCTGACCATGCTGAAGCCGGGCAGCGTGTGGAACACCATGCCGCCCCATCTGCACGACCGCCGATCCGAGGTCTATTTCTATTTCGATATCAAGGATGACCAGCGCGTCTTTCATTTCATGGGTGAGCCGGAGTTGGCCCGTCACATCGTGGTCGCCAACGAGGAGGCCGTGGTGTCGCCGCCCTGGTCCATCCACATGGGCTCCGGCACCGCCAACTATTCCTTCATCTGGGCCATGGGCGGGGAGAACCTCGACTACACCGACATGAAGGTCCTGGACATCTGCCAGCTGCGCTGAGGGAGGGCGATCCCATGGCTTACAACCCGTTCGACCTGACCGGCCGCGTGGCCCTGGTCACCGGCGCCAACACCGGCCTGGGGCAGGGCCTGGCCGTGGCGCTGGCCCGGGCCGGCGCCGACATCGTGGCCGCCGGCCGCAGCACGCCCACGGAGACCGAGGCGGCGATCAAGGAGGTGGGCGCCCGCTTCCACTTCGTCCATGCCGATCTCGACAGTGTCGGCGTGGTGCAGCAGGTGGTGGACCAGGCCGTCGCCGCCTTCGGCCACATCGACATCCTGATCAACAACGCCGGCACCATCCGCCGGGCCGACGCCCTGGAATTCTCCGAGGACGATTGGGACCTGGTGATGAACGTGAACCTGAAGACGCCCTTCTTCCTGGCCCAGGCCGTGGCGCGCCGCATGGTGGCGCAGGGAGGCGGGGGCCATGGGGGCGGCAAGGTCATCAACATCGCGTCGATGCTGTCCTTCCAGGGCGGCATCCGCGTGGCGTCCTACACCGCCAGCAAGAGCGGCATCGCGGGCTTGACCAAGCTGTTGGCCAACGAGTGGGCGGCCAAGGGCATCAACGTCAACGCCATCGCCCCCGGTTACTTCGCCACCAACAATACCGAGGCGCTGCGCAACGACGAGACGCGCAACCGCGATATTCTGGCCCGCATCCCCGCCGGCCGCTGGGGGCGTCCGGAGGATTTGGGCGGGGCGGCGGTGTTCCTGTCCTCCGCTGCCGCTGACTATGTGCACGGCACCGTCCTGGCGGTCGATGGGGGGTGGCTGGCCCGCTGATCTCCGCACGCAGGAGACCGGGGCCGCCGGCGAGGGCGCCCATCGGAAATTCTGGCCGAAAAAGTTCTATGGCACCGGCTGATGCGGTAGATATGGTCGATTGCAGGTCGCGACAGCGATACCGTTAAATGAGCCTCGACCGTGACCGACACGCCTCTTCCGCTGATCAGCCGACCGACCGTCGGGCGGCATCTGGCCGGTTCCATCGTCGTCAAGATCCTGGCCATCGTTGTCCTGTCCGCGTTGCTGGTCAGTCGTGACGCGGATTGGGTGATGCATCCGACCCTGTGGGCGGAGGATGGCGTCATCTGGTTCCAGAACGCCTATACCAAGGGCCTGAGGGTGCTGGTCATGCCCAGCGCCGGGTACATCAACCTGTTCCCTTATGCCATGGCCCTGGCCGCCCAGGCCCTGCCGCTGGGATGGCTGCCGGGTTGGATGATGGCCGGCGGCTTCATCGCCCAGGTGGCGCCCGCTGTTCTGTTGCTTCTGCGGGGGGCGCCGCTTGTTCCCTCCCTCTGGGCGCGCGGGGCGCTCGCGCTCTTTTATCTGGGCGTTCCCAATTCCTACGAAATCCATTTGAACCTGACCAATGCCCAATGGCACTTGATGCTCCTGTCCTTCCTGATGCTGGTGCTGCCGGCGCCGCAGGGGCGGGGCTGGCTGGGGCTTCAATATGGCGTGTTGCTGGTCAGCGGGCTTACGGGGCCATTCTGCCTGTTCCTGGCCCCTGCCGCCCTGTGGCAATGGCTGGGGGCTGCCCCCGATCAACGGCGCCATGCCTTCATTCAGGCGGCGATCGTCGGATCCGCCGCCTTGATCCAGGTCCTTTGCCTGCTCACCCTCGGTGCGGGGGAGCGCCAGAGCCTGGTGCTGGGCGCCAGCGCCACGCGGCTGGCGCAGATGCTGACGGATCAGGTGTTCCTCAGCGGCGTGTTGGGCACCGCCAACGTCGGCGTCCTGAAGCAGGGCGCGCTATGGCAGGGGCCCGCGACGGCATGGGGTATCGCCCTGGCGGGCCTGTCCATCATTGCCTTCGCGCTGGTGAAGGGGCCGTCGAGCTTCCGGAAATTCTGCCTTGCCGGGCTTATCCTGCTGGCCTGCGCCCTGGTAAGCCCAGCCGGCTCGCCGGTGGGCGACCAATGGGCCCTGCTGGGCATGCTGGGATACGGTGGCCGCTATTTCGTCATTCCCATCCTGATCTTCTTCATCGCCTGCCTGATCCTGGCGTCCAAGGCGCCGGCCAAGTTCCGCATTCCCGCTTGCGCCCTGCTGTGCGTCTTCATGGTCGGGGTGTGGGCGGATTGGCTCTACCCGACGCGCAGCGGCACGTTCGAGGCTTATCACCAGGCGGTGGAGGCCTTCGAAGAGGCGCCGCCGGGAACCCAGGTTTCCTTCCCAGAGGCCAGCCCCGGTTGGAACATGGTGCTGACCAAGCGCTGAGGCCGGCGGGTGGTCTTAACCCTCAAATCTCCGCATGGAACCGGAGGCCCAGCACATTCGCCGGACCCCGGTCGCGGTTGTAGGCGGGGTTGGTCATGAACTGGTAGTCCAGCGTCAGGTTGATGCCGGTCCACAGGGCGGCGCTGTAGTACGCCTCCATGATGCGCTCGCTGCTGTAGCTGAGGCGGCCATCGCCCACCAGGATGCCCAGGCCGCCGGCCGCCAGGTAGTCGCGGGCGTCGGCGTTCAGCATGTTCACGACACCCGCCAGGCCGGCGGTGTCCTTGTCGCGGCCCCAGGAGGCGCCCGTGACCGAGGCGCCGACGGACAGCGACTTGTTCACGTCGGTGAACTCATAGGCCTCCTTGCTGCCGTCATTGGCGCTGGCACGCAGGAACAGGCCCCAGTCGTCGCCCATCTGCTGTTCCGCATTCAGGGCGAAACCGGCGCGGGTGGCGTAGCGGCGGACGTCACCCGTGTCGGGCACCCCGCCGGTCAGCGCGGCCGCCCGCACGGCATCGCCGTAGCTGCCCATGTTGGCGTGGTTCTGAAAGACCAGCAGCTTCACCTTGCCGTCGCGGCCCATCAGCTGATGCCGCTCCTCCGCCTCCACCACCAGTTCATACTGGCCGAAACCGCGCACCAGGGCCTTGTCGTTGGGCTTGCGCGACAGGTCGAAGACCCCGGCGCGCAGGGTCCACCAGCTCTGCGTCCACTCCGCCGCCGCGCCATAGCTGTAGCCCCAGGCGTCGGCGGCATAGTCGAAGGCACCGCTGTCCACCACCGTCCAGTTCAGGAAG
Organism: Nitrospirillum bahiense; assembly: GCF_007828025.1. Classification (NCBI taxonomy): domain Bacteria; kingdom Pseudomonadati; phylum Pseudomonadota; class Alphaproteobacteria; order Rhodospirillales; family Azospirillaceae; genus Nitrospirillum; species Nitrospirillum bahiense. The sequence goes on from NZ_VITO01000004.1 coordinate 360,933, forward strand.
TCCTTACGCGGGTCGTGGGCATAGGTGTTGGCGTCGAAGATATCGGTGACGGAGAATTTGCCGGCGGTGATGACGATATTGTCGGCCGTGCGGCTGCCGCCCAGCTGGTTGGCGGCGGCCTCCAGCGGCTGCGCCTCCCCACCCAGATTGAAGGTCTGGCGGAAAAAGGCACGGTCCAGGCGGATGTAGGGCTCGCTCTCGCCCACCTTGTAGGCCTCGGCACTGGGGAAGCCCGCCACGCCCAGCGTGTTGCTGAGGCCGAAGCCCTGGTCGATTTCCGGGTTGGCGTAGAACTCCATGCCCGGCCACAGGCGCACGCCGGCATAGAGCGTGGCGTCCGTCGTCTCGTTGCCGCGTGCGCCCGGATCCAGGCTGTTGGCACCCCGGTAGGGGGAGCTGAAGCTGGGGTGGTACTGCTCCACCAAAGTGAACTGTCCGTGCAGGCTCCAGCTTTCCGCCTCTGGTATGTCCGCCTCGGCGGCCAGTGCCGCGCCGCAGGTCAAGGCAAGGATAGGCGTGATTGTGAGAAGCGTTTTCATTTAAATAACTCGCCCGCCGGAGCATGAATTCAACAACCGCGTTCCTTTGGCAAAGTTCCGTTACGGATTTGCGATGGGAAGCGCGGTCGTTATACGGTTTCGGCGGGCGGTATGCGCCCATACGAAGGTTTGGGCAAGTCGGGCGTTTTGTCGCAGTGCCTCTCAATTGTTCTGTTATTTCATAACGTTAGTGACGTTATTTCATAGCATTGGGCAGCCAGAGCGACAGGAAGGGTATGTAGGAGACGAGCATCAGCACCACGCCCGCCGCCAAGTAAAACGGCCAGATGGACCGCATAAGCTGGCCCACCGGCACCTTGCCGATGGCGCTGCCCACGAACAGGACGGAACCGATGGGCGGGGTGATCAGGCCGATGCCACCGTTCAGCATCATGATGACGCCGAACTGCACCGGGTCGATGCCGAAGGCCTTGGCCACCGGCAGGAAGATGGGGGTGCAGATGATGATCTTGGGGCCCATGTCCATGAAGGTGCTGAGCGCCAGCAGGATCACGTTCATGATCAGCAGCACCATCACCTTGGTGCCGGCCATGGCCTTCAGTGCGTCCACCGCCGCCGCCGGCACCTGCAGGTAGGACATCAGCCAGCCGAAGGCGCTGGCCGCCCCGATCATGAATAGGATGATGCCGGTGGTGTGGGCGGACCCGGCGCAGCACTCCTTGAAGTCGGCCCAGCCCAGGCGGCGGTAGACCGCGACCGTGACGATGACGGCGTAGACCACGGCGATGGCGGCACTCTCCACTGCCGTGAAGATGCCGGCGCGCACGCCGCCGAACACCAGCACCACCAGCAACAGGCCGGGGCTGGCGGAGATCAGGCGCCGCACCACCGCCGTCATGCCGGGGAAGGGCTCGACCGCATACCCGCGCTTGGCCGCGATCAGGTAGGCCGTGACCATCAGGGCGATCGCCATCACCACGGCGGGCAGGATACCGGCGGCGAACAGGTCGGCGATGGAGATGCCGCCGCCGCCCGCCGCGGAATAGAGGATCATGTTGTGCGAGGGCGGCACCATCAGCGCCACCAGGGCGGAGGTGATGGTGACGTTGACGGCGTAGTCGCGGTCGAAACCGCGCGCCACCATCTGCGGGATCATGGTGCCGCCGATAGCCGAGGCGTCGGCGATGGCGGAGCCGGAGACGCCGCCGAAGAAGGCGGAAGCCAAGACGTTCACCTGGCCCAGGCCGCCCCGCAGATGCCCCACCAGGGCGGCGGCGAGGCCGATCAGCCGTTCGGAAATACCGCCGCGCATCATCAGCTCACCCGCGAAGATGAACAGCGGGATGGCGATCATGGCGGTTGAACTGATGCCCGAGGTCATCTGCTGCACCAGCACCATCGGCGGCAGGCCCAGGGTGGCGATGGCGGCGACGGACGCGGCGGCGAGCGAGAAACCGACCGGCACACCCAGCAGCAACAGGACGGCGAAGGCGCCGAAGAGGACGGCGATATCCATGGCGCTCAATCCTCCACAACCAAATGATCGGGGGTGGGCAGCGGCACCACCAGCCGCTCCGCCGCGAACAGGGCGATCAGCGCCCCGCCCAGCGACAAGGGCAGGTAGTTCAGTCCCTCCGGCAATTCCGTGCCGGGCATGGCGATGGACCAGTTGTCGGCCATCAGCTCCCAGCCCCAGATGGCCAAGGCGACGCCAATGGCCAGCACCACCAGGCGGGCGAAGGCGTTGAGCGCCGCCTGCACCCGGGGCGGCGCCACCTGGGCCAGCGCGATGAAGCGGAAGTGCATCTCCCGCCGCACGGCCACGGCCGCCCCCATCAAGGCGGTGGTGGTCATGAACAGCAGGGTCAGGGGTTCGGTCCAGCCGGGGCTGTCGTTCAGGACATAGCGGGCGAAGACCTGCCAGCCTTCGGCCAGGCTCATCCCCACCATGCCGATGGCGGCCAGTACGGTGGCGGCATGGGACAGGCCAGTGAGAAGGGTGCCGGCGAGGCCCGTTGGGGCAGGTACGGCTTGGGTCGCGTGCATGGTTCAGGCCTCCTGCCGGATGCGGCGATAGAACCGGTTGCGGTCGGGGTCGGCCAGGTAGGTCTTGAGCACCGGTTCCGTGGCGCGACGGAAAGCATCCTTGTCCACCTCCGTCACCTGGACGCCATTGGCGATGCAGTGGGCCCTAGCGGCGGCCTCGTCCTTGTCCCACAGCGTGCGCATCATGGTGACGGAACGGGTGGCCAGATCTAGCACCAGGTCGCGGTCGGCGGGGGTCAGGGCGCGCAGGCTGCGTTCGGAGATGAACAGCAGTTCGGGCGACATGGAATGATGGGTTTCCGCCCAGTGGCGCGCCACCTCGAACTGGCGGGTTGAGTCCAGGCTGGGCCAGTTGTTCTCCGCCCCGTCGATCAGGTGGGTCTGCAGGGCGGTGAACACCTCGCCGAAGGACAGCGGCGTGGGGTTGGCTCCCATGGCCTGGGCCATGGACATGAAGATGTCGGACAGGGGCACCCGGATCTTCATGCCGCGCAGGTCGCCCGGTTCATGCACCGGCCGGCGGCCGTTGTAGATGCATCGCGCGCCGCTGTCATAGAAGCAGGCGGCCACCAGGCCGCGCTGGCTCAGGGCCGCCAGCAAATCCTTGCCCACCGCGCCGTCCAGCGCCCGGCGCATGTGTCCCACGTCGTCGAACACGTAGGGCAGCGTCAGCACGCCGGAGACGGGGAAGATGTTGGTCAGCGCCGCGAAGTTCACGCGGGTGAAGTCCAGCGCGCCGTAGCGGGTCAGGTCTATGGTGTCGTTCTCGCGCCCGATCTGGCCGGAGTGGTAGACGCGCATGGACAGGCGCCCGCCCGTCTCCTTGGACAGTTGCTCCCCGATCCACTGGATGGCCTGGACGGTGGGGTAGTCCTGCACGTGCACGTCGGACGCGGTGAAGGTGCCGGGCGGCGGGGCGCCGGCCCGGGCCTTGCCGCCGGCGAGCGCGACGGTAGCACCGGCGGCCATGCCCTCCAGCAGTTGTCGGCGCTTGATCAATCCATCCTCCCGTTCGCTTATTTCTTGTAACCCTGGCGGTGTCGTTGCGCCGTCAGGGGGGGCCATCGAGGGGCGTCGCCGGTATTGCCCTGCAGTGCAGGACACCATCGGGGCCGAAGTCCACCTTGGCCGTTTGGCCGGCCACGATATCGTGGATGCCGGTGGTGGCGCCGGTGGACACCAGGTCGCCGCTTTTCAGCGGGCGCCCGCGCGCCGCCAGATGGCTGGCGAGGAAGCGCAAGGCCGACAAGGGGCCGCCGGGGATGGACGGCGCGCCACCCACGCCCACGCGGACATCGTCGATGACAGTCTCGCAGCGCATGCTGTCCCAGCCGCGTGCGCGCCAATCAGCGATCTCCGGGCCCAGGATCAGGCCGGCATTGTTGCCGAAGTCCGATACCACCACGGGCGGCCCCAGATCGTTGATGGTGGCGAGCGGGCTGCCCGCCGGCTCAATGCCGATGTGCAAGGCCGCCACCAGATCCGCCGCCTCATCCTCCGTCCACACGGTCTTCCCAGCAGGCGCGTCGGCACCAAGGCGGAAAACGTATTCGGCCTCCACGGCAGCGAAGCCGCCAACGAAGGTGGGGAAGGGTGTCACGGCGCCGTCCTCGGCCGGCCAGACGTTGCGGGCGAAGATGGGGCCGGCCAGGCGTGGCTCGCCCAGCGTCTCCTCCCAATCGGGGGGAATGCGGCCGATCTTCCAGCCGGCGATGCGGTCGGGCCATAGGCCGATGGCCACCTCCTGCGCGGCATAGCCCTGGGCCAGGTCTATGGGCGCGGGCCCCGGATAGCCGGCCAGGAAACGCGCCGCCCGGCGGGCCGCGACGAAAGCGGCGGCGGCTTCGGCGGGGGAATAGGCGGCGGTCATGGCCGCACCCCTCGCAGGCAATTCTTACCCTGCCAAATCCTGTTCCGGACGATGGCTGCCGCAGCGGCAGGCACGGCACGCCGAGCCATGGTCGACCCTCCCTGGGATCCCGTCATTTCTTGTCCATCGTGTCTAAAGGAAACCGGTGTCATTTACAAGCCAACTCTGAGGCCGGGTGGAACTCACCCGGCCTCAGCTTGTCATTGCAGGCTTACAGGGCCGCGACGGCGGCCAGCACCGCGTCACGCCCACCATCGCCCAGGCGGGCATAGGCGTCGGTCAGCGCGGCGCGGAAACGGGTGTCGGTGGCCAGCGCCGGCGCGAACATCACCTCCAGCGCCAGGAAGTGGTCCACGTCGGCGCGCGTGCCGTCGCAGCGGCCGCCGATGTCCAGCAGGGTGGGGGCCAGCGGGTCGGTCAGGCCGGCGCCCTCGGCCGCGCGGCGGCGGACGAAGTGCATCCAGCCGGCGACCACCAGGGCGGGGCGGGATATCGACAGGCCCTGGGCCAGCCGTTCCTCGATCACGCCGAACAGGCGGTAGGGCAGCTTCTGCGACCCGTCCCAGGCGATCTGGGCCAGCAGGTGGCGGATGGCGGGGTTGCGGAAGCGCTCTAGGATTTGCCCGGCGTACACGGTCAGGTCGTAACCGGCCGGCGGCGTCACCGTGGGTAGCACGTCCTGCAGCATCAGCCGCTCCAGGAAGCCCGCCAGTTCCGGCGTGGTCATGGCGTCGGCCACGGTTTCCAGGCCCGCCAAGCCGCCGAGGTAGGCCAGGGCGGAGTGTGGGCCGTTCAGCAGGCGCAACTTGGCCCGGCCGAAGGCGCCGACATCGCTGGTCAGGATCACACCCGCCTTGTCCCAGGCCGGGCGGCCGTTGCAGAAGCGATCCTCGATCACCCACTGGGTGAAGGCCTCGCGCTGTATGGGCCAGGCGTCGGCCACGCCGGTCACGTCCAGCACCCGCTGGCGCAGGGCGTCGTCGGTGGCCGGGGTGATGCTGTCCACCATGGTGCTGGGGAAGGCGACATACTCCCGCACCCAGGCGCCCAGCTCGGCGTCCAGGGCGGCTGCGTATTGCGTCGTGGCATGGCCCAGGCGGCGCCCATTGTCCGTCATGTTGTCGCAGCTGATGACGGTGTAGGGCGGCAGGCCGGCGGCGCGGCGGCGGCGCAGGCCGGCGACGATATAGCCAATGACGCTGACCGGCGTTTCCGGGTGGGCCAGGTCATGCACGATGTCGGGGTGCGTGGTATCCAGCTCCCCCGCCGCCGTCAGGCAATAGCCCTTTTCCGTCACGGTGATGGTGACGATACGGGTGGCGGGGGCCGCCAGGCGGGCCAGGACGTGGCTTTGCGCCTCCGGCGCGCACAGCACCTCACGGATCGATCCGATGACCCGGTGGCCGATGGCGCGGTCCAGCGTCACCAGGGTGTACAACCCATCCTGCGGCACCAGGGCGTCACGCACGCCCGGGCTTTTCAGTGAAACGGCGCTGATGGTCCAATCGCCCCCTTCTAGTGCCAGGGCGTCATCCGTGTAGACGGCCTGGTGGGCGCGGTGGAAGGCGCCCGGGCCGAAATGGACGATGCCGATGCCGCACACCGCCCGGTCATAGCCGGGCCGGGCCACGGTCTCGGGCAAGGTCGGCAGGGTGGTGTTGGACAGGGATGCGGTCATCAGGCGTGGGCTCCGGAAGGCGGGTATCAGCGGCGGACGTCCAGCCCGGCGGCGTCCTGGGCCGCCAGGATGTCGGCCTCGGGCAGGGGCAGGGCGTCGCCGGGAATGGAATGTTTCAGCGCGGCGGCGGCCACGGCGAAGGACAGGGCCTGATCCGGTTCCCATCCGCGTATCAGGCCATGGAGCAGGCCCGCGGCATAGGCATCGCCACTGCCGATGCGATCGACGATGCCGGCCAGCGCGTGGGTGCGGCTCTGGTGCAGGCTGTGCCGGGTGGCGAGCTTGCCGTAGAAGTCCTGTTGGTCCACGCCGTGGTGGCTGCGCACCGTGGTGGCGATGGTCTGCAGGCGGGGGCAGGCGTCGAACAGGGCCCGGGCCGCGGCGGGGAAGCGCGCCGCCTCCTCCAGCTTGTCCACATCCAGGTCCAGCAGCAGGGCGGCGTCGCGCTCGTTGGCGAACAGCAGGTCGCACTGCTCGATGAAGCCGCGCAGGATGGCGGGGGCGTTGCCGCCGCGCGCCGTCCACAGCTTCTGCCGATAGTTGCAGTCGAAGGAGATCTTGAGGCCCAGGGCATGGGCGGCCTGCAAGGCGGCGCGGGCCGCCGTCTCAGCCTGGGGGCTGACGGCGGGGGTGATGCCGCAGATGTGCAGCCAGTCAGCCCCGGCCAGCAGCGCCTGCCAGTCATAGGCGGCTGGGTCCGTCTCAGCGAAGGCGGAGCGGGCGCGGTCGTAGATGACGTCGGACGGGCGGGTCACGGCGCCGGCGGACAGGAAGTACAGCCCCATGCGGCCATCGGCGTAGCGGATGCCGTCGGTGCCCACGCCGTGGCGGCGCAGCTCACCGGCGCAGGCGCGGCCGATGGCGTTGTCGGGCAGGGTGCTGACGGCGCGGACGGTGTGGCCCAGGTGGGCCAAGCCCACGCCGACATTGGCCTCCGCCCCGCCGAACAGGGCCGTCAGGCTGGGGCTCTGCAGCAGCAGCTCATGACCGGGGGCGGCCAGGCGCAGGAGCAATTCCCCGAACACCACGACATGACCACGCATCACAGGCCCGCTCATTCTCGTTCATCCATCCTGGTCGCTGCCGTGGGGGACCAAGGCCGTCCCACGCGTCCTCCCGGGCCCGTCTGTCACGCGGGCTTGCGCCACGCACTGTGCCAGCGGGGCCCGGCCGGATCAATGACCAATTGACACCGGTGACAATAAAGGTGGCCTTCCAGCGCGGAAGGACCATCACGGCATCATCCCTAGGCCACGCACCCAGGCGATGTAAAGGTCCGGCCACGCCGCGGCCGGCAACCCCGTGACGCCGCGGATGCCGAAACCGTGGCCGCCCTTCTGGAAAATGTGCAGTTCGGCCGGGACCTTGGCGGCATGCAGGGCGGCATAGAAGCGCAGGCTGTTCTCCACCGGCACCGCCGGGTCGTCGTCGGCGTGCAGCAGGAAGGTGGGCGGGGTCTGGGCGGTGACCGCGCGCTCAGTGGAGTAGGCGGCGTCCTGCGCCGGGGTGGGATCGTCGCCCAGCAGTCGGGCGCGCGATCCCTTGTGCGCGATGGCCGGATCCATGCTGGCCACCGGGTAGACCAGGGCCAGGAAGTCGGGCCGGGCGCTCTGCCGGTCCACCGCGTCCTGAGGGGCGTAGACGGGCGCGTCGAACCGCGTGCCCAGGCCGGCCGCCACATGGCCACCCGCCGACAGGCCCATGGCGCCTACCTTGCGCGGGTCCACCCCCCATTCCGCTGCCCGGGCGCGGATCAGGCGCAGGGCGCGCTGCGCGTCCTGCAGGGGCACGTCGGCGGCATGGACATGGCCGTCACCGGGCAGGCGGTAGGTCAGGACGAAGACGGTGATCCCAGCGGCGCTCAGGCGCCGGCCGATCTCATCGCCCTCCTTGTCCACCACCACCCGGAGGTAGCCGCCGCCCGGCATCACCAGCAGGGCGGTGCCGTTGGGGTGGGCCGGGCGGTAGAGCGACAGGTGCGGCCGGGTGATGCCCGTGGTGTAGCGGTCGTGCAGGGTGGCGGGATCGGCGCTACGCTCCACCACCGTCTCCTGTACCGTCACCCCCTCCGATCCCGGGCCCACGCCGGCGGGCCAGATGGGGAAGGGGGTGGGCAGATCATCGGCCAGGGCGGCACCCTGAAGCACGGTCACCAGGACAGCCCAAACGACACCCGCCGCAAAAGTCCTCTTCACAAGAGCATGGAAACCGGTGTCATATATCGGTCCGAGGTCTGGACGGGTGGCATCCATGGTGTCCTCCCTATTCTTGATCTTCGGCTATAAAAGGACGTGGGAGGAAGCATGAACCCGGGTCGACCGTTCCGCCAAGCGGAAAGTCGCGTTTCCTTGTCATCATTCGATCGCCGAGAGGCGCTGGGATTGGGTATGGCCGCCGCCGCGGCGCTGACCCTGCCGGCGCGGGCCTGGGCCGCTTCCGATCCGGTGGTGACCACCGCCTACGGCCGGGTGCGCGGCACCCGCTACGATGGCGTCCAGGTATTCAAGGGCATCCGCTACGGCGCCGACACCGGCCCCCGCCGTTTCCAGGCGCCGCAGCCGCCGGCCCCCTGGCGTGAGGTCAAGGACGCCCTGGCCTACGGCGCCGCGTGTCCCCAGACGCGGTTCGATGAACCGCAGTCCGAGGACTGCCTGTTCCTGAACGTCTGGACGCCGGAGGCCAAGGCCGGCGGCAACCGGCCGGTCATGGTCTATATCCACGGTGGCGCCTATTCCCACGGCTCCGGCAGCGACGCGCTGTATGATGGCACGCGCCTGGCTCACCGGGGCGACGTGGTGGTGGTGACCTTGAACCACCGTCTGAACGCCTTCGGCCATTTGTATTTGGGCCGCCTGGCCGGGCCGGCCTACGCCCAGTCTGGCAATGTCGGCATCCTGGATCTGGTGTTGGCGCTGCACTGGGTGCGCGACAACATCGCCGCGTTCGGCGGCGATCCCGGCCGCGTCATGCTGTTCGGCCAGTCCGGCGGCGGCGCCAAGATCGCCACCCTGATGGGCACGCCGGCGGCCCAGGGCCTGTTCCATCGCGCCGCCACCATGAGCGGCCAGCAGGTCACCGCCTCGGGACCGTTAAACGCGACCGCCCGCGCCAGGACCTATCTGGAAGCCCTGGGCCTGACGCCGGAGCGCGCGGCCGAGGCAGCCACCCTGCCGGTGGAAAAGCTGCTGGCTGCCCTGAACGCCGCCGATCCCATCCATGGCGTGGCCGGCCAAGGCATGGGCGGCTTGTACTGGGGGCCCGTGCTGGATGACCAGGTGCTGGCCCGCCATCCCTTCTATCCGGACGCCCCGGCGCAGTCGGCCGGCATCCCCATGATCATCGGCAACACCCATGACGAGACGCGGCTGCTGATCGGTGGGAGCGATCCGTCCACCTTCACGCTGGCCTGGGACCAGGTGCCGGCCCTATTGGCCAAGCATATGCGGGTGGACATCAACCCCGACCTGGTGGTGGCGGAGTATCGCCGCCTATACCCGGACTACAGCCCTAGCGACGTCTTCTTCTCCGCCACCACGGCAGGCCGCTCCTGGCGCGCCGCGGTGATGGAGGCTGAGGCGCGCGCCATCCAGGCGCAAGCGTTAGGCCAAGGGGCGGGGGGAAAGGGCGCGGCGCCGACCTACGCCTATCAACTGAACTGGGGCTCGCCCAAGGATGGCGGCAAATGGCGGGCGCCGCATACGCTGGACATTCCCCTGGTGTTCGACAACACCGGGGTGCCCGACTCGCTGTCGACCGACAATGCCGATGCCCGACTCATGGCGGAGCGGATGAGCAACGCCTTCATCGCCTTTGCCCGCACGGGCGATCCCAATGCCGGTGGTGCGCCGCGCTGGACGCCTTATACCCTGTCGGGTCGCGAGACCATGGTGTTTGATCTGGACTGGCGCCTGGAACAGGACCCGCGCGGGGCCGAGCGGCGGCTTTTCGCCCGGGTGCCTTTCACCCAGCAGGGGACCTGAGCGTCGGTAAGATAGTGCATTCCCTGACAGTTCGCCGGGGATGGCCTTACCAGGAACAAGACGGCGCCTGCGGACAACTCTTGGTGCTTGCATCGGCCGGTAACCGGTGTCATTTTAGGAACAACGGCGATGGCCAAACAGGCTTCAAAGACGCCGACATAATGGGAGGGTGTGGGAATGCCATCACGCAGGGGCATGGGCTGGGGCGCCGTTGGCGGCTGCCGCGCCCGATCGACTTTTCAAAACGCACGATCTGGATATCCGGGGGCCCGGCGGCCGCTGGCGCGCCACTGACACCGCCTGACAGCGCTCGTTCATGGCGGGCCTGCGGCCGGCTGTTACCTGCGCATTAAAAATGACACCGGTCCCAATAATGGGCCGGACGGGACGGGGAGGTCGGACGGGTGACATGACCAGGCGACAACGTCTGGTTTTTCTGGGAACACTCCGGGCCGGGGGAACAACCGGCCGGTGCTTCCCCGGGCACACGGGCCGGCAAAGCAAAACAACAAGGTTGAACGGAGGATTACGTCAAATGCTCAAGAGCGTGAGCCGGACGCGGCGCCACACACTGTCCACCCGCGTGTCCCAGGTGGCGTTGCTGCTGGCCTTGGCAGCGGGGGGAACTGGTGCTGCCCATGCCGCCGACCAGGCGGCGGGGCAACCCGCGGCGCCGGCCGAACAGGCGACCCAGGCGCCGCAGTCGGCGCCCCAAGGCGAAACGGCAGCCCCGGGCGGCGGCGATGGGCTGGAGGAAATCATCGTCTCGGGCTTCCGCCGCAGCCTGAACGTGGCCCTGCAGGCCAAGCGTGAAAGCTCCGGTGTGGTCGACAGCATCGTGGCGGAAGACATCGCCAAGTTCCCCGACAAGAACCTGGCTGAATCCCTGCAGCGCATCCCCGGCATCGCCATCACCCGCGACGCGGGCGAAGGGCGGCAGATTTCGGTGCGCGGCCTGGGGCCGGCCTTCACCCGCGTGCGCATCAACGGCATGGACGCCATCGCCACCACCGGCAGCTCCGACGCCCAGGGCGGCAACAACCGCTCCCGCGCCTTCGACTTCAACGTCTTCGGTTCCGACCTGTTCAGCAACCTGACCGTCCATAAGACGCAGTCGGCGGACCAGGAGGAGGGTTCGCTGGGCGCCGGCGTCGATCTGTCCAGCCCCCATCCGTTGGACTTTGGCGGCTTCAAGCTGGCCATCAACGGCAAGGCCACCTACAACGATCAGAACAAGAGCAAGGAGCCCAACGGCGCCGTGCTGGTCAGCGACACCTTCGCCGACGGCAAGCTGGGATTCCTGGTGGGCCTGTCCTATTCCAGACGCGACACGCAGCAGCTCAGCTCCGAGACCACGCGCTGGGCGTCCAACGCCTCCAACGCCTCGGGCAGCTACAATGGCGGTGTCACGGCGCCGTCCTCGCTGTCCGCCGTCAACGCCCCCAACGTCTTCATGCCGCGCATCCCGCGCTACAGCGTCTATGACTACAACCAGAGCCGCGCTGGCCTGGTGACCTCGCTGCAGTGGAAGCCGGACGAGGATACCGAGATCAGCCTGGACGGCGTGTTCTCCGACCTGTGGGGCACCCGCTCGGAAAACGACTTGGAGGCCATCAGCTTCAGCCAGGCGCGCACCACGGTGGGCAGCATCGTCACCGGCAAGCCGGTCATGCAGATCGCCTCCGGCACCCTGGACGCCAACGGCAACCTGATCGCCGGCACCTTTAACAATGTCGGCATCCGGTCGGAGGCGCGCTACGACGTGCTCAGCACGCAGTTCGGCCAGGAAACGCTGAACATCAAGCACAGCTTCTCCCCCAGCTTCCGTATGAACGCGTTGGGCGGCTATTCCGTCTCCGCCTTCAACAACCCGGTGCAGACGACCATCACCCTGGATCGCACTGGCAGCAACGGCTACTCCTACGACTACCGCGCCAACAGCCGGCTGCCGGTCTTGTCCTATGGCTTCGACGTCACCAACCCGGCGAACTGGAGCCTGGTGAACGGCCTGTCCAACATCCGCCTGCGACCCAACGGCACGCAGAACACCTACGGCAACGGCGACCTGGATTTCGAATACGACATCAGCAACGAGCTGACGCTGAAGGCCGGTTTCCAGTTCAAGGACTTCACCTTCTCCACCTACAACAAGACCCGCGCCTCGGAAATCGCCGTTCCCAACCTGCCGGCGGGCGTCAGCCTGGCCAGCCTGACCAAGATCGGCGGCGGCGTCGGTGGTTTCGCCCCGGCGGGGACGCCCACCAACTGGCTGGTGGCCGACATCGACGCCTTCGCCAACGCGCTGAACATCTACAGCAAGACCGGCACCTTCTCCGTCAGCCAGACGGGCACCGGCTCGCTGGGCAGCAATTACGCGGTGGAGGAAAAGGACTACGGTGGCTACGCCCAGGCCAACTTCAAGACCGACCGTCTGGGCCTGCCCATCCGCGGCGACATCGGCGTGCGCTTTGTCACCACCGACCAGAACTCATCCGGCTATCAGGCGGTGGGCAGCACGCCCACATGGGTGACCGTGGGCACGGACTATCATGATGTGTTGCCGTCCATGAACCTGGTGGGCGACGTCACGGACGACTTCCTGGTGCGCCTGGGCTTGGCCAAGGTGATGGTGCGCAACGACCTCAGTGGCCTGAACCCCGGCGGCAGCGTCAATGTGGCCGGCACCAACCGCACGGTGACCTCGGGCAACCCCTATCTGAAGCCCATCCGCGCCAACACCGCCGACGTGTCCTTCGAATACTACTACCAGCCCGGCGCCCTGATCTCGCTGGGCCTGTTCTACAAGGACATCAACAGCTATGTGCAGACCTTGAGCGAAAACAAGGTCTACAACAGCTCAGGGCTGCCGCTCAGCCTGCTGAACGGCACCGGCCTGACCGGCAGCGAGGTGTTCACCTTCAGCACGCCCGTGAACACCAAGGGCGGCGACCTGAAGGGCCTGGAGGTGAACTTCCAGCAGCCGTTCAGCTTCCTGCCGGACTTCTGGAGCAATTTCGGCATCCTGCTGAACTACACCTATGTGCAAAGCCGCATCAATTACCTGCTGGCGGCGACCTCGACCACCACCACCCTGGCCGACCTGGTGGGCCTGTCGAAGAACGCCTACAACGGCACGCTCTATTACGACGACAAGGTGTTCAGCGCCCGCATCTCCGCCGCCTACCGCAGCGGCTACCTGACACAGGTGCCGGGCCGCAATGGCAACGACGTGGAAGGCACCAACTCCACCATGAACGTGGACTTCGCGTCCTCCTACGCCGTCAATGAGCGCCTGACCTTTATGTTCAATGCCATCAACCTTACGAACGAGTGTAATGACCAGTACGTCGGCTCGGTCAACCGCCTGAACTACTACAACTGCACCGGCCGCATCTATGAGGCCGGCTTCTCCTTCAAATACTGAGCGCTTTTTAAAAGCCGGGACGCGGGTGAGGCGGCGCCCCGGTTCTTTCCAGCCTCATGAGACCCTTCATTTGTGCTCCACCTCCCTGACGCGCGCCGGCACCCGTTCGGCGCGCGTTTTCTTTTCGGTGAAAGCGCGGATGGTTGTGCGGCCCCGGTCGGCATGGTTCACTGACCACAGGAATGGGCAGTGGATGGGGCGTGGCATGCGGCGTGCGCGGTGGCGGTATTTTGTGGGTGTCTTACTGCTGTTCGTGGCTGACTCCGTCCTGGCGCAATCCCCGACGTCAACGCCTCCACTTGCACCCCCGTCCGTACCCCCGCCGCAGATCACCTTGGCGCCCGCAGTGCCCAAGGCCGACCCGCAACCGGCGCCGGCCCCCAGGCCCCCCGAACCATCCACCCCCGAAATCATCATCCAGGCGCCGCATTTCATCCTACCTGATCCCCTGGAACAGGAGCAGTTCCTGCGGGAGGAGGCGGAGACCTGGCGTTTCAATCACCTGGAAACGTATCTGGGCGCGGATAAGGAGGACAAATACCTGCGCCTGCCGGAGATGAACACCGGCACGACACTGGACCAGCGCTACCTGGGCACCCTGCTCCATCCCTGTAAAATCAACAAAGACCACGTCCTCACGTGCCGGTGACGGCCGTCCAGATGGCCCCCCCCGCTGGCGCTCAGCTTGACGGTCCCGCTGACGCTCAGCGGCCGCTGATCTGATGGGCGCCCAGGCGGGCCAGCGCCTCCGCCGCCAGCGCCCGCGTCAGGTCGCCGGCGGGCAGGGCGCGGCCCAGGCGCGCCGCTTGGCCGGCCCATTGGTTGGTGAAATCGCCGGATCCGACCGCCTCGGCCTTGGCGCGCAGGGGGGCGAGGGCCCCGCCGGCGGTGGGGAAGGCGGTGGGCGCGTCGGACAGGGGGCCGACCTCGCGCATCAGACGGTTGATGAGGCCACGCGCGGGGCGGCCGGTGAACAGGTTGGTCAGGGCGGTGCCGTCATCCGTGGCGCTCTCCAGCGCCTGGCGGTGCACCTCGGGAATCTTGATCTCCGGACAGAACAGGTAGGCGGTGCCGATCTGCACGGCGGAGGCGCCCAGAGCCAGGGCGGCCACGATGCCACGCGCATCCGCGATGCCGCCGGCGGCGATGACGGGGACCGAGACGGCGTCCGCCACCTGAGGCACCAGGGCGAAGGTGCCGACTTGCGTCGCCATGTCGTCCGACAGGAAGTTGCCCCGGTGGCCGCCGGCCTCCAGCCCCATGGCGATGACGGCGTCGACGCCGTGATGTTCCAACCAGCGCGCCTCCGCCACCGTGGTGGCGGAGGCGATGACCTTGGCGCCGGTGGCCTTCACCCGCTCGACCAGCAACTTGCCGGGCAGGCCGAAATGGAAGCTGACCACCGCCGGCTTCACCTCCTCGACCAGGGCGCAGAAATCGGCGTCGAAGGGCGTGCGGCCGCCGACCGGAGGCGTGTCGGCGGGATCGAGGCCCAACTCGACATAATAGGGCGCCAGCCGGGCGCGCCATGCCATCAGGCGGGCCGGGTCCGGCACCGGCGGGGTGTGGCAGAAGAAGTTGAGGTTGAAGGGCCGGCTGGTGCCGTGCCGCACCTCGGCTACCGCGGCCTTCAGGCCGTCCAGGGTGTATTGGGCACCGGGCAGGGCGCCCAGCCCGCCCGCCGCGCTGACCGCCACCGCCATCGCCGGCGTGCTGGCGTTGGCCATGGGGGCCTGCAGGATGGGATGATCGATGCCGAACAGGTCCAGGATGCGGCGGTTGGGCCAGGCGGTCATGGGGCACGCTCCCTCGGTCGGTGGCGACATGCCCGGGATGTCGGCCTCGAGCATGTCCCCAAGCATGTATGGATTCCGCCGTCAGCTTGCCACGGATGACGTGGACGCTGGCGGCGAAATCGGTGGGATATCCTCAAGACAATGGCGCGAAGACGCGGCGGATGTGGCTGGTGATTCCAGTAAAGCGTCTTAGTAATGCGGCGGCGGCTTTTCGTCCTGGGGGGAGGGGCGCCAGCCTCCCTCCGCCTCCTGCAGGCGGGCCAGCAGCCGGCGCACGCGGGCGGTCAGCATGTCGATCATCTGGCCCTGGTCCGCCACCACCTGCGACAGTTCCTCCGCCATGCGCTCATGGTGGGTGATGCGCATCTCCAGGTCGATAAGGCGCTGTTCGACGGAATCCATGGGGGTGGTCCTAAAGGGATGATGGCGCCTCTATAGCACCACGGGCCCTCGGACCTCTCGAGATTATTTTGCCGGTGCCGGATGGGCCGATCAGGCGGCCTGCGGTTCGCCGGTGGCCGTCGCGTCGGCTCGCGGATCAGGGCGCTGATCGGGGGATTCCTGCTGCACGCGACGCCGCCAGGCTGCCGGCGTCACCCCCATGGTCTGCCGGAACAGCCGTGTCAGGTGCGCCTGGTCGGCCAAGCCACAGGTCAGCGCGATGTGGGAGAGCGGTTCCGCCGTGCTCGTCATCAGGTGCTTGGCTTGTTCCATGCGCCGATGGATGACGTATTGGGTGAAGGGCACGCCGAAGGTGATGCGGAAGGCGCGCGAGAAATAGCTGGTGCTGAGGCGGACCAGCACCGCCACGTCACGGATACGGATGGGCGCGGCCAAATGGTCATGGATGTACGTTTCGACCCGGCGCATCTGCCAAGGCACCAAGCTGCCGGCGAGCGGCGGCGCATCGACCGTCAGGTCGCGCAGCATATCCGCCGCCCGCTGCAGGCAGGTGGCCGCGGCGGCGCTGTCATTGTCCAGGAGAGTCAGGGCGTTGCGCAGCAAGGTGGTAATCTCATCCCGGCGCCGCGCGCAAGCGGTGGCGGGCCCCGGTACGACGGTCAGCATGATTTCATCCCCGGATTGATCCCGGGCCATTGTCGGCACTTTTGCCGACCGCTGTCGAATAAATGAGTGCAAATCGATGCAAGCCGGCGGCCGGCCGAACACCATGGCACGACATCCACATCCTGGAGAATTCAGTTATTAATTTCCATAATCTTACTTATCGGTTTTTGGTATGTAGGCGGGTGGACTCAAAAACGAAGTGCGACTTTCCAACGTTCTCAGTGAGTTGGACAGGAGGTCGCAGATGGGGT